>JALFMW010000293.1 GCA_022782605.1 Clostridium sp. | reverse complement strand
AATTATCGAAATAGTTATATGTTTAATTATGATAGGAGTCTCATTATTCTTCTTATTTCCTGTGATATGGATGGTAGTAAACTCATTTAAAGGAGATGCTCAAATTATACAAGATATGAATACCATGAGTGCATTTAAACCGCCTAGTTTAGATGGAAACTTCTTTAGTAATTATGCAACTATAATTAAAAGCTCTGATTTAATGAAATATATGGCAAATACAGTTTTTTATTCAGCAGTACTTATAGTCCTAAGTATTTTAGTAAATGGTTTGGCCGGATATGCACTTGCAAAAATTAAATTTCCATTTAGAGAAGGATGGGTATTAGTAATAACTTTACTTATGATAGTACCAGCAGAAACCATAATAACTATTAACTATATGATGATTGCAAAAGCTGGTTTATTAAATAATATAATAGGATATATTCTACCAATGATTGTTAATCCATTTAATATATTCTTATTTAGACAGGTATTTATACAATTACCAGATGAGCTTAGAGAAGCTGCTGAGATGGATCACTGTAGCACTTTAAAATACTTTTTACAAATAGTATTACCAATGTCAAAATCAGTTGTTGCTACAGTTAGTGTATTTACTTTTTTAGGTGTATGGAATGACTTTATATGGCCATCTCTAATATTTACATCTAATGATTTATTAACTGTTCAAATAGGTCTTAATTCTATAACGGCTAACGATAATACAACTGTTGGACAAGTATTAGCTACAATTTCATTAATAACAATACCAGTAATAATTATTTATTCATTATTCTCTAAACAAATTGTTGAGGGAGTTACTACATCAGGAACTAAGGAGGGTTAAGATATGAGTTTTGTATCTTTAAAAAATGTAAATAAACAATATAAAGGAAATGATAAAAAATCAGTTACAGATTTTAATTTAAATATAGAAAAGGGAGAATTTATAGCATTTGTTGGACCATCTGGATGTGGTAAATCTACGACATTGAGAATGATAGCAGGATTTGAGGATGTAACAGAGGGAAGTATTGAAATAGATGGACAAGTTGTAAATAATTTATTACCAAGAGATAGAGGGATAGCTATGGTTTTCCAAAACTATGCATTATATCCTCATATGACAGTGGAAAAAAATATAGCTTTTGGTCTAAAAAATATAAAAACTCCTAAGGAAGAAATTGATAAGAAGGTAGATTGGGCAGTAGATATTTTAGGACTTGAAGAATATAGAAAAAGAAAGCCAAAGAATTTATCAGGAGGACAACGTCAAAGGGTGGCACTTGGAAGAGCTATAGTTCGTAACCAAAAAGTATTTTTAATGGATGAGCCACTATCAAACTTAGACGCAAAGCTACGTGTAAGTATGAGAAATGAAATAACAAAATTACATAGAGAGTTGGGAGCAACTACTATTTATGTAACTCATGATCAAATAGAAGCTATGACTATGGCAGATAGAATAGTAGTAATGAAAGATGGTGTCATTCAACAAATAGGTTCACCTATTAAACTTTATGATGAACCAGTAAATAAGTTTGTTGCAGGATTCATAGGATCTCCTCAGATGAACTTCATAGAGGTGAATATAATAGATAATATAGTAGAGTTTAAGGACGGAAATAAAATACATCTAAGTAAAGGTGTAAGAGATAGATTACAAAAATCAGGGAAAATGATTTTAGGTATTAGAGGAGAAGATATTAAATTTGATTTTTTAAATATGAATCTTAGAAAAGATGATATATTACATTCTACTGTAACTAATGTTGAAGTTATGGGAAATGAAAATAATATATACTTTTCTTTAGGTGATGAAACAGTAGTAGCAAGAGCGTCAAAGTATGATTTGAAAAATATAGGCGAGAAAATTGAATTTGTAATAGATACAAATAGATTACATTTTTTCGATATAGAAACAGGAGAAAATATAATTACTTATTTACATGAAGGAGAACCAAACAATGAACAAGCCAAAGTTACATCTAACTAGTGAAAGGAACTGGATGAATGATCCTAATGGACTTATATATTATAAAGGAAAATATCATGCATTTTATCAACATTTTCCTTATGCAACTCAATGGGGAACTATGCACTGGGGACATGCTGTAAGTGATGATATGGTAAATTGGACTTATGAGCCAATAGCATTATTTCCATCAAAACCATATGATAAAAATGGATGTTTCTCAGGGAGTGCTATAGAAGTAGATGGAGATTTATATTTATACTATACCTCTGTAAAATATATAGAAACAGAAGAAGATAATACAACAGTACCAAAAGATAATATATTTGAATCATCACAAGCAATGATTATTTCTAAGGATGGATTTAATTTTGATAATTTCAATGATAAATCTTTAATAATACCACCTATTATGGATGAAAAGTTAGGTCATTATACACATACTAGAGATCCTAAAGTGTGGAAGTATAAAGATAATTATTATATGATTGTTGGAAGTAAAGTAAAAAAAGCTGACCAAGAAGAACATACAGGAAAACTATTATATTATAGAAGTAAAGATGCAAAGACATGGGAATATATAAATTCTTTTGAGTTGCATGGATTAGGAGATATGTGGGAATGTCCTGACATATTTAATGTGAATGATAATAATATATTAGTAATGTCACCAGAAAATTATTATACTGATGGAACATATCCAACAAACAATGCAGTGATAGGTATTGTGGATTTTGAAGAAGAAAGTTGTAATACAAAATTTGATAAAGATGATTTTAGATTAGCAGATTTAGGGCTAGATTACTATGCTCCACAAACATTTATAGATAAAGATGGAAGAAGAGTTCAATTTGGTTGGTTAAGAATGAATAAACATTTTGAAAACCACACATGGCTAGGAATGATGAGTTTACCAAGAGTAATAGAAGTTAAAAATAAAGAAATTACTACTAATGTTCATCCAAATATATCCTCTTTATTTACAAAAGAAATAGATATAGATGATGTAGATTTTAGCAATCCTACATGTATAAAAGCTACTTTAAAAGATAATTCCAAAATAAGCATAGGTGGATATGAAATCACATTTGAAAATAATATCATAACTGCTAATAGAACTAAAGTCTTTAATGAAGAATATGTAAATCTAAAAGCATCAACTCCAAAGTTAGAAGATGAATGTAATATAGAAGTATATATTGATTATGGAGTAATAGAAACTTACATAAATAAGGGACAATATGTAATAAGTCATATTGTAAATCCACTAGAAAATAAATTACAAATAGATAATTTGAGTGATTTTAAGATATATACTATTTAAACTAAGTATTATGAACAGTATAGAAAGGAATTTATGAATATGAAATATGATGTAGTAGCCCTTGGAGAGTTATTAATTGATTTTACTCTTGATGGTAAAAGCAATCAAGGAAATAATACTTATGAAGCTAATCCAGGAGGAGCTCCTTGCAATGTATTAGCCATGTTAAATAAAATGGATAAAAAAACTGCTTTTATAGGAAAAGTAGGACAAGATGCTTTTGGGCAAATTTTAAAGAATACAATTGATAATGTGGGTATAAGTTCTGAAGGATTAGTATTTGATGATAAGGTTAATACTACCTTAGCTTTTGTTAATACGGATGAAAATGGAGAAAGAAGTTTTTCATTTTATAGAAATCCAGGAGCAGATATGATGTTAACAGAAGAAGAAGTAAATTTTGAATTAATTAGAAATTCGAAAATATTCCATTTTGGAACATTATCAATGACACATGAAAAAGTGAGAATAGCAACAAAAAAAGCTATAGAAGAGGCAAAAAAACAAAATATACTAATATCTTTTGATCCTAATTTAAGACCATTATTATGGGAAGACTTAAACTTAGCTAAAGAACAAATAGATTTTGGATGTTCTGTATGTGATATTTTAAAGATAGAAGATGAAGAAGCTAAATTTTTAACTAATTGTGATAATATTGATGAAGCAGTAGAAATATTAAAAAATAAATATAACATAAAGCTTATTTTATTAACTGCTGGAAGTAAAGGTAGCATAGCTTATTATAAGGATTTGGTTATAAAACAAGAAGCTTATTTACAAGATAATACCATAGATACAACTGGAGCAGGTGATACTTTTTGTGGAAGTTGCTTAGGATATATTATTGACAATAATATAGATGAACTAAATGAAGAAAAAATAAAAGATATGCTTTCTTTTGCCAGTGCAGCAGCATCTATAGTAACAACAAGAAAAGGTGCAATTTGCTCTATGCCAGAAATTGAGGAAGTAGAAAGATTAAGAAATAAAGATTGTATATATTCATTGTAATATATACAAAATTTGATAGAAAAGTAGCCTAGGTGATAGGAGCTCACCTAGGCTATAAGTTGTTTGATATGATTGAGAGATAGTAATTTTGACATTGTAATACATGTTCATGATGAGGTTGTTTTTGAAGCTAAAAAATATGAAGTTACAGTGAAAGAAATATGTGATAAATTTATAATAAAAATAGCTAGGCATTTGGTAGTACCAACATGTCTGGCTATTTTTATATACTTTGATTCGCAATATATTAATATTGCGATACAATAATACAACCAACTATACCAAACATAAAATTCAGCTGAGTTTTTAGCATAACAAAACTATAAATGCAAACACTCTATATAAAGAGGTGATAAGATGAGAGAAAATCGTAGAGTAAAAGAGCCTATAGTTGCCATAACTAAGGCATTAACAGAAGGAAAATCATTAGAAAAAGCTTTAGATTTACTACCTATTGATAAAATTATTAAAAAAGGAGATAAAGTAATAATCACACCTAATTGGGTAAAGGATAAATCACCTAAGGAAGGTGTTGTAGTTGGTCCGAAAACATTGCAAAAACTTATACAATATGTAAAAACAAAAGAACCATCAGCCATATACATAGCAACAGGCTCTGGAGGAGCTGAAACACCAACAGTTATTAAAAGTGTTGGATATGACAAGGTGATAGAAGAGGAAAATATTGAATTTATAGATATGAATTATGGACCTTTTATAGAACTAAAATTAGATCATCAAATTATCAAAAGTACACCTATAAATAAAATAATAGATGAGGTAGATGTGATAATATCATTTACACAACTAAAATATCATGAAGAGGCAACTGTTACAGCTAGTATAAAAAATATTGCCATGGGTTATCCGCCAGCCTCAAAACATGGATTTCCGAAGAAAAATACAGGGATACATGATGACCTGCACGGATTTATAAGAAGCATGGCAAATAAAGTTCCGATAGATTTAGCTATAATAAGTGCAGATAAAGCTATGATAGGCACAGGACCAACATTTGGTAAAGCAGTAGATACACCAGGACTTATAATAGCATCAACAGATCCTCTAGCAGCAGATAGTATAGGTGCAAGATTACTAGGTTTTTTACCACAAGCAGTTGCCTATATATATGGACTTTATCAAGATAAACTAGGAGAAGCTGATCCTAAAAAGATGACTATAAAAGGATTAGATTTAATTGAAGCAGAAAAAATATTCAGTAAATCAGCTTATGATGATAAGGAAGCTAGGGTAGACAGAGAGGAATTAAAAGATATTCATGGAAATTAAAGCTATTTCTTTTGAAATATTATTTATGGTATTATAAATAATAGGAAGGGGGGGAGTATTTTGAAGATAAAAAAACCAGGAATGAGAAATATAAAAACTGGATTAGGTGTTATGATATGTGTGTTAATTGGCTATTTACATATAATAGATAATACCTTTTTTGCAGCAGCAGCTTGTATTGTATGTATGCAAACAACAGTAAAAGGCTCTCTTAGAGTGGGGTTTAATAGATTAAAAGGAACATTGGTTGGAGGTATAATAGGTTTTTTATTTGTATTAATTCACCCAGGGTCACCTTTTTTAGCATGTATAGGAATTATTACAACTATTTATATTTGTAATATTTTTAAAATAAATGATTCGATTACAATCGCATGTGTGGTATATTGTGCAATACTTCTATGTATAGGGGAGAATAATCCATTACAATATTCCTTATTTAGAACATGGGATACGTCTATAGGAGTAATAATCGGTGTATGTGTAAACTATTTTATATTTAGACCTAATTATTTAAAAAGTATTTATAAGGAACTTAGGATAATAGAAAAGACATCCATAGAATTATTAAAAGGTGAAATAGAAAAGGGAAAACATGAAGATAGATCCCATTTAAAAAGTGAGATTACAAAACTGGAGCAATTTTATAAAAACTTCTTAGAAGAACTAGAGTATAGTCCTGATATGTCATGTGATAAAGAGATTAATGATGCTATAAAAAAATGTAGACAAATATATCTACACCTACAAATCTTAGAACAAATGAAAGATAAGTGTTACTTAAATAAAGAAAATTATATAAAATCTAAGTGTATATGTGGGGGCTTATCAAATGATTTAGAAATTAAAGATCATACAAGTTCAGTTTATAATTATCACATAGGAGCTATTATTAATAATATAAATGAAATACATGAAGTTGATGAAAATAGCAATTATGAAGAAGATGATGTTATATCAATACCATTATAAAAAATAAATTTAAGTTAGATAATCACTCTTAGGAGACTAAGGGTGATTTTTGTGTATTTTTTCTTTTGATGGAAATAATAAAATATAGATTTAATAAAGGAGGTATTGATATGCAAGGTGGAGGTTTAAGTTGTAATGCAACAAATTGTTCACATAATTTTGATCGTCAATGTAAAGCCGGTGCTATAAATGTAGGTGGTCAAAGTGCAGTACAAACATCAGATACAACATGTACGACTTTTGTAGATAGAGCAGAAAGTAGCTTTGTTAATAGTATTGATGCTTTGAATACAGATGTTTATAACATAAAATGTGAAGCTCATAACTGTGTACATAATGAAAACAAAGGATGTCATGCTGATAACGTACAAATAGATGCACAAAATGCACATTGCAATTCATTTAAATGTGAATAATATAGTCAAAAGTATTATCAATGATAGATTTGATAATACTTTTTTTGATGAAAATTCAACTTAAATGTCGTGTGAAAAATATTGTATATTTATTGCAAAGTGTATACAATATTATTAATGTAAAAAGCAGGAAAAATTAAAGATAGTTGAACTGATTAAAAATAATTCGTCTAACTTTAATTAAAGAAATCAATCATTTGGAATTTGACTTTATATTTATATTGATAAACTATAATTATAGAAGTGGGTGATTAAATGGAAGAAATTAAAAAAATAAGTAATATGGGGTATGATATTGGCAAAAAAGCTAAATTACATGAGATTGAATTATTAAGTTTATTAGAAATGATTAAGTATGATCAGTATCATGATTTTTTAAAAAGAATATTTGAAATAGCTAGAAAGGTTAAAGTTTCTATACCAGATGAGCTATACAAATATGATCATGATACTTTTGAAAAATATATACATGCACTTTGGGATGGTTTGATGAGTAGCTGTTCTACTTTAAAAGTTGAAGTTTAGTAAATAAAATAATAAAAACTACCACTTTATATAAATAGTGGTAGTTTTTATTATTTTTACAAACTTATAATAGTATATTGGAAGTTTTCAAATAATAAACGAGTTCCTTCATTTATTTCCATTGGAAGTAAAGCTCTTGCTATACTTATTTGCTCTTTATTTTCGTCTTCTAATATTGCATAATCACCATTAATAAGTGCTACAACATATTCTCTAGTAATCATAAGTTATGTCCTTTCAAGTAAAAGTCTATATTTATTATAAATTTTCATAATGAATAATACAAATATAATAGGTGCTTTTTTGATGATTTTTAGATAAATATTTATAAATAATTACAGAGTTGATACTGTTTAAATATGGTAAAATCAATAAATAGTAATTACAATTACAATAAATGGAGGGGGAGCTTATGTTTTTTATCAATTATATATTATTTTTATTAATTATATTACTTACACATATTATTGCTTTGAGCACACAATTATTAAGCAGTAAAAAATACTTCTTTGGAGTATATATAAATGAAATAACTCTGGAAGAAGAGTTAAAAAATAAAATAAATAAAGACTTTAAAGTAAAGCTAAATATATCTTTAATTTTAAGTATTATTATTTATTTAATATTAAAAAATGTATTTAAGTTAAATATGGTAATTGATACTATAATTTCTATCACCATATATCTTACTTTCTTCTTTTTTATACTTAAATTAGAGTATAAAAAAGTTAAATATGTAAAAAGTTCTTATCTATTGAAAATGAATATAAATGTAGAAAAAGAAACTAAACAAAGAAGAATTATAAATGAAGATGAAGTTTTATTACAACAAAAGAAAAAATTAATTAAAAAATTTAAGATATTATTTGGAATATGCATACTATTATCACTAACATCTTTTTTATATGTTTTAGTAAATTATAAAAATATGCCAGATGTTATAATTACACATTGGGGAGCAGGAGGAAAGGCTGATGGTTATTCTCAGAAAAATATAATAAATGTATTCTTTATCAACTTCTTAGATATATCAATGGTATTATTATTTGCTCTTATAGGTGTAGGAAGCATTACAGCGAATACTTATATAGATAGTATAAACTTAGAATTAAATAGGAAAAAAGCACTAAGATATTTAAATGGTATAGGATATTCATTCTTTATACTAACACTTAGTATTCAATCAATTACTACAACTATACCAATATTTATGGTACAGCAAAGAAATATACCAATGTGGTTAACCTTAAGTTCATGTATATTACCAATTTTAATAGTAATTCCTATTATTTACTTCTATATAATGCTAAGTTCAATTAAACCTAAGGGCCGTGGAGATTATACTATTGAAAATGACGATGAAAAATGGATTTACGGATTTATTTACTATAATAAAGATGATCCTAATCTAGTTGTTGAAAAAAGATTAGGTATGGGATGGAATATAAACATGGCAAATCCTCTGGGAAAATTTATTGCTATTATTACTTTCTTAATTACTGTTGTTAGTATGTTGATTTGCTTTATATAATTAAAAAATAATTAATTTATGTATAAATTTAAAAAAATATAAAAAGAAAGTTGAGGCTAAAGGATTTATGTTACAAGCAATTTTAGGTATTCTAACAGTTATAACAGCAGGTTTTTCAACAGTTTACGTAAAAGACTTTAGAAAAAACAGAGACGCTGGAAAAAAAGACGTTTTTGGTCAAGGTTTATTAATAGGGTTTATTACAGATTTCTTAGATGCTATAGGAGTTGGTTCATTTGCAACAACAACAGCAATTTTAAAATTTAATAAAAAAGTAAACGTACCAGATAAATTATTACCAGGTACATTAAATGTTGCTCATGCATTACCAATGATAACACAAGCATTCTTATCATTAACAGCTATAGAAATAGACATATTAACATTATTATGTATGATAGTTGCAGCTGTAGTTGGTTCTTGGATAGGAGCAGGTGTAATATCTAAATTACCAGAAAAGAAAGTTCAATCAACTATGGGAGTAGCTCTTGTTGGAACAGCAATATTACTAGTTTTAAAACAATTAGGATTAATGCCAGCTGGGGGAGATGCTATAGGACTTACTGGAGTTAAATTAATAATAGGTGTAGTTGGAAACTTCATATTAGGAGCATTAATGACTGCTGGTATAGGTTTATATGCACCATGTATGGCAATGGTTGGATTATTAGGAATGAACCCAAAAGCAGCATTTCCAATAATGATGGGTGCATGTGCATTCGTTGGACCAATAGCTAGTACAAAATTTGTTAAAGAAGGTGCTTACGTAAGAGAAGTATCAATGGGTATAACAATAGGTGGTGTAGTAGGTTCTGTCCTTGCTATATTATTCGTTACTAATTTACCAGTATACTGGTTAAACTGGTTAGTAGTTGCAGTAGTTGTTTATACTTCAGTAACTATGTTCAAATCAGCTTTAAGCAAAAATGATGAAAAAGAAGTTGAATTACAAGTAAGTTAATTATAAATTTATAAGATAAAAATGAGAGCTATCAATAGATAGCTCTTTTTTGATCTAACAATAGATAAATTTTCATGAAAATTGTTTTATTAAATTAGGTAAATATTCTTTTTTCAATTCTAAATAATCCGATCTTTTTAGTTCAAAAACATGAGATAAAGGTTTATTACCTTTTGGTTTTAAGGTTTTAATGTACTCAAATTTTAAGGCATTAATACATTTTGGAGTATATTTATTATCAGAGTAGGTAATTACAACTAGTTTATCAAGTGTTGTAAATTCAAATCCTGAAATAACGCTAAGTGCTGCTAACTGAGTTGAAAAGTTATGTCCCCAATATTTTGGATTTATACAAATACCTAGTTCTGCCTTTTTTGCATTAGGTGATACATTATTAATGCCTACATTTCCAATTACTTTTTTATCAGGTTTATAATAAACAGCATAATTTCCAATCTTACCACTTTTATAATTATTAATAAAAAAATTTCTAACAAACATTTTTGTTTGTGTAATATTTTTATGTGCTTTAAAGGGGAGATATTTTACTACTTTATCTTGCCTAAAATATTCATAAAAATCATTAACATCTCTGAGAGTTGCTGGTCTAAGTATAAATTTAGGTGTTTCAATTATCTTCATCTGAGGATATTGTGAATCATAAATCTTATATCCAAATAGATATTTCATAAACATAACCTCTTAAAAATTTTATTTATTACAAATTATGTTTTAAATTAAAATTATGTTAAATATTAATATGAAAAATATAAACTATTGAAATCCTATACTGATTATATTAATATAAAAGAGTAACTGTAAAATTATGGGAGATTCGACAATGAGGTATATGAAAATAAATTTATTAATAGTATTTATTTTATTTAATATTTTAATTCCTATAAAATCATCAGCAGAAATGTTGAATAATGCAAAATTCGAAAAAGTATCTATTGAAGAGGGCCTTTCTAATGAATATGTCACATCAATTTTTCAAGATAGTAAAGGATATATTTGGATAGGAACAAAAGATGGTCTTAATAGATTTGATGGCGAAAAAGTAAAAATATATAACTGTAATGCTGAGGATAAAAATTCATTAAGTTCAACTTATATAAATGATATCGAAGAAGATGTAAATGGGAATATATGGATAGCTACTGATAGTGGATTAGATTTTTTAGTCAC
>JALFMW010000241.1 GCA_022782605.1 Clostridium sp. | reverse complement strand
AATGTATAATCATCCTTTATCTTTTTCATTATATGGAATTTATCAAAATAAAGAAAATATAAAAAATATTAAAAAAGCAATAGTAGTAGAAAGCGAAAAATCTGTATTACAACTTGAAAATATTTTAAAAGAAAATAACATTGGAGTAGCTTGTTGCGGAAGTTCTTTAATTAATTATCAAGTTCAATTACTTTTAAATTTAGGAGTAACTGAAATTATTGTTGGATTTGATCACGATTGGAGAAATGTAGAAGAAGAAGCTGCAAAAAGAAAAATAAAAAATTTAAAAAATATTCAAAAAAAATATGGGAATTTAATTAAAATTACCTATCTTTGGGATATAAATAATTTAACAGGATATAAATGTTCACCTACCGATTGTGGAACAGAAATTTTTTGGAAATTAATGAATAGTAGAATTAATTTATATTAGGAGTGATAAAAAAAATGAAAGTTACTTTATTAAAAAATGAATGGACAGAGGACGGAGATCCAATAAAACATATATTGCTAAATAGAGGATTAAAGCCTATAGATATTCAACACTATTTACATACAACAGATGAGGATATAAATAGTCCGGCGGCGTTCGGTGAAGAAATTCTTGAGCGAGGTGCTAAGATGCTTATAAGTCACGTCTCCGCCCAAGATCCTACTTTAATTATAGTAGATGCAGACTGTGATGGTTTTACTAGTTCAGCGTTATTAATTAATTATCTTAATGATGTATTTCCTACTTTTGTAAATAATAATATTACTTGGTATCTCCATTCGGGAAAACAACATGGTTTACAAGACTGCGTAGATATTGCTTCTAAATATAAATTTATAATAGCCCCGGATTCAAGTAGTAATGATTTTAAAGAACATGCTTATTTAAAATCGTTAGGAATTGATATTTTAGTTCTTGATCATCATGAAGCAGATGTAAAACCTTTATATTATGAAGATGCTTGTATTATTAATAATCAGTTATCTCCTTATCCTAATAAAGAATTCTCTGGAGTTGGTGTTACTTGGCAATTTTGTCGATACCTTGATAATTTATTAAATACTAATTTTGCAAATAACTATTTAGATCTAGTTGCTCTTGGATTAACTGGAGATATGATGAGCATGTTATCATTAGAAACAAAGCATCTTATTTTTACAGGATTTAAAGAAGAAAATATACGGAATCCTTTCATTGCGGAAATTGCAAAAAAGAATAGTTTTTCTTTAAATAAATCTGATTATAAACCTTCTTATTTTAATGATCTTGAGTTTACTCCTATTGGAGCAGCTTTTTTTATTGTCCCTTTTGTAAATGCTATGGTAAGAAGCGGAACTCAAGAGGAAAAGCAGTTAGTATTTCTATCAATGTTAAACAAGCATGCTTTTAAAGAAATTCCTTCAAATAAAAGAGGACATAAATTTGGCGAAACTGAAAGAATAGTTGATCAGGCATTACGTACTTGTACAAATGTGAAGAATCGTCAAACAAAAGCACAAGATGCAGGAATGGAATTATTAGAACAAAAGATTCAAGAAAATAATTTATTAGATCATAAAGCATTAGTTTTTCTTTTAGAACCAGGAGAAATTGATTCTAATATTGCAGGATTATGTGCGAATAAAATAATGTCTAAGTATCAAAGACCAGTTTGTGTTTTAACTAAAAAAACAGAAGAAGATGGAAGAATATCATATCAAGGATCAGCAAGAGGTTGTGATATTGTTGGAGTTACTCATTTTAAAGATATATGCGCGGAAGCCCCAGGTTGTATCTTTGCAGCTGGACATCAAGGAGCATTTGGTCTAGGTTTAGGATACGATTATCCAGATGCCGCCGAAGTAGATGGAGATTGGTTTTATCAATTTATAGATTTTGTTGATAAAAAATTAAAAGATATGCCTTCAGAATCTTGTTATTATGTAGATTATGTTTGGGATTTATTAACTATTGATCCAAGTGCAATTCTTTATATGGCAGATATGAATGACTTTATAGGTAAAGATGTTGAGCGTCCTTTAGTCTATATTAAAGGAATAAAAGTAAATGAAGATGTCTTTAAGGTGATGAAATCAAATACCTTAAAATATAATCTGCCTAATATTGATATTATTCAATTTGGTGGTACAGAAGAAGAAATAGAAAAATTTTCAACTCCTCAAGTTATTACTATTAATGCGGTTTGTAAATGTTGTATAAATGAATGGAATTATCAAAGAATACCTCAATTACAAATGATTGATTATGAAATTGTGGAAAATAAGAATAAAAGTAATATGGCTTTAGTATGGGGATTTTAAAATGACAATAACAAAGTATGATAAATTTGCATTTATACCTATAAGATGTAGTAAGTGTAATAGATTATTTATTTTTGAATGGTACAACCTTAATGAACGAGACATTTGTCCTATTGCTCCTCCTTTAAAAGTTATTAAATGTAAAAATTGTTTTAAATAGATATTTGATTTTTTATAAAAAAAATGATATAATATTTATATAAAAATATAAGAAGGATTAAAATTATGCAATTAACTATTAAACAAGAACAAGGACTTAAAATCGCAGTTGATCGCTTTAAGGATAATGAAAAATATACTATTATTTCAGGTTTTGCAGGTACAGGTAAGTCAACTCTAGTTAAATTTATTATTGACGCACTTAATGTTGATCCTAGCAAGGTAGCTTATGCTGCTTATACTGGCAAAGCTGCAGAAGTATTAAGGAAAAAAGGTAATGCTAATGCATTAACTCTTCATAAGTTACTTTATGATAGTATTCCACGACCTGGTGGGGGCTTTTTTCGTAAACCGAAAATGAAATTGGATTATACTATTGTAGTAGTTGATGAATGTAGTATGGTTCCTAAAACTATGGTAGATATGCTTTTAAAGCATAAAGTTTATGTTATTTTTTTAGGAGATCCATTTCAGCTTCCAGTTATTGATAAAAATGAAGAAAATCATTTATTAGATCATCCGCATATTTTTCTTGATGAAATTATGCGACAAGCTGCTGAATCAGAAATTATTCAATTAACAATGAAAATTAGAAAATTTGAACCTTTTGAAGAAATAAAAGGGGATGAAGTAAAAATTTTTAATAAAAATGAATTAAATACAGGTATGTTATTATGGGCTGATCAAGTTATCTGTGCAACAAATTTAACTAGATTTAATTTAAATAACCAAATTAGAGAGTTATTGGGTTATACAGGAACAATTCAAAATGGAGAAAAATTGATAATTAAAAGAAATTATTGGGACTGTATTAATCAAGATAATAATCCTCTTGTTAATGGAATGACAGGTACTATTATAAATCCAATAGAGAGTTTTAGAAGAATTCCTAGTTTTATTCAAAATGATAGACATGATCTTCCTATTATTATTGGTAATTTTATACCAGATGGAGATTTAGAATTTTCTAATTTAGAAATAGATAAAGACTTTTTATTAAAAGAAACTCCTTGTGTTAATTGGAGAGTTGCTTATAAATTAGGTCAATTAAAAATGAGAACAGGAGAAGAGTATATCCCAAAAGAAATCACTTATGGATACTGTATTACTGGACATGCAGCACAAGGTTCTGAATGGGATAAAGTATTGGTAATAGAAGAAAGATTCCCCTTTGACAAAAAGGAACATGCTAGATGGCTCTATACAGCCTGCACGCGCGCCGCTTCCCGTCTAGTTTTAGTAAGATAATTTTTTGGACTAATTTTTGCAATACTCTTGTTATTGTTTTTATATATAATAACAAGAGTAAAGGAGAAATAAAAATGACACAAATTGAAAATTATAAAATTATTCCAATAGGAAGATGTAAGGATTTATCTAATCAGCAATTTGGGGATTATAGAGTTTTATATCGAACTGAAGTTCCATCTACGTCAAATTCTAAACAGGCACATTGGTTATGTCAATGCATAAAATGTAATAAATATTTTGTTAAACCTGCTTTTACATTGACAAAAGGAACAAATGAATGTGAATGTAAATATGATTTAACTAATAGAATATTTGGTAGATGGACGGTTATTGGAAAAGCAAAATCACGAAATAATAAAGGATATTGGAAATGCAGATGCATTTGTGGTAATGAAAAAGAAGTTGAATCATATTTGTTAACTTCTGGTCAATCCAAATCTTGCGGTTGTTTAAATAGAGAACTTGCTGCTGAAAGATGCAGAAAAACAAGAATTGATTTAACAGGTCAACGTTTTGGTAAATTAGTTGCCTTATTTCCTATTTATAGTGAAAATGGAGGGCATACTCTTTGGCATTGTAAATGTGATTGCGGAAACACTTGTGATATAGATATGAGTAATTTACGAAGTGGAAAATCTCAATCTTGTGGTTGCACCAATTCTAAAAATGAAGAAAAAATTATAAAACTTTTAACAGAAAATAATATTCCTTTTGAATATCAAATAGATTATTTAGACCTTCCTGGTAAAAAATTTGATTTTCATATAGGTACAAATCTTGAAAAAGGATATATCATAGAGTATGATGGTCAACAACATTTTTTCTACACTGGAACTGGATGGGATAGTCAAGAACATTATGAAAGAACTCACGCAAATGATTTGAGAAAAAATCTATATTGTTTTAGAAATAATATTCCTTTAATTCGGATCCCGTATGATGCAGATTATACAATAGATGATTTAAAACTAGAAACAACAAGATTTTTATTAACACCTGAAAATGAGAAGGAGTATTATGAAAGTAGGTAATTAAAATGAGCCAAATAGTATTTATTGATGAAGATGAGTTAAAAGAATTGCAAATATATAAAAATATTGCAGAACAATATAGAAAAACTTTTGAGAAAGTTTATCCTATTTTATTACCTGAAGTTAATAATCTTATACTTTCAAACCCTATAAGAAATTGGGAATATGATTGTTATTTATTAGAAGGTATAGCTAAAAATATATTAAATAAGAGAAGGAAGAAACATAAATTATGGCAAAAATAAAAGAATGGAATAAATGTGAAAATTGTGTTCACGGTAATGTTTATGAATTTAGAACAAGCAGAGAAGAATGTGTTGGGAAAATGAATGGCAAGTTAGATAATCTTGGATATATGATAGATTTCTTTGTATTCTCTTTTGAATGTAAAGAATTCATCAAAAGAGAACCTACTAGAAAAGAGGCATTTGAAAGGGGATTCAACTTTGCATGATATTTTCATTTAGTAATAATCCAATAGATAAAATATGGGTTGATATATTAAATAAATATGGAAATTGGACACAAAAGAAATGGCAATCTAAAAAGCAGTATGTTAAATGTAGAATATGCGGCAAGGAATTACATAGTGACAAAATGCAATATTCACCTGAACAGTGCGGCTGGCGGCATCTAAAGCAGATAAATGGTCTAAAACATTGGGAATGGGGTTGGGTATGTCATTCTTGTGATGGACATTTTGATGAACATTGGATTAATGTTGATAAATTAAAAGAAAATATTTCTGATGATTTATATAATGAACTATGGAAAAAAGGTGTAATTACATATTGGAATAATTGGTAAGCGGGGGTGGCGCATCCCCGCTTTGACTTTTTATTAAAAATATGGTATAATAATTATATAAAGATAAAAATAAGAGAGAGGAAATATAGATGGATTTTAGATGTGATTTACATAATCATACTATGTATAGTAATGTAAGATTAATAGATGCATTAAGTACGCCTAAAGCCCTTATTGATAGAGCGATAGAGTTAGGTTTAAAAGGAATAGCAATTACTGATCATGAAGTTTTAAGTGCGCATCCAAAAGCAAATAAATATGCAGAAGAAATCAAAGAAAAAAATCCAGACTTTAAAGTTATTCTCGGTAATGAAATTTATTTAGTAGATGAAAGACCTGCGGATAAACATTATCATTATATTCTATTGAGTAAAAATAAAAAAGGGCATAGACAATTACGAGAATTATCTTCATTAGCATGGCTAAATAACTACCAAAGAAATGGAACAAGAGTTGATACATTAAAAGAAGATCTTGAAAGAATTATAAAAAGAGATCCTGGAAATTTAATTGCAAGTACTGCTTGTATCGGCGGAGAGCTAGGTTCATGCATATTAGAGCTGACTGCCGCAGAAAAAATTAATGATACAGCTACTATACAAAGAGTTTATAATAAAATTATTGATTTTATTCTTTGGAATAAAGATTTATTTAAAGATGATTTTTACTTAGAAGTTCAACCTGGAGTTAGTAAAGAACAAATTACTGTAAATAAAAGAATTGCTTTAATAGCTAAAGCTTTTAACATAAAAATGATATGCACTTCAGATTCACATTATTTATCAAAAGAAGATAGATATGTTCATAAAGCTTTTTTAAACTCACACCAAGAAGAAAGAGAAGTAGATTCTTTTTATCAAGATGCTTATCTTCATTCTAATGAAGAAATGATAACAAAATTTTCTTTATCTAATTTTGATGAATCTTTTGTAAAAAATATGTTTAAAAATACTATGGAAATTTATGATAAAATTGAAAACTATAGTTTAGCACATAATCAAACAATTCCTAAAGTCGATGTACCTGAGTATCCAAAAGAAACACGACAAGAAATTATTAATAAAATTGCGAAAGATTATCCTACTCTTGCAGCCTTAATGACTTCTGATGATAAAATTGAAAGATATTGGTATCAAGAATGTACTCAAAAATTAATAGAATTAAATAAAAATACAAAAGAGTATTGGGAAAGATTGGAAGAAGAAGCAAAAACTAAAAAAATTATTAGTGAAAAATTAGGTACTAATATTTTTGCTTACCCTATTACTTTAAAACATTATATTGATAAATTTTGGGAATGCGGATCTACTGTTGGAGCGGGAAGAGGTTCTTCTTGTTCTGGTTTAAATCATTATCTTTTAGGAGTGACTCAGCTTGATCCTATACAGTGGGAGCTTCCATTTTGGAGATTAGGAATTTTAAAATAGTCTCCCTATATAGTGATATATAGTATAAAAAATTTCGTGAACTCTGATGCTCAGAGGTGTGTAAAGAACGATAGTTTAAGTAGGAAATGACTTATTAATCTTTATGCTAACAGGGAAGCCTTAGCAAGTAAAGTTGAAGGTAATCCAGTGCCAAGCCTTTATAAGGAAGGTGTAACGACTATCCGAAAGGAGTAAGGTGGAAGATGAGCTACCATCTGAAGTGCGAAAATCTTTAAATATTCTACCGTTTTGGTCAGAATGGTAAAAATCAGTAATCTTATTTTTTATATATAATAGCGAAAATATGAAAGGAGATTACTGTATGTTAATCTATAAAATAACAAACAAAATAAATAATAAATGCTATATTGGTCAAACAGTAAAAACAGTTGAAGAGAGATGGAAAGAACATCAAAAACATGCTTTTGGTACGCATGAAAATGATGTAAATAAAACTCTTTATAAAGCAATTAGAAAATATGGTCTTGAAAATTTTGAATGCGAAATTTTACAGGATGGTATTGAAACATTCGAGCAACTTGATAAAGCAGAAATTTATTGGATTGATTATTATAATAGTTTTTTAAAAGGATATAATGAAACATTTGGTGGTCAACAATATCATAAGATATTACCAAATAAAGAAATTATTGAAGATTATTATAAAACTAGAAGTGCAAGAAAAACTGCTTTAAATTTTGGAATTGATCATAATACAGTAGATGATATATTAAATCAAAATAATATTCCAAGATTTACGTTTAGACAAGCAGCAGGAAAAAGAATTAAAATTTCAAAAGACAACTTTGAAAAGGAATTTGATTCTGTTAAAGACTGTGCTGAATGGTTTGTAGAAAATCATATCTGCAAAACAGATAAAGTAGAAAGTGCTCGTACTGGCTTAAAGAATGCAAGATCTAAAAGTGGTACTGGTTTTTATTATGGTTATTTAATAGAGAATATTTAAAGAATAAGATATAGTCTGTGCCATTAGAAATAATGGATAACACGATTTAAATCCAGAAAGAATTGAGCTACCTGATATCGATATTGATTTAGCTCCGAGTAAGAAAAATATGATTTTAAAAAATATCAAAATAGAACGTGGACAGAATTTTTATTCTGATATTGATGATATTTTTAAAAAAAATCTTGGTGCAGTTTTAGTTGCAACTTTTGGTACTGAAACTACAAAATCTGCTATTCAAACTGCTTGTAGAGGATATAGAAGTGAAGATTTTCCGGATGGTATTGATATTGATACTGCGCAATATATGTCTTCTTTAATTCCGCAAGAAAGAGGTTTCTTATGGTCTTTAAAAGATGTAGTTTATGGAGATAAAGATAAAGGACGGAAACCTGTAAATTCATTTATAAATGAAGTAAATCAATATCCTGGTCTTTTAGAAATTATTATGGGTATTGAAGGATTAGTTTCACGAAGAGGATCACATGCATCTGGAGTTATTTTTAATGATGAAGATCCTTTTGAATTTAATGCTTATATGGTAACTCCTAGTGGAGATATCACTACTCAATATGACTTGCATGATGCAGAATGGGCAGGGGCTACGAAATACGATTTTTTAGTAACTGAAGTGCAGGATAAAATTGTTCAAGCTATTAACTTTTTAAAAGAGTATGGCGAAATTGAAAAAGATCTCACATTAAGAGAAGCTTATGATAAATATTTTCATCCTAATGTTTTACCTCTTGATAGTAAAGAAGTATGGGATAATATTGATAATGTAAATATTCTTGACTTATTTCAATTTGATTCAGATGTAGGAGCTCAAGCTGCAAAAAAAATTAAACCTAGAACTATTCTTGAACTTTCCGATGCAAATGGATTATTAAGACTAATGACATCAGAAGATGGTGGAGAACAGCCAATGGATAAATATATTCGTTTTAAGAATAATATTAGTTTATGGTATGAAGAAATGGATAAATATGGTTTAACAAAAGAAGAACAGAAAGTTCTTGAACCGCATTTCTTAAAGTCTTATGGTGTTCCACCTTCTCAGGAACAATTAATGACTATGTTAATGGATGAAAATATTTGCGGATTTTCGTTAAAAGATGCCAATACCGCGCGTAAAATTGTCGGGAAGAAACAGATGAGTAAAATTCCTGAACTACATCAAAAAATTTTAGACCAAGCTAAATCAAAACAGCTAGGTAAATATGTATGGGAATGCGGGGTCGGACCTCAAATGGGCTACTCTTTTTCTACCATACACGCGCTCGCGTATTCTTTTATCGGGTTTCAAACTGCATATATTGCCACCCGTTGGAATCCTATATACTGGGATACTGCATGTCTAGTTGTAAATAGTGGCTCTTTGGAAGAAAATAATAGCCAAGAGATTGTAAATATATATGAACAAGAAGATTTTGAGAATTATGAGTATGAAGATTTGCCGGATCGAAGTGGAAAAATAAAAAAAGAAAAAACTTCTGATTATGGTAAAATTGCAAAAGCTATTGGCGCAATTACCTCAAAAGGTATTAAAGTTTCTCTTATCAATATAAATACTTCAGATTATGGCTATAAACCTGATATAGAAAATAATCGTATTCTATATGGGTTAAAAGCACTTAGTAATATTAATGGAGACACTGTTGAAAAAATTAAAGCTAATAGACCTTATTTTAGCTTAAAAGATTTCATGCAAAAATGCCCTTTAACAAAGACTATTATGATAAACTTAATAAAAGCAGGAGCATTTGATGAAATAGATAAAGATTTTAATGGTAATCGAAAAATGATTATGGCTTATTATATTAGTCAAATTTGTGAGCCTAAAAACCGTTTAACTTTACAAAATTTCAATGGTCTTATTCAGCATAACTTAGTACCTAAAAAATTAGAACTTTCTGTTAGAATATTTAATTTTAATAAATACTTAAAAGCTTATAGAAAAGTAGGACAGTATTATACTTTTGATGAAGTTTCAATAGAATTTTTTAATAAATTCATGGAAAAATATTCGGAACAAATAGAAATTATTAATGGAGTTACTTGTATATTACAAACTAAATGGGATAAAATTTATCAGTCTGAAATGAATATTCCAAGAGAATGGTTAAAAGCTAATCAAGAAGAAATTTTAAATAAATATAATACAGAATTATTTAAAGAAACTTGGAAAAAATACGCGGAAGGTAGTTTATCTCATTGGGAAATGCAATCTTTATGTTTTTATCATGGCGATCACGAATTAAAAAATGTTGATATGAATAAGTATGGACTTACAGATTTCTTTTCATTACCTTCAGAACCTCAAGTAGATTATTTCTTTAAAAGGGGAAATCATCAAATTCCTATTTATAAATTGTATAGAATAATTGGAACAGTTTTGGCTAAAAATGATACAAAATGTTCAATTTCACTATTAACTACAACAGGAGTAGTTTCTGTAAAATTTACTAGAGACTATTACGCAATGTTTAAAAAACAGATTTCTCAAATTCAACCAGATGGTTCAAAAAAAGTTATGGAAAAAGGATGGTTTGGTAGAGGAAATATGCTTATGATTACAGGATTTAGAAGAGACGATCAATTTGTAGGAAAAACTTATAAACATAGTAATTGTCACCAACTTTATAAAATAACTGAAGTTATTGGAAATGAAATAAAACTTCAACATGAAAGATTTACAACTGAAAAAATAGATATAGAAGATTAGGAGAAGAATATGATAGACGATGATTATAATTCAGTAACAAGACCTTCACATTATTGTGAAGGTCGTAAATATGAACCTATTAAGGTTATTCAAGATTGGCAATTAGATTTTTGTTTAGGAAATACTGTTAAGTATATTTCTAGGGCTGGAAGAAAAACATCTGCCGCACTTTCCGATATAGAAAAAACGATAGAAGATTTAGAAAAAGCAGAATTTTATTTGAATTATAAAATTAAAGAATTAAAAGAATCTAAAATGGGTAATAATAAATAATATTTTTATTACTTTTTTCATATATATTTGTAAACCCTAAAATATAAAATAAAATAATTGGGAGGCTTATATGAATAAGATTATTAAAAGAGATGGTCGGCAATTAGATTTTGATAAAATGAAAATTGTTGATGCAGTTTTAGCTGCTTTTTATGAAGTAGACGGCAAAACAGATGATTATGCTTTAATAAAAGCCGGTAACATTGCAGACTATATTGCAGACATTGCTAAAGAAAAAATTTTAACAGTAGAAGAAATTCAAGATATTGTTGAAAAAGGATTAATGTCTACTAAAAGAAAAGATGTCGCAAAAGCTTTTATTTTATATCGAGAAAATCGATCTAACTTTAGAAATGTCAAAGAAAATTTAACTAAAAAATATAAACAGTTAAATGAGTTAATTTCTGGAGAAGATGAAGAGTCTAAAAAAGAAAATTCTAATAAAGATACTCGTATTATTCCTACAATGCGAGATTATATCGCAGGTTTTACTTGTAGAGAATTAGCTGATACTTTATTACTACCTCAAGATGTTCAAAAGGCAAATAAAATTGGTGTAATTCATTTTCATGATAGTGATTATAGTCCAGCAATGCCAATGACAAATTGTTGTTTAGTAAATCTTGAAGATATGCTTCAAAATGGAACTGTTATAAGCGGTGTTCGTATTGATAAACCGCATAGTTTTAGAACTGCTGCTACTGTAACAACTCAGATTTGTGCGCAAGTGGCTAGTTCACAATACGGCGGTCAAACTATTAATATGGCTCATTTAGCTCCTTTTGTAGAAGAATCTCGAAAAAGGTATAGAAGAAAATTCCCTGTATTTTCACCTTCTGCAATAGAAGACTTAGTAAAAGATGAAATTGCGGATGGTATTCAAACTATTCAATACCAATTAATCACAATGAGTTCAACGAATGGTCAATCTCCATTTTGCTCTTTGTTTTTATATTTAAAAGATGCAAAAAATAAACAGGAAGAACATGATTTAGCTTTAATTATAGAAGAAATTCTAAAACAAAGAATTAAAGGGGTTAAAAATGAAAAGGGTGCATATGTAACTACTGCATTTCCAAAATTGCTTTTTGTTTTAGATGATAACAATATTACTGAAAATAGTGAATACTGGTATTTAACTCAGTTAGCTGCAGAATGTAGTTCAAAACAACTTGTTCCAGATTATATTTCCGCAAAAGTTATGAAAGAATTAAAAGGCGATGTTTTTGGATGCATGGGATGTAGATCATTTTTACCTGGAGATCCGATTAATCATAAATACTGGGGACGCTTAACTGATTAGGGTGTCCCGTCTAAATAAACGAGGTGAACGCATGATAAAGCGGTGTCGCATTGGCGGCTAACGGTGAACTCCTTTAAAAAGGACAATACCGTGCCAAGCTTAAATCGAAAGATTTTTGAAGGTGTAACGACTATGGGTGATGTGTGTAGCCCAGTAGAATAGATTTTATCACTATTCGAAGTGCCTCGCTAGTTATAAAAAATAAACTTTGGACATTTTAGATTTAATCAGGTTGTTAAAATTTTATATATTATAAATAAATTTAAAGGAGAGAATCTAAAATGAAATATTATTATTTATATGAAATTAAAATTGATAATCCTGATAGTGGATTAGATGGTTGTTATTATTATGGTAAGCATGTTACTTCAAATCTTGAAGATAATTATTATGGTAGCGGAAAGTTAATTAGGAGATATAAAGATAAATATGGAATTAATGGTTTAACTAAAACTATTTTAACATATTTTAATAGTGAAGAAGAACTTAATGAAGGAGAAAAAATCCTAATTAAAAGGAAGAAAGAACTTTTAAAAGATAAATGTATTAATCTTAATGATGGAGGAACTGGTTCTTTTACTTATCTTAATAATTTATATACAAGAGAAGAAAGAAGTCAAATAATGCTTTCTACTTCAACTTCAGAACAACGACATGAAAGAGCAGTTATTGACGGAAATGCTAATAAAAAAAGACTTGAGAATAAAGAAGCCTTAGAAGATTTTAGACAAAAAATGATTCAAGTTCATGCTAATATGTCAGAAGAAGAAAAAAAAGATAGATATGATAAAGTTTCAAAAAGTTTAAAAGAATATTATCAATCAGAAAAAGGTCAGGAAGAATTAAAACAAAGAAATTTAAAAAATAAAGAAACTAATCAAAAAGTGGCTCGGCAATGGAGAGAAGAGTTTAAAGAAATTTTTAATGGAAAACAACCAGAATCATTTCGTAAATATGGTAAACAAAAGGAATCGCATCAACTATTTAAAGAAATAAAAAATCTTCCAAAAGAAGAACAAAAAATAAGAGTTGATAATTTTTTCCAAAGTTTAAATAACTAGAAGAGATAGTCTAATTTATATAGTAATATATAATTTGTTAATCAAGGCGTATGTACAATTAATTTGCCTTATATTGCACTTTTAAGTAAAAAAGAAAATAAAGATTTTTGGAAAATCTTAAAAGAAAATTTACTTTTATGTAAAAAAGCTTTAATGTTAAGACATAACAGATTATTAGGAACTAAATCTGATGTAGCCCCTATTTTATGGCAGCATGGTGCTTTAGCTAGATTAAAACCAGGAGAAGTAATTGATCCTCTATTATTTGGAGATAACTCAAGTATTTCTTTAGGCTATGCTGGACTTTGGGAAACAGTTTATTGCTTAACAGGAGGTGAAACTCTTTTAACTGAAAAAGGTAAAGCATTAGGTTTATCTATTATGAAATATCTTAGTGACACCTGTGAAGAATGGAAAAAAGAAACTAATATAGGTTTCTCTCTATACGGAAGTCCTATTGAAAGTACGACTTATAAATTTGCAAAAGCAATTAAAAGAGATTTTGATTTTACTCCTGGTGTAAATGATAAAAATTATGTAACAAATTCTTATCATATTACTCCGTCTCAATATATTAATGCTTTTGATAAACTTTCAATAGAAAGCGAATTTCAAAAATTGAGTTTAGGTGGAGCAATCAGTTATATTGAAACACCAAATATGACAAAAAATATTCCTGCATTATTAGAAGTAATTAAACATATCTATAATACTATTATGTATGCGGAGATCAATACAATGACATCTTATTGTCATGTGTGCGGATGCAGAAATATTCATATGGAAGATGACTTAAAATTTCATTGTCCACAGTGCGGAAATGATGATTTTGATAAAATGAATATTGCTGTGCGAATTTGTGGATACGTATCTACAAACCCTTTTAATGAAGGTCGAGCTCAAGATATCCATGATCGAGTATATCATATAGATTCACAGGAGATTGATTATGGCAAAAATAGCAAAGATTAAAAGATACTGTATTTCTAATGGAGAAGGACTGCGAACAGCAGTTTTCTTCTCCGGTTGTCCTTTTCATTGCAAAGGATGCTTTAATAAAGAACTTTGGGATTACAATTATGGTATTGAATTTACTCAAAAAATAAAAGAAGAAATATTTTCTTCTATTGATGATCATATTTCTGGAATAAGCATTTTAGGTGGTGAACCCTTATGCAAAGAAAATTATGATACAGTTTTGAATTTGTGTAAAGATTTTAAGGCGGCGTTCCCGAATAAGACAATATGGCTCTGGACTGGATATACTTTAGACGCGGTTCCCGCAGAAATTTTAAATTATATTGATGTTTTAATTGATGGTCAATTTATTCAAGAAAAATATGATTACAATTTAAAATGGAGAGGAAGTAGTAATCAAAGAATCTTACGTAAGAGATTTGATTTTCCATAAAATTTTTGTTATAATAATTATATAAAGGAGATAAAAGGATGGAAGGTTCAATTACCTTATATGAAATGGCAAAGCAAATGGTAGCAACAGAAAAGCAAATGGATATGATTTGTTTAAATAAAAAGCTTATAGAACTTGCTAAAAAAATGATTAATAAAAAAGAATATTATATGTTAATTTGTCCCGATAATAGGCAATATGTTGTTTTTCATATTAATAATTCTACAACTACAGAAAAGATTAAAGATAATTTACTAGAAGTTCTTTTGAATAGAGGAAGCGTTTTATTAGTTGATGAAGAAAAAAATGATATTGTAGAATTTTGGTTAAAAGACAAATTTACAGATAATATTTATATGTATCAATTAATACCTTATGAAGTTGTGGAGGTTTAAATGGAAGAAAACAATCATATTATAGTTAATTTTCAACCTTTTGTAGCAAAACAAGAAATATTAGTTTATATTAATGGAAATTGTGAAAAACAAATTTATGTTTCCGTTGATAGAATTGTAGATTCAGTAAAAGGTCTAAAATCTACATATAATATTAATAAAATTGATTTATGTGGTAATCGAGATTATCTAAGCTTTTTTAAAGAAAAAATGTTAGATAGTTATGATAATTGTACTATTACAATTTATAATAGATAAATAAAAGGAGTTAAAAGGATTTATGTCACAATATTTATGTCAAACGCAGGAAATTTATAGAGTAAATAGTGAAAAAGAAGCCGCAGCATTAATTGAAGCTGCCAAAACGGACAATCGTTTTACTTTATTAAAATCATCAACAGAATATAAAACAGTAAAAGCAAAAGGAGAAATTGTTGATGAATATTGGAAAGTTACGTTAGTAAAATATTTTACCGATTTGAAAGAGCCGGATTGTAATGTTAGTGTTGAGTATTCAATCGGAACTTGTTTCCCTTCTGTAAACGAGGTAGAAGCTAATGAAGATTAATTTTAAAAAATTAAATGATTTAGCAAAAGTACCTTTACATGGATCTGAATATGCGGCGGGATATGATTTATATGCCGCAACAGATAAGGATATTGAGATAGATTCTCATTCTACTATTAAAATTGGTACTGGATTAGCAATGGAACTTCCGGAAGGAACTTTTGGAGCTATTTTTGCACGAAGCGGACTTGCAACAAAACAAGGTTTACGTCCTGCGAACTGTGTAGCTGTAATCGATTCCGATTATCGGGGTGAATTTATTGTTCCAGTACACAATGATACAGACCAGCCTCAAATTATAAAAGCCGGCGACCGCATTGCTCAATTAATTCTTTTGCCTTATCTTTCTATGGATTTTAATGAAGTTACTGAATTAAAAGGTACAATAAGGGGAGATGGCGGTTTTGGATCAACAGGTAATTCTTAATAATGATGGAACATTTTATATTAATGGTAATCGTTTAGGGGATGGTACTATTACAAATACTATTTATAACACTACTGGACAATTAGAAAAAAGAATAAAGGCATTAGAAGATAAAATAAATAATAATAGTAGTAATAAAAAATATAAGATAGTAATGGGTGAATAACTCATTACTATTTTTGGTCTAATAAAGATAATATATTTAAAAGAAAAAGTATTTTCTATATAAGGAGATGAAAGGAGATATTATTTTATGGCAAATAATCCTGTGGTTTCACAGATTGAAATAGCAAATATATTATATGATATAAAAGATGCGGAAGCTAGAGATAGTATCCCAAAAAATTTATCAGATTTAAAAGAAGATACTTCTCATAGAACAGTCACAGATGAAGAAAAAGAAAAATGGAATGTTTTACAAGTTATTGATTCAGAATTAAAGGAAGGGTCTAAGAATCCAGTTGAAAATAATGCAGTAGCTACTAAAATAGGGTTGATGCAAGACTCTATTACTTTTGCTAAAACTCAAGCAACTATTGCAAAAGATAAAGTAAATGACTTAATTGATGGAAAAGAAACTGCTGATAAAGCAACAAAAGATGCAAAAGGCAATATTATTTCAGAAACTTATTTAAGAAAAGATGAAGTAGTAAAATGCGATGATGCTTTATCAGATACTTCTATAAATCCTGTTCAAAATAAAGTTATTACAACAGAAATAAAACAAGACCGTAACAATTTTGCTAATACTGTTATAATAAATTTATTAAAACCTTCTTATGATAATACTATAGTAAATGGGATTACAATAGTAGATAATAAAGATGGAAGTTTTACGTTAAATGGAACTGCTACAATAGCAACAACTTTTATTTTACAAAATAATATTATTCCATCTGAAGGATTATATAGATTAGTTGGCTGTCCTGCGGGCGGCAGCTATGGTAAGTATGGACTCTGGGCTAGTAATCAGTATACCTCAGTTAATGGTGATTTTGGCGAGGGTGCCGCTTTATCCTTTGATGGGCGTACATCTGTTTCTTTAGCTATTGTAGTATGGGCAAATGCCACTTTAGCAAATGTAACTTTTAAACCTATGCTAACTTTTTATTTACCAGGTTTAAATATTACTATTGACAATTTTGTTCCTTATACAGGAGACGAACCAACTTTAAATAAAGCGGTTTCCGCAATCTATAAGAAATTAAATATCCCTATTATGACAATATCTCAAAAGGGTATAGGATCTCCTGATGGAGAAACTATTTTAGTCGATAATGGTGTATTTAGAATAAATTCAGAAGTAACAAATAAGGTAATTGATTATACTTCAACTAAAGTTGATTTAAATAATTTAAATGACATACAATATACTTATTTAATTACTTCAAATGCATCAAATATTCCTACTAATTTTAAAATAGGATACTTAAAAATATATAAAGATATTTCTAATTTATATCAATTTGTTTATTATATTGATAGCCAGTTAGAATTTAAAAGAAGTTCAAGTAATAATGGTAAATCATGGGGAGGTTGGCAACAATTTAATCTTCCGGACTCTACTTTAAACACTTCTTCTACAAAACCTATTCAAAACAAAGTAGTTGCTTCTGAAATAGATAAAATTAAAAATGGAAATACAATAGTAAAAAAAGCAGAACAAGATTCTGATGGTAATATCATTAAAGACACTTATCTTAAAAAAACAGAAAAAATTAATTGTGATGATGCATTGTCTGGAACATCTACAAATCCTGTTCAAAATAAGATAATCACTTCTGAAATTAATAATATTAAAAGTAATTATGTAAAAAAGAATGAGAATAATGCAGAAGGAGTCAGTTATAATTCTACAAGTTCTCAGATAGAAGCAGATAATGTACAGGCGGCGATCGATTATCTTGCAACTCATCAAGGAGAAAAGTTACCTGATGATATCGCCTTATTGGCGGATGAAGAAATCGAAGTTCAGTTACCATTAGTTCAAGAATTGCCTTTTGGTTTTGGTATAGATGATAATGGCAATTATGGATATTATAAAAAAGATTCTGAAATATTAACGCCTTTTGCTGAAGGCGGAGGCTCTGCAATAAAAGTAGATTCTGAACTCTCAGCCATTTCAGAGAATCCTGTCCAAAATAAAGTAATTACTGCTAAATTAAATGAGGTTTTTCAATCTGTCAGTGATGGTAAAAGTAAAATTGCTGCGGCAATCACTGATAAAGGAATAAATACTGCCGCAGATGCAACCTTTAATACAATGGCTGATAACATTTATTCAATTCAAACAGATGTATTTTCTGGATTACGTATAAACAATTTAACTATTGAAGATTATATAGTATCAATAAATAATGCTTCGTCATTTTTTGAGCCATCTAAATCTGATATTTTTAGACCAGGAGAAAAAACATGGGAAATAGGAGTTAAGGTATACGTTGCAAATCTAACATCTAATAGTCAAGTCTTTTTTGGAAGCGACATTACAAATAAATTTTATAATATGCCTAGTTTAGAAATTCAACCTCGATCTAATAATGGTAAATTATTTGCAGGAATATCAATAGAAGGAACTACATGGGATCTTGCAGGGCTTTCCGAAAAAACATTAAATCTTAATACTTGGTACTATATTAGATATAAATATGATGGATTAAATTATATCGTGGAAGTATCCACTGATTCTGTTAATTGGGAAACTTATATAAGTTTTGCTGCAACGGGATTAAGTTGTTTTCTTTCAAATATTGAATTTGGCGGAATTGCAAGAAGTTCAAATCATTATGCTAAGAATTGTAAATTCGATTTGAAATATAACTATCTAAAAATTGAAAATAATATTGTATGGGGAATAGGAAAATAACAATTACGAAATGACTGAATCTTTCAATAGAGAAAAAGTTATACTAAAAAATATACGTCCTATATATAATGGGAATAGAGAAAATGTAGAAAGTAAGGAGGTAAAAGGAGAAAATGCCGAATCCATTAGTATCACAAATTGAAATAGATAATAATGTTTATGATATAAAAGATGCGGAAGCCCGCAATAAAATATCTGAATTGAAATTATCTGATTTAAAAACGGATGATAATCATCAATTTGTATCTAAAGAAGAGAAAGAAAAATGGGATAGTGGAAGTATTACTATAGATAACACTTTATCAGATACTTCAGAGAATCCTGTTCAAAATAAAGTTATAAAAGGAGAACTCGACAAGGTTTTTCAATCTGTCAGTGATGGTAAAAGTAAGATTGCATCTGCTATCACTGACAAAGGCGTAAAAACAGATAAAGATGCTACTTTTGATATAATGGCAGACAATATCAAAAAAATTAATATAAAATACTTTAATGAAGGTTATGGAATACACCTTCTACAAGGGAAAAATGAAATAATAAAAGATATTTCAACTACTGACAAATCAATATCATTTGATAGTTTATTTCTTTATAGTATAAAATATCATAGCTCTCCTTTATATAGCGATTTAAATAATTATAAAATAGAAAAACCAACAAATTTCATAAATCCTATTTGTATGTTATTCCAAATAAATAATACTAGTTATATTCTTTCAGATACAAAAGATATAACTGAATGGTGGGCAATAGGAATGATATGTGGAATAAAAGAACTTGATAATAAAATAAAAATAGTATTAGTTTCTAAAAAATCTGAATGTATTAGTTTTCTTTATTCGATTAAAGAAAGAGTACAAAATAGTATAGAAAATAATTTTTCTTTAATTAAATACAAAGGAGAGGATTACGTTATGAATATAATTACTTGTAATGAAATATATACTGAAGAACAAATTTATTATAATTCGATTCCATTAAAAGGAATTTTTGAAAATATGTCTAATACAGAGTTAGGATTACTACTATTAAATAAGTATTTTAATAAAGAGGTGTAAAAATGGCTTATACAAGTTTTATTCAACAAAAAACTATAACAAAAAAAACTTATGATGTTTCAACGAATACTCCTATATATAGTATTGATTATGAAAAAATAAGAAAAATTTTTATTGATTTAGGTTTAAACTGGAATGATGGAGACAAAATTCTTTTTTTAAATAATAATTATAATCAAAATGGTATCAAATTCATATATCGTGAGTCTGATAATAATAGATATATGATTTTTTCTGTAAACCCTTGTATTGATAATATTATTATAGGTACTAATGATTTAGGATCTTATAATAAAAGGCATCCTAGAAATGAAATTTTTTATTTTGATTCAGAAAAAAAACTTCTTTGGGATATAAATATACAATATATAAAAACTAAAAATTCAATTATTTTCGGTTTATATGATACTTTTTTAGGTCAATCACTACTTAATCCACAATATAGTAATTTTCATTTAAAAAATTTTAATTTTGCTATAACTAATTTTAAAAATATAAATACGAATCAAATTAAAAAAGGTTTTCTTTTCACTAATAATACCCTTCATACCTATATGGGTTCTTCTGGTGATGCCATAATGCCAAAAGAACAACGTCAATATGTTTTTTTAGAAGATGAAAGAGATTTAATTAGTATTCCTACTCAAAATTCTAATTCTAATAGTATAGGAAGTAATAAATTATGTTCTTTAGTACCTTTTAGTTTTTTAAATCCTAATGATAATAATTTTTATATCGCTGAAGATGTGTACTTAAATACACCTTATATTCCTAATTATTCTCAATTTTCAGACATTATTACTACTGATAATAATAGATATCTGTCACTAGCGATACCTGGTTTTAATTATAATAAAAAAGATGATGCTCAATATAAAAATTTTATGAAATTTTATATTGATATAACAACTGCGGAAACAGCATAAAATTTGACTAGTTAAAAAATTTTTGATATAATAGACCTATAAGGAGGAATATTATGTCAAAAATTTTAGCATTAGACCTTTCTACAAAAAGAAGTGGTTGGGCTTTTAAAATAGATAATCAAGCTATTCAATATGGGGCAATTTCATCATCTTCTACAAGTGTGGAAAAAAGAATTACTATTATGAGAGATGAAATTATTAAAATTATACAAAATAATAATATTGAAGAAGTTATTATAGAAGAAGTAAGACCAGATGGTACAAATAATCATACTGGAAAAGTATTAACTTGGCTACAAGGATGTATTGCTGTAGCTATTTATGAATATAATAAAAATATTAAAATTAATTTTATTGGTCCAAGTTCATGGAGATCCGTTCTAGGTATCCAAGGTTACCGAATCAAAAGAGAACAACAAAAAATAAAAGATATAGAATACGCTAAGGCGGCGGTCCAGGCTGAGTTAACATTAACCCAGGATGATGAAGCAGACGCCATATGTATTTTATTAGCATATTTAAAAGATAAAGAAAAATTGAATATTCAAGAAATAAAAGGAAAACTTCCTGCTATTGGAGATTCAAAAAGTGCTTTTTAAACAAATAAAAAGGGAATGACTTAATTAGTCATTCCCTTTATTTTGCTAAACACCTTATTTGTAATTTCAATTATTTCATAACCATAAGTAGCAACTAAATCTGCTAATAATTCTTCTTGATCTATAGTTAGTAGTATATTGTAGCTGAACATTGCTGCATGAGTAATTTCATGACATAATACCTTCCAAAGCATTCGTTCATCAAGCATGTCACTAATATAGATTGTTCTCAAATTATTATTACAAGATCCGATAGTCCATAAACCATCGGATCTCTGTAACTGAGGATGATTGGGTGATACTAATTTTACTTTCCAATCATATCCATTAATATTAAACATTAAGCAATCTTATTAGATAAAGTTGCAATTTTTTGTTTCAATAATTGTTTTTCTTCAGGAGTAGCTTCAGCAATCATTTCTGTTATATCTGCGCTTAATTCTTGAACATATTTTTCAAGTTCCTGCATTTTCTTTGCCGTGTCTTGATGCATTTCTTTTGATTCCATATACATTCTTCTACTTAATGGGCTACGTCCCTCGCGTGGATCTCGCATCAAATTCTCCCTTGGCATTTCTCTTTCCCTATAAAATTCTGGCATATAATATCTTCTTGACCCATCAGTACCCATATTCATGTTACCTTTATTGCCACCATAATATATTCTTTCTTTATCATAGTAAGGATAACCATATTCCTTATCATCATAGTAAATTGGACGAGCATAATAAGAATTGCCGCTCTTATATTGTTTTTCATTCTCTTCCATTGCTTTTGTAATACTGCAATAATAAATAGCTTCTGATAAATCTTTAATCATATCAACAGCTTCACCAAGTTCTTGCGCATTTACTTCACTTAAATTTCCAAGTTGAGATTGTACACAAGAAGTAAGCTGTTCTTTCATTGCTTTTAATCTTTCCATATTAAGCCACCCTTTCTACTATTAAATTAGCATTTTGAACATTAATTGAAGCAGTTCCAGGATTTCTAACTCCAATAGTAGAGCAGCAGCATGCTGGCACATCTAAATAAACATTTGCGCCTACATTAAAATATTCATCAACTGCTGCTGGTGTTACAATCATTGTTGTTGTAGCTACTGGATCTCCATCTATTGTTAATACTAATGAGATAGGTCCAGCAGTACCTTCCGTAGGGATAGCAATATTAGCGCCAAAATAAACCTTAAATCTTGCTCTACATTGAGTAGAGGTCAGACCACGTAATTTTACCTGGCCTGCCCCTTCTCTATGCATTATGGAGCAATTACCTGGTACAGCAGTTTCAGTAAAATTTACATTATTTCCCGCAGTTACAATTTGTACTGCATTACTTGTAATCTCCATACCTAAAATCCTCCTTAAATAGTTGCAGCTACATTACATCCGCATCCGCTACGATATCCATAATAGCCAGTATATGGATTTGGTACTTGATAAGCTGGAATTGGACTAGGATTAAGTGCACTAACTAAATAAGCATTCTGTGCAGCTTGGCTTGCAGCAAATTTAAGTGACTGATTATCTGCTGTAAGAGTGTTAATCTTATCCTGTAAAGCCTGAGTCTGCATATCTTGTAATGCACTTAAAATGCTACGAGTATTAGCATCTGCATTCATAGTAATAGACTGTGCACTATCTGCGATTGCCTGTCTTGTTTGACAAGACTGTTCAGCTAAACGATAATTTAAGTCAGCTGCTTGTGTTGCAGACTGGTATCTGTTATCGCAGCAGCACTGGCTTAATTGATTACTTAATGCGGTAATCTGTCCAGTAACCGCATTTGTGTTCTGCATATCTGCAATAGTTTGCTTAGTAATGTTATCATTAATCTGACCAAAACCAGTTAACATACTAGTATTCATTGCATAAAAACCATCACAAATACCATTGTTTACACTATCCAATTTTCTTTCGATGTTAGCAAAATCTGATGTTAAAATATATCCATCAGTGATTCCAGAAGCTGTTGTTTCTCTGCCTCCACCGAATAAACCATTACCATTACCCCAGCCACCTGCAAAACAGAACAGGAATAAGATAATAATCCACCAAGCTCCTGAGTCGCCACAGAAGCCATCATTGTTGTTTCTACCTGTAGCAGCAGCAATATCTGCTAAAGAGTATCCACTTGTTGCTGAATTGAACATATTAATGTCCTCCTTTTATAATATTATATTATTTAATCCCCAAAGAATCTTTGAAGGAATTAAATTCTTTATCAAAATCAATACCACGCTGATTACAAATATTTCTTGCTATTTGTTCTATTTGCGCAGTTTGATTATTTTGAGCCAATGTAATTAAATTTTGTCCCATTGGGGTTTGACTCATTCTTTCTTGAAGCATATTCATAACTATTTGTTGTGGATTTTGTCCATTCCTTATAGCCATAATTACCTGCATAGGATTAAATTGTTGTGTTGCTTGCATTTTCCTTCCTCCTTAAAAATTAAGCGGCTGTGCCGGTTTAGGGTCTTTAGTCTGGATCAAAGACGCTTTTAACTGTTCAACCACTTCATTTAATTCTTGTTTTGTTACAAAATTATCTAATTGAATGCTCTCATTAATAGGCGTTGTAACAGGTGTTTTAATTAATTCATAAGCATTTAATTCTGCGCTTCCATCCATACAAACTTTTTTAGTATAAATCCTATGATTTGCTATATCAGGAAAAATGAATAAACTTCCGTCAAAATCGATTTGAGCTGCTCTTACTTCTTCAATTGAGCTTACTGGTCTTCCTTTTAGGCCAGATACGGAATTGTATTGTTGCGGTTGAGGTTGCATATAGCTGCCTCCCGCATATTGCTGTGGATAATAATTATACATTTTATCTTTCTCCTTCTTTCTCTTGTTATATCTTTCAGTAGTATATAAAAATAAAAATTATCTTTTTACTCTCAAAGATAATAGAGGTAGTAGCGAAAAGAGGTTAAAATGAAAATTTGGCGCAGAATGCCTTTTTAAAAATAAAAATGAAGAAGAATTCATGTTATTAAAAAACTTTTAGTTCTACTTAACAAGAATCTTCAAAAATAAATAAATTTGGGAAAATTTTAGACAAAAAAAAAGAAGGGATTAGTTTTTAAACTAATCCCTTAAAGAATTATACTCTCTCTAATGCTTTTGTAGCTGTAATACTCATTGAGCTTTTTGCATCAAGAGGTAAATTAATTGATTTTATAATATAATCTCCGCATATGCCGGATGCTTTATCATAAACAGAAATTCTAGAATTTGGTTCTAAATAATAAATTGGTATACTTGTTAAATTAATAGAAGCACTATAATCTGTATACTGATATAATAAATCTCTTGCAACTTCTACTGCTGTATATCCATAAGTTCCAATAGCAAGATTATCAAATACACTCTGATCAACTACGGAAAATGGCTGACTATCTCGATCACATTTATCTATCATTTGAGAATAAGTAAGCATATCTTCTGTATTGCTATTAATTAAAATTAAGTTAGGAACATCTGTATTATATAATTTTTTAATTTTATCTTGTTGATAACTATAAATCCTAGAGCCAATAGCATCAACTGATATATCGAACAATTCGGTTGGATTAATAAAATCAATCCAATAACTTAAATCATTTGGATGATTAACAATATCCGCTTTATATTTTTGTTCTCTCATATCATATATACTATCAAATAAATCAAGTAATTCTTGTTCATAGATATCTGGTCTTTGATGACGCATTTTCTTTTCTAGTCCCCTCATATATAATTCTGCCCTCCAATCGGTAGGAGTATAATTTATAATAGAAGGGGCATAATCTATTTGAACTACTTCACTATTCGGTCTTACAGATACTTTTGTGCTACTGATAATAACTTTATTATCTCCTAGGTGAATATTCCCTAAATCTTGATGATCTTCTACTATTTCATTATTTACACTAGCATCGTTTTTACTTAATACTAATTTATTATCAGTAATATATATATTATTTTCATCCATTTCCGTTTGAGAAGCTAAATGAATTTTACCTGTATAATATCCATTAGAATCTTTTTCCGCAATTACTGATCTTGTTCTATATGGCGGAACAGGTTTTTGCTTAATAGCAATATGATAATGAATTACTTTTGCATCTTCAGCTTTTCCCCATATGTGAAAATCATTCTTGATATTTGCATAATCAGGAGTATTTGTATAAGAACTAATTAATGTACTTCCTTCTTCAAAAGTATAAGATGATTTTTTATTATTACTTAAATCAATATAATAATTATCTTTACTTATTAAAAGACCAGAGGTAGTTAATTGAGTAGATTTATCTACTGTTTGAATAGGGGAGTACTGTGTATTCAAATAATTTTTTACTTCTTGAAAAATAAAATGTCCATTTACGTCATAAAAATATTCATAATTGCCTAATGTAGTTTTAATTTTATCTAATACTGTACAAACGTTATCACCAATAGAAGAAACAAGGCTACCAGTTTTTCCTGGATAAACAAAGTCTGTATATACATATCCACAATCTTCATTATAATTAAATGGAACCCAATTTTGAGAAGATCCTGTTTCTACATCAACAGTGTATCGAGAATCTTCTGGATTAAAAAATAATGTGCTAGATCCTATATACCTAACGACATTCTTTAATTCAAGAGGAACATCATTAATAAAAATATTGCTAATTGCTTCTCCTCCATAGTTACAAACAAGAGTAAGAATAATATCAAAAACTCTTTGTTGGACAGAAATAGTTTGACCTATTTGATTTTTAGAAGATTCATACCATCCTGTAGTAGAATTCCACATATAGTATTTTTCACCAATTTTATAAACTGTATAAGTGTTAGGCATAGAAGGATAACCTTCTCCGCAATCTTTAAAGCCTATAACTTGATCATAATTATCAAAAGTAATAGAAGTGGGGAGATTGCCTCCGCAGTCTCCATTGAGTAAACACATTTTATCTTTAAATTGTAAACTAATAGAAACTCCATTTGTAGCATGTGTTAAGCTTGGTCCAGTAATAACAAAAACACCTTGATTAAACCAAATTATATCCCCATAATTTTTTGAATCTATTGTATTTTTTAAACCAACATAAATTTGTATTTTTTTATTAATTGATAATAAATTATCAATATCTGTTAAATCATTTTCAGCTTCTTCAGCTAAAAAAGTTAAATTTCCAGCTCTTCTTACTGCTGAACTTCCATCAATAGTAATAGATCCTGCGGAAGTCCGCCCTTGTATTTCTCGAAGTGGGACATCTCGTTGCATACCTAGTAAAGATGCATATAGAGCCTGCGCTTCCGCAGACTCTGCACCGAATTCCGCAACTTCATCTAAATATCTATCTTGAATCTCTTGATATTTCATACTTGGACCTAAAACGATAATTTTAACAAAAAAGGTTTTTACATTTTCGACATCTAATAATTTTAAAAAATCTGCATTTTTTACTAAGTCAATCTCTTGCTGCATTATGAAACCTCCTCATTAATTTCTATAAATCCATATTTCTTATAATTTTCTAAACTGTCTTCAGCAACTTCATTTGCTGTTGAAGTAAAAGAATATAACATTCTATTTAATGTTTGATTTGGTTGAGAAGCTACATTCATAATCTGAACAATAATATTACCTTCTGAAGCAGATTTAAAGAGTTTAGGTTTACCATCTTGTAGAAATTCTAACACTTTTTCTCTAAACTTAAATTCTTTTTGAAAATCATTATTAAAAGAAAATCCATTTTTTATTCTATATTCATTATATGCACTTACAACATTCATGTATTTATAAAGCTCTAAATCAGAAGTAAAAAATTCATTATCATCCATTACTGTTGAAATCATTCCATTAATTGGAAAAGTTCTGTATTTAGTATTTCCATTTCTAGTAATGACAGGATAAGTTCCTCCGATTGTATCTGTTTTACTTTCAATATATGTGTAATTATAATTACCCATAGTATTATTTAAAGATAATTTCAAAATTTTATTATTTTCTCCAATTAAATAAGAATATTCAAAATCTCTGATAATATTAATATCATTATTATTATTTTTTATAACTTGTAATTTTGTTCTATTATTATTAGAATCTAGTGTTTGAACACCATATCTATAAAAAATACCACTTTCCGCAGTAAAATCATAAATAGTATGAAAACTATTAATATCATTTGCGCTTTTGGAAGTTTTGAAAGTAATTATTTTAATATCTTCCCATATAGTGAAATTACTTTTACTATCTGTTCTTCTAATTATAACGGTACCTTTAAATGAGTTCTCTTTACTGTATAACTTTAATCTAATATATCCATTTTCTTGTTCAGTATATATTGATTCTTCATAAAAAGGATCTTCTTTAGAAGGCAGAATATAATCAGCTGTTTCCGCGCATACAACATAAATTTCTTTTGCATTTTCTAAAGCTTGTTCAGTTGTAATAGAATAACTTAATGTTTCAGTGTATTTATTAATAGTTGAATAAGATAATATAACACTATATTCTGTTTTATCAATTAATTCATGTTTAAAAGTATAATCAAATTTTCCGGAGCCATACTGATTAGAATATAATAAACCTGAACTCTCAATAATATTAGTACCTTGTAATAAATTTAAAGAATAAGAATATAAGTTTTCACTAACATCATCATTATCATAACTACCAATAAAATGCAAAGTAGATGTAGTTATAACATTATTAACTCCTGCTTTTAAGGAGGTGATAGTTATGTCTGGTTTACTTGTTGCTTTTACAGTGCAAAAGGTAGACCATTCTGAAAAATTATTTCCTTGTTGAGTTAACCATAAAGACTGAGAAATAGGATTATTAGTAGGATTATAATTATCAATTAAAGATAATCTTAATTGAACTTTATAAATCCATCCCGCAACCCACCCTGATTCGTCACCAGACTGAATATCTGAATCGTATATTTCTATATAGTATGTTCCATCAGTATTTTGTTTTATATCAGAAGAAGATAATAAAATAATACCAGTTTTTCTATATCTTTTATGATCATCAATTTTATTTACAACATTTTGTCCTGTACTTTGTCTAATTATAGATACTTGTATACCTTTAATAGATTGTTCTTCCGATGTTGTAGAAAAATCTGATAAAGCAAAATTAATTTTACAAACATTATTCTTCCCTTCTGCAACTATAAAAGCAGGTTCACTATAATTAAGTATAGGTGGGTATAATGTTGAACTTGCCATGTGACAATACCTCCTTATATATCCTTTCTATTATTTTAAAACTATAATATTAAAATGTTTTATTTTAGTCCAAAAAAAGATAGGGCGGAAATCATATTCCGCCCTATTTAATTTATTCGATATAGTTTTTAATAGCATCATTTTTAGATAATTCATCTCTCATCCAAACCAATGCTTCATCTACCCATTCGCTAAAAGTCTCAAATTTAATTAATTGTCCAATCCATGGGAATTTAGTTATAGCTAAATTATAAACCTGTCTTAACTTTAACTGTCCAGTTCCAGATCCTAAATTCTTTTCAGCTTCAACAACTGCAATTTTAAGCCATTCTTTTACATTATTAATTTTTACTTTATTTGGTAATTTAATAAAAGACCAAACTCCACATAAAATTGCAATTATCACAATAATTAAACTAACTAAAATTCTTGCATCCATTATTCTCTCTCCTGTTTAGAAGGAATCTCTTTTTGAGATTCCTTTTCTTCTTTTAAATAATTTTGAAATGTTATATCAACATCCCTATATACATCTCTTATAATAAAAACAATCGCCTCTAAAGGTAATCCGCTTTCATTAATAAGAGCAATAATTTTTTGTCTTAATTCTTCCATCCTTTTATCTCCTTTATGCTTTCCAAACTAAAGTGGCTCCGCCACCAGACACTGTACAAGCTTTTCCAGTAGAATCTGTTACTGTTGGGTTAGTATGGGTAATTGAAAGATTTTCACTAATATAATTTTTTATGATAGGCTTTACAACAGTACTAAAAGCAGCTTGAGAAGTTACATAAGTAACTATATCTTTTCCACTTATCGTTAAAGGACTTCCAGTTTCCCCTCCTGTTATTGATAAAGTTTTAACAGAAACTTTATCAAAACTAGCACTGTTTTGTAAAATGCTCCATGTACCACTAACAATACCTTTATTATTCATGGTTAAATCACCTAAAGTAATTGTGCCTTTACTATCTAAAGTAACATCTCCTCCTTTAATAGCTGTTGCTCCAATAGTCCAACCACCAATAGTTCCTCCATTAATATCCGCAGAAATGCAACCTGTTCCAGGTGTTGTTGTTGAGTCCTTTTTATAAAAACCATTTTTATCTAATATAAAACCACCAAGTGTTATAGAACCTCCAGTAACAATTAAATTCTTAAAAGTTGCTTCTTCAGATTTAATACTCCAATTAGTTCCATATATTTCTCCTGATTTCATTGTAATGTTATTTCCACTTAAACCATCACTAGAAATAGACCATCCGGCAATATTTCCTTTTCCATTTGCAGTTAAATTACTAAAAGTTGCACTACCATCGCTTTTAATAGACCAACGGTAATTACCATCTTTATCACTACATATAATGTCTCCTTCTGAACCAATTCTAATATTGTTTGCTTTTAATCCAGTGCTACTAATAGTCCATCCTGCAATATTCCCTTTTTTATTTGCAATAAGCTTATTAAATGTAGCAACTCCACCTTTTGAAATGCTCCAATTATAAACATCCTTCTCTCCAGTATCTTCATCTATTCCCTTTTTAGGACTACCTAAAATAGAACCATTAGCTCTTAAAGTAATACCACCTTGACTAGATTTTAATTGACTACTAGTAATTAACCATCCCCCAATTTCACCAGATTTAGACATTAACTTACCATTCTCATTAACACTAAATCTTTCTCCGATAGCTAATCCATTAGTACCTAAATATACAGATCTTCTAGTTGAATCATCACTATTTGCTTCTATCCATTTAAAAGTTTTATAGGCGATATAAGAATCACTTGTAGAATTATGAGTATCTACATTTGCTTCAGAAATTGTGTTAATACTCCAATAGCTATGTCTAACTTCTCTATCTGTTCCCGCTTCTGTAGCATTAGTACCTAAATACATAGCTCCTTCACTAGTAATCTTACATTTGCTACCAAGAGAAAAACCATCATTGCCAATATAAAATCCATCATATGTTGAAGATAACATAGAATGACTATTACTATATATTACAGGAGTTCCATCTGTTTTAATTTTAAATTTACTTGTTTTATTATGTCCATTAGCAGTTTTATAAGAACTTGTTAAACTTAATCCATCTTTGCTTAAATGAAAACCTACGTGATCAGTATCAATAGTCTCATTATCACCAGAATAAATTTTTCCACCACTATTACCAAAGATAATACTATCATTCTTGGCATCTAAGCAAATTCCAGCGTTCCTTTTATAATTTTGAGAATATAAAGTAGAATCTGTAATATTCCAGCCACCAATGTCACCATTGCCATTACCACCAATGTGAGCAGTTCCATTTTTATCAACAGTAAAAGCACCTGATCCAAATTTAATTTCCGGAGTAGCAAAATCAATAATCATACCTCGTCCACTTGGACCTTCACTATAAATTGGATAACCATATTCATCATATTTTTTCCAATAATTACCGCTATAAATGCATCCTCGACCTTCTCCATTGGCGGAAGACGGGTCAATGATGATTTGACCGCCATTACTTTCTTCTTGACCCTCGACTCCGCCAGCTATACCGAAGATTGCCGCACCTTTTCGAGAATCTAATAAAAATGATTGTCTACCTTTACTAAATCCGAATAAACCAACTTGGAATTTAGCACCGTCCTCATTTAATGCTCCAGCAGTAATATTCTTAGTTCCCATCACAACGCCAGTAAAAGAATTATCTTCTTCTTTAATACCAGCACCCATTTTAGGAGCTAAAATATAAGTTCCATTATCATCAATATCAAGTTTATTTCCATCCCAACCATTAATGTCACTCATTTCATATCTATTAAGCAACATTACTATTGGTTTATAATGAAAAATTCTTACGTCTTTTAAATTTAATAATTCTTTATAGCCTTTATTTTTTTCTTCTGAAATATTAATAATTTCTTGTTGATCTTGAATTAATTTATTATATTTATTTATAATTTCTTTTTTAATGATTAAGGTTTTATTTGTATCATCTTTATCAAAAACATTTTGAAAAACATTTTTATATAGACCGTCTAAAAAATTATTCATATCTACATAAGAAGTGATAGTATCAATTTTATTTACATATGCTTGATAATTATTTACAAAGTTTCTATATTCATCAAAAATTAAAGAAGAATCTCTAAAATAAAAATTTTGATTTTTAATTTCAAGATATAATTGCTTATAATTAGAAAGGCTCTCTTGTTTCAATTCTGTAATTTGAATATTAGTTTGTTCAATTCCTTGGTTAATAGAACGAATCATATCTTTAAGTTTTAATACAACTTCAAAACCTAATTTATCAGTATATGAAATTATTTCTTGATCACTTAAACCAATAGAGTCAGTATCAATAAGAGATAATGTTTCCATCGTATAATTAACACCATCTAATTTTTTAATCTTATCTATTGTAGCACTAACTATGTTATTCAAATTATTTAAATCAGAAAGAAAATTTTGGCAAGTTTCTTCAACAATTTCTTTTCCTTTTATTTTTTTAAGAGAACTCATTAAATCATTTAAGTCTCCGATTGAATGATCTAACATTTCTTTTAAATAAGCTACAGCCTTTGTTTGTGCGGCAAATAATGATTTCATTTCATTTAATGCGGCAACCCATCTATAATATTTTAAAGTTTGCTGTAAACTATTTAAGGCTTCAATATTATATTGAATTTTTCTAATTTCTTGTTTTGCTTCTTCAATTAAAATATTTTCTTCATGTATTTTATTAGTAATTTCAGTTTCCGCATTAAAGATCAATTTTGCAGAAATAAAATTTTTAGAGTTACCATTAACTCTTTTACTTAATGGAGTTACTTTTAAGACATTTTCTCCATCTTTATTAATAGAAGATTCTACTAAATTAAAATCATTTTTCGCATCCCAAACTAAATTAAAATACTTAGAAAAATTATTTGAAACTAATAAACTATCTCCGCAAACAAAAGGTGCAGAAGAATCCCATGAAGGATTTGTACCATCTGAAGCATATAAAACTTCAGAAAAGCCACCATTGATACTTGGAATATAAAGTGTATCACCTTCATTGCGAACAGCAGTTACACCTTTCATAATTGTTATTTCAATAGGATAATAACAATAAACAGTTTGTTTACTAACTGGTGCTCCTGTATCTTGACTTCTTGGAGTAATTTTTGCTTGAACAATATTACAATATTGTTTATCTTTAATAATTTTATTAAATTTTTCATTCTCAGGATAATCAATTACATTTTGTTCATCACCTGCGGTAATGACATCTGGAATTTTATTTAATTTTAATCTAATACATTCAGTTGATAAAAATTTTTTATCCTTATCTTTTTCCCCTTCTCTTGGATAAACTTCAAAACAAGGATTTGTAAAATCTTCATCAAACATAGACCATTCAATATCATATTTAGCTACAGTATTATCTAAATCTGTTCTTGAAGTATCATTATAAATTAAACTATCATTATTTTCCCAAACTCTTGCGAATAATAAAGAATCAGAAATACCTAGTTTACATTCTTTTAATGAGGTAGTTCCATCTTCCTCACTAATCTTCTGTTCGTATAATTTCTCATCATCTATATTATACACAAATTTTAGTTTTTTTGCAAGTTTAGTGCGCTTTAACTCTTCTGTAATAGTAATTTTAGGATTTTTAACTATACCCTTTTCACCATATCTATATCCGGTATCCGCAGTAGGGTTTGTTGCATCAGTAGTAACAATAGTACAAGTATATTTTGTACCATTCGTACCATTTGCACCTTCTTTAACAAAAGTAATCACAGCGTTTCTTGTAAAAACATCATCTGCAAATTTAGTTGTTAAAGTTAATGTAGAATTTTCTGCGCCTGTTTGATCATACTTATCTGCAATAGAATAGGCAAAATTTCGATCATTACCTTTTCCGCGATAATACTTAAACCCATTTGCAATTTCTGTAGGAGTTGCTTTTGGTCTAATTAAAGGTTTAATGTTACCTTCATCATTTGCAATTTTCCATTCATATTCAACAGAAGCGTATTCTGCATCAGAAAGTTCAGTTCCATCATCTTTATATAAGGTAAAAGTTAAAGATTTAATTGCTTCTACATAATTAGAAATAGCACCATTATAAGTTTTTGGATTTGTAGGACTATCTCCATCAGAGTCATATTTATAAATGACATTATCTCCATTTATAATTAAATTAAAGCTTTTTTTATCTCCTATATGAACATTTAATTTTTCTGTTCCAATTAAAATTTCTTGAAATGTAGATAAATTTTGATTTTCCGCATTTGTAATTACTTTATTATATTTTACTGTACAATAAACAGTATTTTTTTCATTTACAATATTTGAAGGATAAGTCGCTCTTAAAGTGTAACATTTTAGTTTTTTGCCTTCAAATTCCATCTCTCCAATTTCAAAAGGCTCAACTGAAAGAAAAGAACCTGAAATTAACTCGCCATTTTTATTTTCTCTTGACCAAGAAGTTGTAACATTATTGCGGAAATCCTTTTCACTATCTGTGATATCTTGAATATATACCTTTAAGGTAATATCAACATCTCCAGTAGTATAGCCATCTCCATTTGTATGAGACAATTCAATATGCGCTTTTGGATTTAAGTTCTTAATCTTTATTATATCATAAATTTGTTCTTTTGTGCTACTATTTACATTATATAAAATAACACATTTATATTTTACAGAATCATAAACATCTTCCGCATTTATTTTTAATTCTTTTATACTAGTATTATATTCATAAGTTTTTGTACCATCTTCATTAGTAATAGTATTTACTTTTTCATTTAAACACTTCCAACCAATACCACCAAAAACGACATAATCTTCACTATTGGTAGTAATTCCTACATCTTCTTTAAACCAATATACCGGAACATTTTCCAATGAAGTCACTTTACCATCAATTTTTAAAGTTGGGGTAATTGTTTTAGTTGTATTATAATTACTAGCAAAATAATTTCCATGAGTAGCTTCAAGAGATAATACATAACCCATAGTATCAGTTGCCGCCAACTGTTTTACGCAATAAAAAGATAGATTATCTAAAAAAATATCTTTTATATCTATTTTACTTGCATCTGAATGAAAATTATTACAAAAATAAGAAATAAGAATACTTCTACTTGAATCATAAGTGTATTTATCTTCTAATTGAAAATAAATAATTTGATTAGAAGGTTCTTCAAATCTGTAATAGTTACCTAACATTTTTAAAGTATCTAAAGTTACGATTTTATAAGTTTCTTCTGTAACATTATTACTTTTTTGTTCAATAACAGGAATTTTTAAAGTAATTCCATAATTACCTGCACATTGTTGTTCTAATGCCAATGCAGTTTTTGCTCTAAAACCAAAAGAAAAAAGTCTACTATCCTCAAGTAATGCTTTAATTAATCTGCCATACTCTTCTGAGGATTGCGTTGTAATAAACATATCTTCTGATTCAGTTTCTTCATATGAACTCAATTCAATAGTAGAAAAACTTTTATTTATTAAGTTATCACTGATATTTATATATTTAATATTAGATTCAGCAGTCTTAATAATTGAATCTAAATTTGGTACTACATAACCTAAAATTATCTTCTCTTTTGCAAAATCTCCATCTGGAACTAATACATAAATATTATCTCCAACTTGATATTTTTCAGAAGATTTAGAATGTGCGGGAATGGCATTACCTAAATAATCTACCATGTATTCCCCTTTAGCTTCATCTATAATAGATTTAACTTGACCTTCTATTGTTATAGTAGCCCCATTTGAACTAGCCGCTTTTTCACTAAAAATTTTCATAGTGTCAAACAAGCTATCCCTTAATTTTGAAGCATTACTACTCAAATTTATATCCTCCTTTTTTCTCTTCTATAATAGAATTAAAAAATAATAATATAAAATTATATAAATTAGACCAATAAAAAAAGGAGGCTTTAAAGCCTCCTTTTTATTTTTTATTTTGAGATAAATATTGACTAGCCAATGTAGGTAAAGAAAGAATTGCTTCTCTAATATCTTCTACATCATTTGCATTTGGGAATTCTGCTGTTATATTAAATGTATTATTTTGAGATTCATTATTATTTGTTGTATTTGTATCATAAATTTTAGTTGTTTTAATTCCGCTTAATGCATCTGTAATTAAATTAGCTATTCCATTTGAAATTGCATCACTAATAGAAGATGTTAAGTTACTTAAATCTCGAACTGAATTAACAGCTTCAAGAATATTCTGAGTATCTTCTTTATTTAAAACTAATTCTTTAGAGTGAAGCATTGCAAATCTACCTTCACCGCCACTCCAATCACCAGTATAACCACCAGTATCATAAGAGTCCCAAGGTTTGCCTTTTAAATCATTTGGATTAACAATATCACTTTTTATTGTTTTAATATCTTTTCCATTGCTAATCTGAATGTATCGTTTTCCATCTGCAGTATTACTAACTGTTTTTGCTTCTGTAATAACATTAGAACCTCCATTGCTAGACCCAGATCCAGAACTTCCATTTCCACTAGAAGCTGAAGCACTAGAACTAGGAGTAGAAGAATATGTAGGAGTATAACTTGCGCTATTCTCAGCAGCTTTTGCTTGAATTAAAGAAGTTAAATAAGAATCTAATTCCTCAGTTGCATTTTGAATTGAACTAGCTACTTCTTCCCAAGCTTCCCTTAGATCTTCTACTGCTTCTCTCATATCACTAATATCATCTGTTTTATCTAATAAGCTTTCAACTTTATCTTTTGCTTTTTCTGTTTTTGTAGCTAATTTACTAATTGCTTTTGATACATCTGTAAAATTCTTACCAGAAGCGGTACATCCTTCTTTAACTTTTTTATCATAAGAATCTTGAGCCTTTTTAATGGCATTGTACATATCTTGCAATGATTTTTGAACGCCATCAGGATTTTTTACAAAATTATCAACAACTTCATGGGCTAATGTTTTCCATCCCAATACTTCTTCAGCATTAACAGTTTTTGCTTTTTCTAAAACACTAGGATAAAAATCTCCTACAATACTCTGTTTTAAAAGATCATAATCTGATATGCCTGCTTGTTTTACTTCTTCAAGTAAAGCTTTTTGCTGATCAGTCATTGTTGTATAGTTTTCAGTATCTCTATCATAAGAACCTTTTAAACTTATTACAGTTGCTTCAGCTAAATCTCGTTTCTGATTTTCTGCTTCGCCAGCAGCGGTTGCAATTAAACCATTTTCTCCATAATATACATCTTTTAATTTATCTAATTCAGTCTCAATTTCAATTCGTCTATCCGCATCAGCTGTATACATTTCAGTATATAGTTCATTGGCTTTATCTTGATATTCTTGCATTAACTGAATCATTTTTTCTACAGAGTTATTATAAGAATCTAATGTAAAATCATATAAATCATTTTCTGCATCTGCTACCCCTTGTTTTTTATCGGCTACGTCATCTTCATCTGCAACATATTGATAAGCCCAATCACCCGATTCATTCCGAGTTAATTTCATTGTATTTTTATTATTTTGTGCTTCTTCTAATGCTATTTGTGCTTGTGCTAAAGCTAATTTCTTTTCTGTTAATTCTACATCATATTCGCTTAATTTATTTTTATTTTTCAAAGCATCTAACTGTGCATCTTGCAATGCTTTTAACTTTTGTTGTGCTTTTAATGAGGCTCCATCCATTGCTTTTTCATATTTATTCTTTAAAGATTCTAATTGATATACTTTTTGAACACTATCATAATAACCTTCAGACTGTTTTTTCTTTAACTCCCAATCTTCAGTTACTTTGTTTATACCATATCCACCTGTCATAGCCTTATCAAAAGTTTTCATAGCCATTTTTACAGAATTTTGGAATTGATTTTGTAAAATCTCAATATAGTTTTCAATTTCTGATTCCATCTGCTTTTCATTTTCATTAATAGCATCTGTAAGTTTCTTTACATCAGCATCAGTAGCTTTTGCTCCAGCCGCCAACATTTCTTTCCGTTCTTTCTTTAAAGCTTCAGTATCTTTTCTAAGGGTATTCATAGTAGCTAAACTATTCTTACCTTGTGCTTCATATAATTTAGCATTTAATGAGTCTGCGGCATCTGTATCTCCATAAAGTAATTCAATTAATTTTGCATTATGTTCAAGAGAAGAATTAATATCATCAAACTTTTTAAGTACATTATCCCATCTATCAATTACTTGATCTATACCATTTAAATATTCATCCCATGCATTAGTATACATATCATATAAGGTTTTTGCATCTTCTCTTAATGTATTACTGTATTTAAGTAAATCATTTGCCGCCTCAGATTCAGACGCATACCGATCTGAACCTTGACCTGAACGAATTTTAGTGATTTCTGCTTTAATATCTTCTACAGCTTTTAAATCTGTTCCAATAGTAGTTGAATCAAATAAATGAAAATTCTTACTAATATTCCCAAGTTCTTTTGCATAATTCTTCATTGTCGTTTTAATGTTCTTTTTAGTTTCTTGCCAAAATTTTTTCCATTCTTGTTTTGCTTGACCTAAATCTAAATCAACTTGAATTCTTGTTTCCCATGCTTTATAATTATTTTCAATTATTTTATATTGTGCATCTAACTTATTATTTTCATTTTCCATTCTTTTATCAAGAGTTTCATCATACTTACTAACTAAATCTACAAAATCTTTATAAGTATTCTCAGCTCTTTCTAATGCTTTTTTATCAGCATCTTCTTGTGCAGATGCATTATAAGCATCAATAGCAGCATTGTATGCGGCAAGTGCTTGTGCATAAGACTGAGCATAATTAAGCATTTCTCCAGTTGTTTGATCAAATATTACTCCATTTTTAGATAACTGACCTCGTTGAGTTGCTAATTGACTTTCAATTACTTCCCCCATTTTTTCATAATTACCTAATTGCTGTTGTAATAACTGATTAGATTGTTTTAAAGATTCAATTAATTCCGCACCGAATAAATGAGATTGTTGTTTATCTAATTTATCCATTGAATCAGACAATCTATCTATTGATCTTTGTATATCATGATATGGATCAGATTCATCTTTTTGATGATCTTTTACATCTTTAGATTTAGATTTTCCGCCACTTTTTCCTGGTTTTTTTCCACCTGCATTTTTAGAAGAATAATTGCTTGCTGAACCAGAAGCCTTTTTAGTAATAGAATTAAGTTTAGGCATTGAGCCATCAGTGCTCATTCCATAAACAGGTACATATCCTTCAAGCTTTTCAGTATCTACTTCCGCCACTTGGGTTGTTTCTACCCATTTTTCATCGCCAGGTTTTCCTTCTACCAATCTATGAACTGTTTGATATACAGGAACTTCTGTTTCTACTTTTTGAGGTTCATTTGCAAAATTAGCTTCAAATCCCATAGAATCAAATAACGCATTTACTTGATCTACTGTCATATGGGTATCTTGAATCAATTTGTTTAAAGCATTACTAAATTCAGTTTCATCATCAAGATAAATTGAAGTACCAAAATCTAAATTATCAAATTGACTAGCCAAAGCCATAACATCATCAATTTGTTTTTTAAATGCTTCTGCCTCAGTTGAACTAGAAGCTAAACCAGAAGCAAGTTTATCAGCAACATCCGCAGATAAAGATTTCTTTAATCCATCAATAGCTTCTTCGCTACCAGTTGCCGCCTTTGCAATATCTTCTAAGTGATCAAGAATGAAATCAGAATCAACATATTCTTTAGAAATATCTAATAAGTCTGCAACAGCATCACGAGTTCCCATTAATGCATGAACGTATTCTTCACTCGTTTTATCTGATTTTTGTAAAATATCTTGCCAAGAATCTAAATTATCTTCTGATTTAACAAAGCTATCTGATAAAATATCAATAGCATCATTCATCTTTAAAATGCCTTTAGCTACTACGTAAGCTTCTCGAGAGTTCATCTCGTTATTAAAGCCATTCATATTTTCAGCAGCTAATTCAAGATAATCGCTATATTCTTTTAACTCGTCAGTGTCTAATCCTTCGACATCTTCTTCTGCATCCATTGCCAATGCTGCTTTTGTAAATGATTCAAAATCAACAGTATTAGCTTCAAGCATTGCATGAAGTTCTTTTAAACTTGTTGCAGTAGAAGCGTTTTGCTCATAATTTTCTTTTAATTTTACATTTAATGTTCCAATCTGATCAGCATATTCTTTTGCGGCGCCCGCGATGTCTCTAATATCATTCGCGTTTAAAGATCCTTTATCTAGCCCTGTCTTCCAATCTTGGAATTTATCTCTATTCTCATCTTGTGAAGAATAGCCCATTAAATCTAAATAATCTAATTGCGCACTTACAGTGTTTCCACTATATATTTTTGCACCAGCTTGATTAGTTTTAATCTTTCCGTTTTGGTCTCTTGAAAAAGCATCTTTACCAATAGTTTCTTCAGTATAGCCTTTACTTAAAAGATTATTAATTTTATTGATATTATCAGTAAAACCTTTTGTACTAGAAGTATTTACTAAATCATAAAAACTTTGTGCATCAGTAATTAATTTATAACATCCATCCGCAGTTTTTAAGAAGAAGGAATCAAATCCCGCACCTAAGCTATCTAATTGTTCTTGTGTAATTTTATCCCCTGCTTTGAGATCATCAATTACACTGTGCATATTTTTATAGCTTTCAGTAGCATCTTGGATAGCTTTATTGCCTGACTTCATAGTATCAATTAAGCTAGCCCAATCTTCATCAGTAGCTTCAATAATTACACCAGAAGATTCCATAGTATCTTTTAATTCTTCTACAGATGTTTCATCCCATTTAATGTCTGATGTAGCAGATAAGAATTTGTCAACATCTTTAACATTAGATTTAATCCAATCAGCTGCCTTTTGCGCACCTTCGATACCATCACTAGCATAAGCATCTTGAATAAATTGTGCTAATGCAGTTCTTGTCTCAGGTAAAATATTACCAAGACTTGTAGCTAAAGCTTCAAAGATATCATTCGCATATTTTGAGACAATATTTGCACCAGCAGATTTATACATATCATCATATCCGCTAATACCGTCTAAAATAGCTGTAGCAAATTCTTCAGAAGACTCATAACCTGCCGCCTTGATTTCTTCTTTATTAAACATAGATTCTACATATTTTTGAGCACGTTCTTGTAATGTATCATCTAAGTCTCCAGTTGTTTTAATTGCTCTACTTAATGCATCTTTTTGATCTTTAGTGGCTTTACTCAAATCTCCAGCTTCGATTATTGATTTTAAAGCTGCATTTGATTCTTTTCCTTCAGCATCTAATTTATAAAAGACATCGGTTAAACCTTTTGCAGATTCTTCTAATTCATCTAAAGCTTCTGTATTTGCTAACCAATCTCTCATATCGGTAACACTAGTACCAGCCTCTTTTATATCTTCATCAGTGACGTTTTTTCTTTTCTTATACTTTTCTTTAATTTCTCCGTCACTTATATTGGCATATCTATCCTCTGTTGCTTTTAATACATTTTGATAAGTTTTGGTACTTGCTTTTATGATTTCCTTAGAATATCCGGAATCCATAATAGCTTTATTACCACTTAATTTATTTGTTACAATGGCTTGAGTTTCTGATTCAGTAGCTTTATTATTTTCTTCCATTAAAGAATTTAATTCTCTAATTTCTGTTATTAAAGTATCAATAAAGCCTTGGGTTTCTTCTGCTGTAATTTCACTAGCTAAACCTTGACCAGCAGCTTCCTTATTAGCTATAAATTCGCTACCGGCATTTGCTTTAATTGCTTTTTCAACTTCTTCAATAGTTGAATTTTTAAGTTGAGCGGCATATTTTGCAAGAATCTGTTGCTCTACAGTAGAAGTTACATCTGTACTAGTTTTCTTTTCAATTTCTAATTCTCTAGCTTCTCGATTTTTATTTACTAATTGACTTTGAGTAGTTAAAACTTCTTGTTCGCCTTGTTCTTCAAGTTTTTTTCTACCTTCCGCAGAAATTTCTAATGCACCAGTTTTTTCATTTCTTTCAACATATTGAGCTAGTTCTGGATACGTAGACAATAGATCTAAAACAGTATTATTTACTTCAGTTAACTGTTCTGCCCATTCTTTTGTTCCTTGAGTACAACTATTTAGTTTTTCAACAACAGAATCATATTCATCAAAAGAAGAAGAAATATTTTCAACTTCTTGTTTTGCATTTTGAAGATTCTCTTGAAGAGTCTCAATTTCTTCATTTAATTTTTTAAGACGACCTTCATAACTAACTTCATCAGAATGTTTCTTTAAAGCGACTAATCCAACTACTAAAGCACCAATTATTGCAACAACTGCAGCAATAGGTAAATAAGCTGCAGCCATTTTTGCCACTAATCCAG
>JALFMW010000217.1 GCA_022782605.1 Clostridium sp. | reverse complement strand
CCAAATAACAATAATAAAAAGAAACCTAGTACAGTTGGAGGAAGTACAAGAGGCAGTGTAAATAAACTATCTATTAAACCTCTCCATCTACCTTTATAATTTGCCACCAAATATGCAGCTCCTATACCTATAAAAAATGTTATAAATGTTGCTAGTAATGATGTCTTTATAGAAATCCAAAGAGGTGTTAATCCTGCATTCATTTTTATTACTCCTATATTAAAACTTAATTAGCTTTTTTAAATCCATAATTTTCAAGTATGGCTTGACCGTCATCGCTTAATAAGAAATCTTCAAAAGCTTTTGCTTTGTTTTGATTTTTACTTTCCTTTAAAACTGCTATTGGATAATTTATAGCTGAGTGAATATCTTCATCAGTTGTTAAAGCAACCTTTATTCCCTTAGCAGCAAAAGCATCACTTAAATAAACAAATCCCACATCTGCATTCCCTTGTTGTACCCAAGCTAAAACTTCTTTAACATCCTTAGCTAAAACTAATTTATCTTTAACTTTATCATATAGATTTGTATTATCCAAAACTTCTTTAGCATATTTACCTGCTGGTACTGATTCTGGCTCCCCTATAGCTATTTTATTTATATCATATGTAGTTAATTTATCTAAATCCTTAATTTCTGTTCCTTCAGATTCTACTAATACTAACTCATTAGTTAATAAAGTTTTATTAGTACCTTCTAATAATAAACCTTTCTCCTCTAAAGCATTCATCTGTTTTTCACCTGCTGAAATAAATACATCGCACGGCGCCCCTTCTTCTATTTGTTGTTGAAGTGCTCCTGATGATCCTAAGTTTACTTGTAACTTAACATTTGGTTCAATTTCTTTAAATTTTTCTTCTAATTCAACCATTGCTTCTTGCAAAGATGCTGCTGCAGATATATTTAATGTAGTATTTTCTTTCGTATTATTACTAGCACCTTCACTTGAACATGCAACTATTCCCATCATTGTGCCTACAACTAAACCAATAATTATCAATTTTTTCAATAATCTCATATTACCCTCCTATAATAGTTTTCGGTTATTTTTTCGTCATTTTTCATCATATTTCATATTTTTATTGTATATTTTTATTATATACTTAGCAATAAATATTCTAAGTTTTTTATATTATATAAAGATATAATTTAGTTAAAAAAAATAATGCTCCCTTATAAAAGAAGCATTATTTTGTTATTCAATAATATTAAAATGTTTCATAGCATGTTCTATGCCATCTTCATCAATATGCTTTGTTACAAAAGTAGCTTTTTCAAATAGTTCTGGGTTGCCATTTCCCATAACTATACTATTTTTTACATGTTCAAGCATAGGAATATCATTATTACTGTCCCCAAAAGCAAAAGTATCCTCTATATCTACATTGAAATATTTAACTAAAAAGTCTATTCCACTTCCTTTTGAATGACCTATTGGTACCAATTCCCTAGTACCTTTTCCATGATCTATATAATCAAAAATATCTTTTATATCTTCACAAAAACTATCAATATATTTATTATCATCATATCTGATAAACATTTTATTAAATTTCATATTCTCTAAATCATATGGTTTTACTGGATAATTCTGTTTTCTAAGATTTGAAAGTAAGAAATCATCTTCTGTATTTTCATCTACATATATAGCCTCTTCCCCCTCTAGCACGCAATTTAATTTATATTTTTTCAGTCCATCTAATATAATATTGTAATTTTCCTTGTTTACAATATTATTGTAGAGTACCTTGTTATTGACTTCTATATAAGTTCCACATCCACATACATACCCATCAAATCCCAATTCCTTTATATCATCACCTATTAATGATTTTGTTCTCCCTGTATTTATAAATATTAAATGTCCATTTTCCTTGGCTTTTCTTAAAGCATTTTTTGTACTTTCTGGTATAGCAAAAGTTTTGTGTGATAGTAATGTCTCATCAATATCAAAAAATAAAACTTTTCTTTTTCCCATCTTCTAAACCTCCCTAATGTCTTTTTATTTACATATAAAATATAACCTTAAGTAGTATCTTTTTCAATTGTATTTTTCTACAATATTATTATTTCTATGATATATTATTATATTATTGAAAAAAGCCAGGTATATCCTGGCTTTTTATTAATCTTTTATTATATAATCTGCATCATCTATTATATTTGGATCTTTATATACTTTTTTACTGTATCTAATATCTAAATCCTGTGGACCTTTATATTTATCAAGTTCTTCACTTATATTTCCTATCATCCATATTATCATAATAGCATCATCTAAAAAACCTATTGGACCAAATAAGGCTTCTGGAATTATATCTATTGCAAAAACAAAATATATTAATGTAGCTACAAAAGAAAAGAACACCTTACCTTTTCCTAATAATGATACATTTCTATCATTAAAGTAATCTGCTAATTTAGGTAAATTTTTAATTAATTTTACACCAAATCCAGCATCTCTAAACTTTACCAATATCCTTTTAAAAACATCTAAAAATCTGTTTCCAGTATTCATAGTTTTATTCATCATAAATTCTCCTTAAGAATAAGCTAATACTATTTATACAATATATTAAAACAAAAATAGATTATATTCAATAATATTTTATCTATGTACTAGCATTGTTTATTCTACAATTAATCCTATTAATTTAACCAGCTCAAGACCTTGACTTGCATTAACTTTAACTTTGTAAAGCTCTGGTATTCCAATTTCTATTCCATCAATTTCACAGTTTGATAAATTAACATCTTCCAAATATGTTTTTGTAAATACTGATTTTTTAAAATTACAATCATCAAAATTCATATATTTATTTTTCACTTCCATAAAAATACTAGAGGCAAAAGATGAGCTTTCAAAGCTTACCTTATTTAGTTTACTAAATGCAAAACTACTATAATCACCTAAAATATTTTTAAATAAGCAATCCTTCAAATGAGCATCCTCTATTTTAGACCCTATCATCTTACAATTTACGAACTCAGTCCTAAAGATACTACCTTCTGAAAAATCTATATTGGATAAATCACACTTTTCAAATGTAACATCCATTAAGTCTATATATCTAAAAGTACAGTTTTCAAAATTAACATTTCTAAAAACACAACTATCAAATGATACCCTCGATTCGTCTATAGTTGGGATATCAATATTTTCAATTAGTTTATCGAATATTTTTTCATCATCTTCTATTAATTGTAATAATTCCTCCACATTATCTATTATTTCTAAATTAACATTTATCTTAGGCTTTTGAATTTTTTTCAAATCCCTCATCTCCATCCTTGAAATTCTTCTTCCTTATTCAGAAGAATTATTATTTTACTTAATTATATTACCATTTATTAATTTCTTTACATAAAATTTTTCCATCTGCATATTTTTCTAAATATTCACATGCCTCATCCATGTATTTCTCAAGCTCTTCATCACCATTAAAAGATATTATATTCATTAAAATATGTTTTGAATCATTAGTTATCATTGCTCTTACGGAGTCTGATGTAGTGCTGCCAAATTTACCCTCACCATCATAAAAAACTGGTAAATTGGCAATATTTATTTCTCCTTTTCCTATTCCTACATAAGTTTCACCTTCATTTGCTATAGTAAAATGAATATCTCCACTTAATTTATCTAAATCATAAGTTCCTACTGAATAAGCAGAGTTTAGTGATACTAGATTATTTATATCTACAATATTATTCACCCTATACAATCCTAATCCTCTTGAAATCCTTCTATATAAAGCTTCCGAAGATAGTCTATATCTAGATGGATCTTTTCCAAAAACTTTATAAATATTTCTAGAGTCTGCTATATTTTTTATTAAAGAAATTTGTTTTACTGGTACATTCTTTTCTATCTCTAATGATTTTTCATCTATTATTTTCCATAAATCTTCGTTATCTTCTTTTACTTTTACATAAGCCTCTATGGAAGCAATTGCAACCTGACTGCATTTTTCATTAATTTTATCATCTATAATAATTTTCATTTTTTCATCTCCTTCTGTGCTTTAAAGTAATTATACTATAAAAATACATATTTATCATTTTTAGCTAAAATTCTTCTTTATATTCTCTACTTACACTACTTGGTAAGAATAATTTCAAATTATAAAAATCCTTTTATTATCAATTTATTCAATGAATTGTGATAAAATTATAATAGTTGAAAATATTATATAAAGAGGTGTACATATGTTAAGTGAAAAATTAGAAAAAAGTCTAAATGATCAAATAACCTTTGAATTTTATTCTTCATATACTTATTTAGCAATGGCTGCTTATTGTGAAGCTTCTGATTTAAGTGGTTTTGCTAATTTCTTTAGAGTTCAAGCAAAAGAAGAATTAGATCATGCAATGAAGTTATATGATTATGTATTCCAAAAAGGTGGCAGAGTAATTCTTGGGGAGATAGAAGAGCCTAAAAAAGAATATGAAAGTATGGTTGATGTATTTGAAACTGGTTTAGCTCACGAAAGAATAGTAACAAGTAAAATTTATGCTATTACTGATATTGCCACTGAAGAAAGAGAACATGCTACTATGAGTTTCTTAAAATGGTTTATTGATGAACAAGTTGAGGAAGAAAATAACTTTAATTCGCTACTAAAAAAAGTAAAAAGATGTGAATCTAATCCAGCAGCACTTTATATGCTAGATGACGAATTAGCTAATAGAGTTTATGTGGCACCTGCTACAAATTAGTTTAAATAGTTACCTAAAATTATTATAATTTTAGGTAACTATTTTTTTAATCAAAATATATTATTAAAACTTAAAAACTTCACTTTTTTTAATTTTAAAAAATTTAGTTGACATATATTTGGGCTAACCATACAATTTTCTTATAAAAATTAGGAATGCCTTAAAACATACCTATTTTGGAGGGGTAAATATGGGAAAAATAGCAGAGAAAATAGTAAAGTATAACAAATTAATTTTACTATTAGCAGTAATTCTTTTAGTTCCATCTGTATTTGGTTATTTCAATACAGGTATAAACTATGATATATTGAGCTACTTACCAGAGGATTTATCTTCAATGAAAGCAGAAGACATATTAACAGACGATTTTGATTGTGGTGCTTTATCTATGCTTATACTTGAAAACATGAATAACAAAGATATTACTACAATAAAAGAAAAAGTTAAGGATGTGGATGGAGTTAAAGAAGTATTATGGATTGATGATTTAGTTGACTTATCAATTCCAAAAGAGATTTTGCCAAAAGATCTTACCGATTTTTTCTATAGTGGTGACAATTCCACTATGCTTTTAATTAAACTAGCAGAGGGTACTGGTGCTGAAAAAAGTTTAAAGGCTGTTGAATCTATAAGAAAGATAGCATCAAAACAATCTTTCTTAAGTGGTATGAGTGGTATGCTTGAAGATACTAAAAATCTATTAGATAGTGAAATGCCAATATATATCATAATTGCATCCATCTCAATATTAATTGTTCTAGGATGCACTGTTGAATCTACCATTATGCCTTTTATTTTCTTATTAAGCTTAGGTATAGCTATTATCTACAACTTTGGTTCCAATGTATTCTTAGGTCAAATATCTTATTTAACAAAAGCTTTAGCCGCTGTATTACAACTTGCAGTTACTACCGACTATTCTATATTCTTGCTACAAAGGTATGAAGAAGAAAAAGAGTTATCTCCAGATGACAATAATCTAGCCATGTCAAGGGCTATTAAAAATACTGTAACATCTGTATTTGGTAGTTCAACAACCACGTTTGCAGGATTTTTAGCTTTATGCGTCATGGATTTAGGATTAGGTCGTGACATGGGTATAGTAATGGCAAAAGGTGTTGTCATAGGTGTTTTATGTACCGTTACTATATTACCTTCTATGATGTTAATTTTCGATAAACAAATTTCAAAATATAAACATAAAACTCTTTTACCTAAATTTGATAAAGTCTCATCTTTAGTCGTTAAACATTATAAAAAATTTGTTGTTGCTTTTATAGTTATACTTATTCCAGGTTACTTTGGATATACTCATGCAAAACAATATTATAATTTAACAGACACTTTGCCAGATTCTTTCGATTCCATAATTTCAACAAACAAAATGAGAGATGACTATAACATGGAAAGTACAAACTTCATTTTAGTTAAAAATAGTTTGAAATCAAATGAAGTGAGTGGAATGATTAAAGAAATTGAGAATTTAGATGGCATAACATCTGTTATGGGACTTGAAAAATATATTGGCCCAAGAATTAATCAAGATTTCCTACCATCAGATATAACTAGCGCAGTAAAGTCTGGTGGATACGAACAAATACTTGTTAACTCTGAATATAAAGCCGCCAGTGATGAATGCAATAAACAAATCGAAGAAATAAATGCAATTGTTCATAAATATGATAAGGATGGTTTAGTCAGTGGTGAAGCTCCTTTAACTTATGATTTAATAAAAATAGCAAATAGTGACTTTGCTAAGGTAAATATAGTCTCCATAATTGCCATATTTATTATAATTACTATTGTATTTAAATCAATATCCATACCAGTTATATTAGTGGCAGTTATAGAATGTGCAATATTTGTAAATTTAGGTATCCCTTACTATACAAGAACTGTTGAGCCATTTATAGCTTCCATAGTTTTAGGTACTATACAACTTGGTGCAACTGTTGACTATGCAATATTACTTACTTCTAGATTCAAAGAAGAAAGAAATAAAGGGTTTAATAAAAAACAAGCTATGACTCTTGCCATAAAAAATAGTGCACCTTCCATATTAACAAGTGCATTAAGCTTCTTTGCATCAACTGTTGGCGTTGGTCTTTACTCTCAACTTGAAATTATAAGTTGTCTTTGTACTCTAATGTCAAGAGGAGCTTTAATAAGTATGATTATGATTATATTTATATTACCAGCAATTTTATTATTATTTGAAAAAGTAATAATTAAAACTTCAAAAGGTTTTACAGAAACTAAAAAAAATAATGAACAAGGAAATCCTGTTTTTGCAGGAAATAATTAATTTTATTTATTTCATAATAGGAGGCTTGAAAATGAATAATAAAGAAATAAAAAATAAATCTGTTGCTATAGCAACTATAGTATTCATGCTTGGTAACTCTTCTTGTGTATTTGCTGATAATAATATAAATAAAGATGAAATAGTTTATTCCATATTAGATGAAAATGGTAATGTTGATAAAAATATCGTATCTGCTTGGATAAATAGTTCATCTGCTCTTGGTACTATCCATGATATAAGTTCATTAAGCAATATAAAAAATGTAAAAGGCGATGAAAAACCAGAAATAAATGGAGATAAGTTAACTTGGACGGTACCTGGAGATGACTTATATTATCAAGGTGAAACTAATAAAAACTTACCTATATCTGTAAATATAAAATATGAATTAAATGGTCAAGAAATAAATTCTAAGGATATTCAAGGAAAAACTGGTAAATTTAAAATCACTTTATCCTTAAAAAATAATGAAAGTCGTGAAGTTTACATAAATGGAAAAAGTAGAACAATTTATGTTCCTTTTATAACAGCTTCTGAGATTATGTTGAAAAGAGATAACTTT
>JALFMW010000207.1 GCA_022782605.1 Clostridium sp. | reverse complement strand
ACAATATTTTAAATCACTGCAATTCTTTCTTCCACGTGGTGCACCATTATAACCAGTTGATATAATTTCATCATTTTTTACAATAACTGCACCGAAATTTCTTCTTATACATGTACTCCTTTCAAGCACTGCCTCAGCAATATCTAAATAGTAATTAATTTTTTCAATTCTTTCCATAATACACCTCAACTCTATATTAGCACAAATTTAGTAATTGCAAAAGTGAAAAAGTATGATAAAATTAAATTGGATGTAATGATACAATTGATGTGAAACAATTCTATATAAAAAAAGTGATTCAAGTTGTATAATTAAGTTGAAACGAAATAATTATATCGAAAGGACTTGAATCACTATGAATATTATATATGAAAATCAAAGAAAAAGCGAGAGTTATTTGCCTCATGAATTAAATACACGATATTATGCAGTTTTATCTTACAGAAATGGAAATAAAGCCACTTATGTTTGCAGAAAATATCATATATCAAAAGCTTCTTTATCTAGATGGAATAGAAAATTTGATGGTACTAAAGAATCATTAAAAGATAAATCTCATAAACCTTTAACTCCTCATCCTAATTCTCATACTGAGTTAGAATTGAAATGGATTAATGATTATATAAGGCGAAATCCTCATATTACTTTATGTGAATTATGGTATAAATTAAAATTAAATAAAGGATATACTAGACATCCTGTAAGTTTATATAGAGTTTTAAAAAGAATTGGGTATTATAATGAAATTAATATTAAAGGTACTTCTAAATATGTACCTAAAAAATATGATACACCTAAAGAACTGGGTAAAAAATGGCAGATAGATGTTAAATTTGTTCCTAAAGAATGTAAGGCTGATAATCTTCCGTTTGATAAAAAATATTATCAATATACTTGTATAGATGAAGCATCTAGAGAAAGATTTATATATCATTATGAAGAACATACACCAGCAAACACCGTTGATTTTGCTTACAGATGTTTCTTATTTTATGGATATAAACCTGAAGAAATACAAACCGATAATGGAACAGAATTCACTTGGAATCAAGACAAAATGAAAACTATTCATCCACTTCAACAATTATGTATAAATGAAAATATATATCATCATAAAATAAGACCTAGAACACCTAGACACAATGGTAAAGTTGAACGTTCACATAGAAATGATAATGAAAGATTTTATAATTATTTAAAATTTTATTCTTTAGAAGATTTAAGATATCAAGCTAAATTATATTTAAAAAGATCTAATAATATACCAATGGCTACTTTAGGTTATAAAACGCCTAACGAATACAGAAAAATGTTAGAAGAAAATAAAAAAATTAACTCAATTATACTGAATTAATTTTTTATAAATTTTGTTTCACATCATTGACAAGTATACAGCAAAAAATTAAGTGTTTCTAAATGTATAGACAAGCGCTTGTTTTTAGTGTAAAATATATTAAGATATATTGGAAGTGATTAAGAATGAAAAAAAGAAAAATTAATTTACTCGTATATTGGGTTTTTGCGATTATTTCTTTTGAATGTATATATAAAATGACAGTTTTTAAAAATATTATTGACTCAGATTTTAATGAAATGTTACTGTTTTGTTTGCCAATAGCACTTGTTATTTATATGGTAACAACTACATTTAGCGAGAAAATTAATAAAATATTATCAACAACATTGCTTGCTTTTTTATATTTTATATTTTTTGCACAAATGGTATATTTTCAAGTGTATAATAGTGTATTTTCTATATATTCAATGACTAATGGTGGTCAAGTATTTGAATTTTGGAGAACAATTTTATCTACCATAGTTGGCAGTTTATATAATTATATATGTTTAACTATACCATTTATATTGTTTTTTGTGTTTAAGAAAAAATTCTTTGATTTTAAGAGAAATAACATAGGAAATATATCTTTGCATATTTTAATATTTTTTATGTTTGTAAACTTTTCAACAATGTTTTTATTCTTTGATAATAAAGCAATCTACTCATCTTATAATCTATTTTTTAACACACATGCTCCAATATTATCTGCTAAAAAATTTGGACTACTAACAACAATGAATTTAGACTTAGAAAGAAGTATATTTGGTCTAAAAGAAAAGAAAATTGAAATAGATATTGGAAAAGATAATAATGTACCAGAAGAGGCAGATTACAATACTATTGATATTAATTTTGAAGAATTAATAAATAATGAAAAAAATGATACAATTAAAACATTACATAATTATTTTTCTAATGTGATTGGTACAAAGAAGAATAATTATACTGGTATGTTTAAGGGCAAAAATGTAGTATTTTTCTTAGCAGAATCTTTTGATCCGATTGCGATTGATAAAGATTTA
>JALFMW010000199.1 GCA_022782605.1 Clostridium sp. | reverse complement strand
TAAGTCAAAGGAACTTATGCCTAAAATATATCTTGATAATATAGATGTGCTTATAGTAAAGGAAATTGGTAAAAATATAAGTGGAACAGGCATGGATACAAATATAATAGGAAGATTTCATACAAATGCAGCTTCTGGTGGGCCTAATACTGTAAAATTAGGGCTAATTGATATTAATGATAAATCCTCTGGAAATGCCAATGGCATAGGTCTTGCCGATTTTGCAACGAGAAAATTATATAATAAAATTGATTTTGAATCTACATATTTAAATGCACTAACTTCTACAGAACCAAATAGTATTAAGCTTCCCATGATACTAGATAATGACGAGTTTGTAATAAAAGCTTGCGCTAAAACCTGCGGTATATTGGACTTAAATAAAATAAAACTTGTTATTATTAAGAATACAAAAGAATTAAATGAAGTTTATATGAGTAAAGCAGCTTATGAGAGTATAAATGAAAAAGATAAAATAAAAGTTGAAATAGTTGAGGGTGAAAAAGATATTTTCTTTGATAAAAATCACAGTATGTGTATTTATTAAAAAAAGTTAAAAAAGTTAAGAGAATATTAAAATTTTAAAATGTTGTAAAATATGTTAAAGTGTAGTTAAAAGTAGAAATATTAAACCACTAACCTAATATAATGTAAATAAAAAGGAGTGGATAGTATGACTACTACAGCTTGGATTTTTATGAGTGTATCATTTGCTTTAATAGTAGGTGCAGCAGGATTATCATTAAATAAAATCTTAAAAAATAATAAATAAATATTTACAATAGATTATAACTAAAATAGCTATTTATGATAATTTATAAATAGCTATTTTTATGTTTAAAAATAAAATAAAAATTATTTTAACTCTAAAACTGAGATTTATATTCTAACATATAAATTATGTTATATGATATAATAACTAAAGACAAGGAGGTAGAAATATGGAGATTGACAGAAATAAACTTACACCTATGATGAAACAATACTTTGAATGTAAGGATAAGTATCCAGATTGCATATTATTTTTTAGATTAGGTGACTTTTACGAAATGTTCTTTGAAGATGCCATAGTAGCTTCAAAGGTATTAGAAATTGCATTAACAGGAAAATCTTGCGGACTAGATGAAAGAGCACCAATGTGTGGTATTCCATTTCATAGTGCCGCTTCATATATATCAAAATTAGTAGAAGCAGGATATAAGGTTGCCATTGGTGAGCAAATGGAAGATCCACAAACAACCAAGGGAATAGTAAAAAGGGAAGTTATAAGAGTAGTAACACCTGGTACTGTTTTAGAAGGTAACTTATTAGAAAATAAAAAGAACAATTACCTTATGTCTTTATATAAAGTAAATGATAAAATAGGACTTTCTTATGTTGATATAAGTACGGGAGAAACAAATGCAACATGCATAGGAAAGGACAAGGTTATAGAAGAAATAGCCAAGGTTGGTCCTTCAGAAATAATTTTAAATGAAGTAAGCTTCAAAGAAGATTTGAGAAATATTGCAACAATGGGCAATATTTATATAAATGAAAACTTTGATGAAGCTTATTTAGATTTAAATATATTAGATAAATACTTCTCAGAGGATTATTTAAGTACTTTAAGATTTGATGAAGAAAACTTAATCAAAACAAGTTTATGTATTCTTTTAAATTATATATATAATACTCAAAAGCAAATCACATCAAATATAAATGCGGTAAATATATATAACCCACAGGAATATATGGTACTTGATTTATTTACTAGAATAAACTTAGAACTTACTCAAACAATAAGAGGTTCAAAGAAAAAAGGTTCACTACTTCATGTACTTGATAAAACATCAACTGCCATGGGTGGTAGGCTTCTTAGAAAATATGTGGAAGAACCTTTAGTTAATAAAAGAAGAATTGATGAAAGACTAGATGTTATAGAAGAGATAAAGGATGACTTTTCGCTAAGAGAGGATTTAATAGAGATACTTAAAAATGTATACGACATAGAAAGAATTTGTGGGAAAATTGCCTTCGAGAAGGTTACTCCAAAAGAAATGATTAACTTAAAAAATTCTATTGAGAAGCTGCCGCTACTTAAAGAAAGAATAAACTCTTGTAGTGGTACTACTATAAAAAAATATATAGATGCAATGGAAGATTTAAGTGATATCTACGATATAATAAATGAAGCTATTAAGGAAGACCCAGCAATTACTATAAAGGATGGTAACATAATAAAGTCTTCTTATAATGAAGAATTAAGAGAGCTAAGAGATATTTCTAAAAATGGTGCTTTCATGATTAAAGATATTGAAAATCGTGAAAGAGAAAAAACTGGTGTTAAATCATTAAAAATAGGATTTAATAAAGTATTTGGTTATTATATAGAAATAACTAAGGTAAACTTAGCAAATCTTGATTTAGAAGGTAGATATATTAGAAAGCAGACTCTAAGCAATGCAGAAAGATTTATAACAGAAGAGTTAAAAGACATAGAAGATAAGATTTTACATGCTGAAGAAAAAATAAAAGCATTGGAATATGATATTTTTGTAAAAATAAGACAAATCATATATAACAATATAGATAGAATACAAAATGTGGCTAAAATTATAGCTAATATAGATGTATTTACTTCATTTGCAACAGTTGCTCATATAAATAACTATGTTAAGCCGAATATCAATAATGATAACAAGCTTGATATTAAAAATGGGCGTCATCCAGTTATAGAAAATATCGTAGGAGAAGAAAACTTTGTGCCAAATGATACTTATCTAAATTCTGGAGAAAATATTATAAACATAATTACAGGGCCTAATATGGCAGGTAAGTCCACATATATGAGACAAACTGCCATAATTTGTTTAATGGCACATATAGGTTCATTTGTACCAGCAGATTATGCTAATATTCCAATTTGCGATAGAATATTTACAAGAGTTGGTGCTAGTGACGATTTATCACAAGGTCAATCAACTTTTATGGTGGAAATGAGTGAAGTTTCACACATACTAAAAAATGCCACAGATAAAAGTTTAGTTATACTTGATGAAATAGGTAGAGGTACATCAACTTACGATGGTATAAGTTTGGCATGGTCAATAGTTGAATATATAGAAAAACATATTAAGTGTAAAACTTTATTTGCTACACACTATCATGAGTTAACAGAACTTGAAAATGAATTTGAGGAAGTTAAAAACTACTCTATTGCAGTTAAAGATGATGGAGAAAATATAATTTTCCTTAGAAAAATAATAGATCAAGCAGCAGATAAAAGTTATGGTATATATGTGGCAAAACTTGCTAAGCTTCCAGATGAAGTTATTAATAGGTCATCGGAAATTTTAAGAGATTTGGAAAAAAATCATATATACAACGGCTACGCCATAAATGGTATAACTAATAATGAAAGCGATGAATTTGCTAGTAAAAATGAGGAAATTCACAAAAATAACACATGTTCTAATGTCGATAATTCATTAAATGAATTAGAACTTGAGATGAAAAGGCTTGAAGAAAGTAATCTGAAAAATGAGTATGAATCATTGAAACTTGAACAAGAAAGTCTAAGTAAATCTTATAAAAAAATCAAAAAAGATTACGATAAGCTTTATGATGAATATGAAAAGTTAAAAATTGAAACTCAAAATAATAAAGTAAATGAAGAAGTAGCAATCTCTATGGATCAAATATCTTTTGATATAGTAAAAGATAATAATATACTAGATGAAATAAAAAATCTAGATATATTAAGTATGACACCACTTGATGCTATGAATGCACTTTTCAGCCTTCAAAAGAAAGTAAAAAATAAATAGTTATTAGTTAAAATAAAAAATCAAATTAGAAAATCACCTGAGAATAAACTGATTTTTGGAGGTGTATTATGTCAAAGAAAATAAATATACTAGATGATTTAACTATAAATAAAATAGCAGCAGGAGAAGTAGTCGAAAGACCTTCTTCTGTTACTAAAGAATTAGTAGAAAACTCCATAGATGCTGGCTCAACTCAAATAGTAATAGATATAATAGATGGTGGAAAGAAACAAATAAGAATTACCGATAATGGAAGTGGAATTTTATCAAGTGAAGTTGATAAGTCCTTTTTAAGACATGCTACTAGTAAAATTGAAAAGATAGATGATTTATATGATTTATACTCTCTAGGCTTTAGAGGTGAAGCTTTAGCTTCTATAGCTTCTGTTTCTCGTCTAGAAATGATAACAAAAACAAAAGATGAACCTTTAGGGACAAAAGTTATTTTGGAAGGTGGAAAAGAAATATTAAAAGAGCCTGTAGGAACAAAGGATGGAACTACAATCATAATAAAAGATTTATTTTTCAACACACCAGTTAGACAAAAGTTTTTAAAATCAACTCATGCTGAAACTATAAATATAAGTGATTTGATAAATAAACTTGCCATAGGTAATACTAATGTTCAATTTAAGTATATAAACAATGGAAAACTAATGTTAAATACTCCAGGAGATGGCAAGCTTCTTTCTGTAGTTAGAAGTATATATGGAAAAGAGATAGTTGATAATTTAATAGAAATTAATGAAGAAGGTAAGTACTGTAATATTCATGGATATATTGGCAATAATAATATTTATCGTTCTAATAAAAACTTACAGCATATCTATATAAACAATAGATTTGTAAAAAGCAAGATTATATTAGATGCCATAAGTGAAGCTTATAAAAGTATTATACCTATCAATAAACATGGTATATGTTTTTTAAATATTGATATTAATCCAGCAAAAATAGATGTTAATATACATCCAACTAAGATGGAAATTAAATTTGAAAATGACAAGGATTTATATATAGAAATCAGAGATTTATTAAAACGTAAATTATTAAATACTGCTTTAATTGGTAGATACGAAAGTTACGATAAAAAACCTACGGTAAGCGAAGTTAAAGAAAGTTATACGGATATTCAAAATAATATTCCAAATGATATAGGCAATGTAAGTGTAGCTACGCCTAAGATAGATAAAGCAGAAGAGATGGGCACATTTATGTCCTTAAGTGATGTTTTAAATAAATCAAATGATAAAAAAGAAAGTGAAGTTATTGATAATAAAACAACTGATAATATAGCTAAACTTGATAAAAATGATTTTAAAGAAGCTAATAAAGAAAAGCTAACTTATGAGATTAATTATCCTAAAGAAGATATTAAGCTTCAATCAATGGAAAATAAAAAGAATGAATACTTTATAGATGGTGTAGTTGATATTAGTAAATCATTTACATTTGATGAACTTAAAGATTTAAGTCAAATAGACAAAGATACTAATAAAGAGGAAGATTTACAAGTAGATAATTTAGATAATCAAAATAGATTTTCTCTTACTGAATTTAGGGTTGTGGGAAGTATACTAAACACTTATATTGTTTTAGAAAAAAATAATTCCATGTATTTACTAGATCAACATGCAGCCCATGAAAAAGTTTTATACGAAGAATATATGAGAAAATTCAAAAGTCATAAAATAGATATGCAAATGTTATTAGATCCTATAGTAATTGAATTATCAAATGTAGACATGATGAAGGTGGAAAATAATATAGATTTATTTTTAAATTTTGGCTTTGAAATTGAGCTATTTGGAAATAATCACATTATGATAAGAGGTGTACCTACTATTTTTGGTAATCCAGAAAGTGAGAAGTTTATCCTTCAAATTATCGACAATATAGATAATTTAAAAAATAGCTATGATTTAAAGGATGATAAATTTGCCTCAATGGCATGTAGAGCTGCTATTAAAGCTAATGATAAAATTCATAAAGTGGAAATGAATAAGCTTCTATCTCAAATGGAAACATGTGAAAATCCATTTACATGTCCTCATGGTAGACCTACTATAGTTGAAATATCAAAAAAAGAAATAGAAAAAATGTTTAAGAGAATTATGTAAGAAAGGATTATTATGAAAAAGATACCACTTATCATACTTACGGGACCTACTGCCGTTGGTAAAACAGCTTTATCAATAGAACTTGCAAAGAAGCTTAATGCAGAGATAATATCTGCAGATTCTATGCAAATTTATGAATATATGGATATAGGAAGTGCTAAAGTAACTAATGAAGAAATGGATGGAGTAGTTCATCATTTAATAGATGAAGTAAAGCCTGATTATGCATTTTCTGTATCAGAGTTTCAAAAAAGAGCAAATAAATATATAAAAGAAATAGCAGATAAGGGAAAAAGTGTACTTGTGACTGGAGGTACTGGACTTTATCTTAACTCATTAATTTATAATATGGATTTTGCTAAATCAAATGGAAACTCAAAACTTAGAGAGCAACTTGAAAAAGAGCTTGAAGAAAATGGCATAGATTATATGCATGAAAAATTAAAATCACTTGATGCAGATGCAGCTTCTAGAATACATAAAAATAACACTAAAAGAGTTATAAGAGCACTAGAAGTATGTTTATCTGGAAATAAGATGCAAGATTTTTCAAATGATTTAAAATATAATGAAGAATATTTACCTATAATAATAGTATTAAATCGTGATAGGAAAGTTCTTTATGATAGAATTAATAAAAGAGTTGATATCATGATGGAAAATGGTCTTATAGAAGAAGTTAAGAAACTTTTAAATATGGGATATAACAAAGATTTAATATCTATGCAGGGTATAGGTTATAAAGAAATTGTTAAGTATTTAGAAGGTGAATATACTTTAGATAAAGCTGTAGAAATTATCAAAAGAGACTCAAGAAGATATGCAAAAAGACAAAAAACTTGGTTTAAAAGATATGAAAATAGCAAATGGTTTGATTTAGATAAGTATGATGATAAAGAAATACTAAAAAAAGAAATTTTGGACTATATTGAAAATATATCTAAAAATGTATAATATTATAATATAAATATTTGTAGATTGAAAATTTATTTAAATATAATTTAGTCGGGAGGATATTGTTAATGAAAAATACTGCTTTAAATTTACAAGATTTGTTTTTAAATAATGCTAGAAAAGAAAAAGTACCAGTAACAATATTTTTAATGAATGGAGTAAAAGTTAAAGGTCATGTAAAAGGATTTGATAGCTATATAATATTGTTAGAGGGTGAAAATAAGCAACAAAATCTAATCTATAAACATGCAGTTTCTACAATAGTACCAGGCAAAAACATGAATTTACAAAATGCAAATCAAAATAATATAAAATAGTATATATATGAAAATAAAAAGGTACTTATACTAGCCTACAAGAATTATAGCCTAGTATAAGTACCTTTTTATCTTGCACTTAAATTTTTCCTATGATAAAATTTTAAAAGTGACAAAATAAAGGAAATAGGTGATAATACGTGCTTAAAGAAACTAGTGAATTATTAAAAGAATATTATGGATTAGATGATGAAACATTTGAATTATCTAATGAAGTAATGGAAGATATAAAAGAACAATTTGATAAAATAAAAGAAATAAGAGAATATAATCAGTATAAAGTACTTAGAGCTATGCAAAGAGCTAACTTAAGTGATAACCACTTTAACTGGACTACTGGATATGGATATAACGATATAGGTCGTGAAAAAATAGAAGAGATATATGCAGATGTTTTTGGTGCAGAAGATGCTTTAGTTAGACCAATAATAGTAAATGGAACTCATGCATTAAGTTTATGTATACAAGGTATAGTTAGACCAGGAGATGAGATACTATCAATTACTGAAAAACCTTATGATACTTTGCAAGGTGTAATAGGTATAAGAGAAGAAAAAGGATCACTTAAAGAATTTGGTGTAACATATCAAGATGTTGATTTCTTACCTGATGGAAATATTGACTTAGAAGGTGTTAAGAAAAAGATAAATGAAAGAACTAAGCTTGTAATGATACAAAGATCTAAGGGATATTCTTGGAGAAAATCTTTATCAATAGAAGATATAAAAGAAGCTATAGATGTGGTTAAGTCAGTAAATAAAGATTTAATAGTAATGGTTGATAACTGTTATGGAGAATTTTTAGATACAAAAGAACCAACAGAAGTTGGAGCAGATATAATGGCAGGTTCTTTAATTAAAAATCCAGGTGGTGGACTTGCTTTAACTGGAGGATATATAGCTGGTAGAAAAGATTTAGTTGAAATGATATCTTATAGATTAACTACTCCAGGTATAGGAAAAGAATGTGGTCTTACTTTTGGAACTACAAGAAATGTACTTCAAGGATTCTTTATGGCTCCATATATAACATCACAAGCAGTAATGGGTGCAATTTACTGTGCTAGAATGTTTGAAAAATTAGGATATGAAGTTCTTCCTAAATACAATGATTTAAGAAGCGATATAATACAAGTTGTAAGACTTAAAAATGCAGAGGAAGTTATAGCATTTTGTCAAGGAGTACAAGCAGCAGCTCCAGTTGATTCTTATGTTAAACCAGAACCATGGGCAATGCCAGGGTATGAAGATGAAGTTATAATGGCAGCAGGGGCATTTATACAAGGGTCATCAATAGAACTTAGTGCAGATGCACCAATAAGACCACCATACAATGTTTACTTCCAAGGTGGACTTACATTTGATCACTCTAAGATGGGAACATTAAAGGCAGTGGAATATATTAAAAAACTAAATAAATAGAATAATAATATTTAAAAAGTCTCAATATAAATGTATTGAGACTTTTTTATGTTTTTGTATTATAGTTTTATTATATAAGTAAATGAAAGAAGGCGTATAAAATAGATGAATATATGCATTTTTTTAGGTGCAGGAGCTTCTGCAGCAGAAAATTTACCAATACAAAATGAATTATTTTCAAGCTACTTCAAGTGGATATTGCCAAAACATCCTAATAGCCCTATGAATCGCAAACTAAGAGATTTTTTTAAAGAAGTATTCTATATTGATGTATTAAATGATAATATTGACGAAATTGACTTTCCTACATTTGAAGAAGTTCTTGGTATATTAGATATGGCAGATCAAAGAAGGGAATCTTTTAAAAATTTTAGCACGGATAAATATAATATTAATAATGGCTCAATAAGTTTACTGAGACAATATTTAATTCTTTTAACTGCAAATTCTATAAATAATGCCTCGAAGGAAAGTAATAAATATCATCAACTACTTTTAAATAATCTAAGGAAAAAAAATCAACTGTTAAATACAACATTTATAAGTGTAAACTATGATATTCATATAGACAATACCATATCAAAATTATATGATAAGAAAAAAATGAGGGTAATGTTAGACTATGGTATAGATTTTGCTAATTTTGATCATAAATCTTCTTCTTGGCAAAGACCTGTGGGAGATACTATTAAACTATATAAAATTCACGGCTCTTTAAATTGGCTATATTGTCCAGTTTGCTCCAGTATAACCTTGACTCCTTATGAAGGTGGAGTTATGAGAATACTAAATAATCAAAATGAGGCAAAATGTTTAAATTGTAAAGAATATACTGTACCCATTATAGTACCACCAACATATTTTAAAAACATGTCCAACTTATATCTTAGTACAGTATGGAATAAAGCAGAAACAGCCTTGAGAGATGCAGATTTAATAATATTTTGTGGATATTCATTTCCAGAAGCTGATATACATATAAAATACATGTTAAAAAGAGTTCAGACGAGTAGAAATAATAAGCCACTTAAAATAATGGTGGTAAATAATCATAAAAATAAACTTTTGTCAGCTTTAAAAAAAGAAGAAAAGAGATATAAAAGATTTTTAGGCAATGATGTAATATTTACAAATGCTTCTTTTCAAGAATTTGCTGAAAATCCAAATAAATATATAAGTTTAGCTTTTTTAAAAAATCCACTTGATAAATAAAAATCATATGGATATTATTTATTATATCCTAAAAAATAAGGGGGGAATATTAAGGGGGGAATATTAATGTTAGGAGTAATAGTAAACACTGCTACAATTATTGCAGGAGGAGCAATAGGATTACTTGTAAAAAAAGGTATACCTGAAAAGTTAAATAAATCTATAATGGATGCTTTAGCACTAGTTGTTATTTATATGGGTATTTCAGGTGCTTTAAAAGGAGATAATCCATTGTATGTGATAATTTGTATGTGTATAGGTGTAGTAATAGGTGAACTAATTGATATTGATAAACTTTTAAATAATTTCGGTATACTAATAGACAAAAGATTATCTAAAGATGAGAACTTAGAGGAAGGTGCAAATAATTTATCAAAAGGATTTGTTTCAGCTAGTTTGTTATATTGTGTTGGTGCTATGGCAGTTGTTGGAGCTATACAAAGTGGTTTAAGTGGGGAGCATTCCACATTATTTGCAAAATCAATTCTTGATGGAGTATCTTCAATTTTTTTTGCCGCATCAATGGGTTTAGGAGTAATACTCTCAAGTATAGCAGTATTTTTATATGAAGGAGTAATTGCCTTGGGTGCAGGTGCACTATCAAGTATTTTAAAAGAAACAGTAATTACATATATGACTTGTGTTGGTAGTATACTTATTATGGCTATGGGACTAAATATGTTAGGAATGTGCAAAATTAAAGTTGCAAATTTGCTACCATCCATGTTTATCCCTATAATTCTTGGTATTTTCAACATTATTTAAAAAAACTTTTAGACAAATTATTTATTTTGAAGGAATACTACTCTTAAAATCAAATAAATTAAGTAATAAAAAGGATTAATATTTGATATTTAGGAGGGGAAATGATGATTACGTTTGATATAAACGGTGCAATTATAAAATTTGATGAAAAAAGAGATAATTATAATCGTATTAGAAATGAATTTAAGGATTATGGTAGTGAAGCATCTGAAAAATTCAAAAACTACTGTTTAGATAACTCTGCAAATATGAGACGTCTTAATGAGAAACAATTGGAGTATGGTGAAAATTTAATAAATGAAGCTATTAGAAAAGGTGTTGAAACTATTGTAAATTATAATATTATAACTATAGATTATAATTTATTTAAAGAGATTTATTGTGAAAAATATCTTGATTTTGAAAGATTATTTAATAATGCAAGTAGAGATTTAGCTAATAATAAAGTCAAAAAAAGCAATGTAAAGTATTTTGATATAAAACCTATTATCTCAAATCTTGCACAATGTGTATTTGATGATTGCTTTGGTATTCATTTTGCAGTAATGGATGCATTAATAGAAAATGGTGTTACAGAAGTGGATTCTTATATAGATAAAAAATCCATAAGACAATCAAATGCACTTTTTAATAATTATAAAGATGGCTTTATTAGTAAATTAGATGGATGCAAAGTTGTACAAAAGATTATCATGTCTAACCCTTATAGAAAAGATGTATATGAATTTTTGATAAAAGAAGATGGAGATTTTTCATGTGAAATAGAAAACTTAGCTCGTTATTTAGGCTTTGATATGAAAGAATACAAAGGTTATTTAATGGATATGTATATTAAAGAATTAATGGATAAGGGTGTTGCAGATATAGAAGTAGCTAAGGAGAAAGTTAGAAAATATGCAAAATATATTGGATGTAAAGATGAGAATATTTTTACTACAAGAATTGATGCTATATATACTTTTGAAAATGCATAAAATAAAGCTTCTACTTGAAAGGTAGAAGCTTTATTTTTTGTTTTTTAAATTGTAAAAACTATTAACACTATCAGTATGTAAAAATATTGTGAAAATTATGTAGAGTATTAAAAAATACAGTTAAAATAATAAATTTTCTATAATTAAGTTTGCTATAATTACCATTTTTTGCTAACATTATTAGTAGTAACATACAAATTATATATATTATTTTTAAATAGGGGGGAATTAAATGAGTCAAAAATGCTGTTGTGGGACTGACAAATGTGAAGAGTTTAAAGAACTAGATCCCATACTAGACAAATACGCTAAAGTACCTGGCAGTTTAATTACTATTTTACAAAAAACTCAAGATATTTATGGATATATTTCAATTGATGCAATGA
>JALFMW010000190.1 GCA_022782605.1 Clostridium sp. | reverse complement strand
TTTACTTTTATACTTCCTGCATAGCATATGCCTGAATTATTATAAACACAATTATCAGCTGAACAATTTAGTGTCATATTTGTACCTCCATTTATTTTTTTTATTAGTGTTTACAGATAAATGCTTTAGGGGGGGTGAGTGGAGAAATTAAAAAAATCCATGACTTTTGTCATGGATTTTTACATGTAGTGATATTGTCTAAATAGAAATTGTAGCAATATTTAATAAGGAATTTTATCAAAGTAAATTGATTACATAAAATAATTAAACTTTTAGAGAACCATACCATTTTTATTTTCTTTTATTTTCTTTCATCTTCTTTTTTATCTATGAGAGCCTCAACGATTGTATTATTGAGAGCAGTAATGCTCTCATTTAATAAATCAATTTTTTTCTCAAATCTAATAAGAAGGTAAATAGAAAGTACAATCGGAAATCCTAAATTTTCAATTAAAGTTGTAACTTGTTCCATAAAACCACCTACTCCTATGGTATTACTAAATCAAATTCAGTAGTAGTAGCATTTACTACTTTAGCAGAAACACAAGTTGATATGTCATATCCTTTTGGTTGGAATATATTTTTTTCTTTTATTAAATTCATAGTTGTAATTATGTCTTGTTCTTCTATATCATCTCTTGGGTCGTCAACTGTTATAGTACAGCTATTTCCTAATGTGTTTTTAAAAGTCATATATAATACTCTAGTTTGCATTTATTTTCACCTCTTTTTTAAAATTATTATTCAGATAATGAGAAATTATCTATTCTGTTTACTGCTGATAAAGTATGTTTTTGTAAACCAACTATTGAGTTTACAACTGCCATTATATCTTCATTTGAAGCTGAAGACTTAACAGAACTATAAGTTTTAGTTGCTATTATTCTATCTCCGTCTAAATTTGTTCCTTGGTCAAATTTTACTTTTATAGAACTTGCATTTGGTGTTGAAATTACTGCCATTTTAATGTACCTCCTTGTTTATAAATTAAATAATTTTAAATTATTTTTTGATTAGACAATTAAATTGTATTCAACAGTATTAGCGTCTACTATTTTCGCAGAAACTGCAGTTATTAAATCATGTCCTTTTGGTTGGAATATATTTTTTTGTATAACTAAATCCATATAGTCTTTTATTTGTTGCTCTGTTATATCCTCTTTTGGGTCTTCGATTGATATAGTACAACTATTTCCAAGGGCATTTTTGAAAGTCATGTATAATACTTTAGTATCCATTTAATTTCACCTCTTTTCTAAAATTATAATTGTAATTTAGCATTATCTACTCTAGTTAGTTTTTCTAATGTATGTTGTTGTAAATTAACTAATCCAGTTGCAACTGCTGCTATATCATCATCTGTTGCTGTTGCTTTTATAGAGCTAAGAGTTTTAGTTCTATATACAACTTGTGAGTTTAAATCTGTTCCTGTGTTAAGTTTAATCTTAACTAAACTTGGTTCTTTAACTTGGACAACTGCCATTTATAAGCACCTCCTTTTTTCTTTTAATTATATTGGAATTTTCTGACAATTTTAAAAAAGAAATGTCTAAATAAAGAAAGTATCTTCATCAGCTTCAAATTTTTGTCTATAATTAATCTGCCCAGTAGCAAATTGAAATTCTGATACTGCTCCCGTTGTAAGATATTCCGCAAACTGATTCACTCCAAAATGTTCTACCATTGCTTTTTCAGTTATGACCCAAGTGTTACCAAATTTTTTTACTTCATCATCAATTTTTAATTCTCCTCTCGCAACTTTTTTTCTAAGAGTTGATTGTTCTATTCTGTAAATGAAGCTGACTTCTGCAAAAGTGTGAAGATATTTTAATGAGCCTATTCCAAACATAATAACCCTCCTTTATTTTTATTGGTTGAAAATTTTCGTGACAAATGAAAATAAAATCTTTTCATCTCACACAAAAATTTTTATTTCACCTTAACGTGACCTCTAGTAGTCACGTTATCGTGAATTGAAAAAAAAATTTTCAAAAAAAAATTTTTGAATGAAAAGAGTTTTAAATTTCATTTCATTAAAAAACTTCAACGGAAGTTTTAAAATTTCCTTTAGTTAATTTTATAAATAAAAAATTTTCACAAATAATTATTTATAATGTGATATTTTTATTTATAGCGTAGCTATATTTATTTTAAAAAAATAAATTGGAAAAAATTAAGGCGAAATGCTATTAAATCGTATATACTTATATTAGTATTATTGTATTATTTAAACCTACTCTATTGAATTTTTGTAATTTTGTATATCTACAGAGTTAAATACAAATAATTAGTTTTTTCTTTTCTCATTATGTATTATTGTGTTTTGTGTGTTTAGATAAATTTACACTTATATACTTACTGAGAAGGATTCATCTTCCAACGAAAGAAATCAGTTAGTTAAGATAGCAACCCCTATCCCCCTAGCTGGTTTCTTTTTTTATTGTTTATTTCAATATATACAGACATATATAATAAGCCCTTTATTTATTTTATATATTATTAATACAAAGAGCCATTTCAGTACACTTCTTTGACTATTTTTTAACAAAGTTATGTTAATCATCTTTTTTCAATAAAAAAAACAAACCTTATCGGTTTGCTTTTCTTGAAACTTTTTTCACATAATCAATAGACAAATTTAATTTTTCAGATATTTGTTTCAAAGTATATTTTTTTCTTTTTAATTCTAAAATTTCATTTTCATTATTTAATTTACTGGATTCTCTTTGAGTAAGTCCGTTTTCATCCCTTCTGTTATCTCTTCTATTTTTATTGTTTCTGTAATACTTCTCTGACTTACCTATTATTGTAGCCATTTCCTTCTGTTCTGACGGTGTTATATCTAGTAGTTTGATTAATTTATCATTGGAGTATTTATAAACGCTCTCAGTCGCTCCTATAGCTCCTGAACGCGTAGCGTTAAAAACTTCATTTATTTCTAGTGGCTCCGTAAATGAATTATTAATCTCAATCACTTCTTCCATGACTAAATCATCATCTCCATGATAAACATTTAAGAAGTATCTAATTAGAAACAATGTAATTTCTCTATATCCAGTCATTTCATAATTTCTAATTTCTACCAGCTTTTTTATATCCTTAAAGCGTGTATAATATAAATTGTATAAGTTGAAAAGTGAAACAAATTTTTTCTTTCTACCCTTTTTTCTAACCCCTAAAGGTTTTTGTTTCTCTTTTCTATCTTCAATCACTTCCGGAATATAATTTTCTATTATTTCATCTAATGTATATTGATAATCATAAGTATCAATTACTTTTACGATTGAATTATTTTTACTATTGACTGTTCCAGTCACCCTTAAGACCCTTGTTGCGTCCAATGCCTTGTTATCGGCTCCTAAATCTTTAAGCTTCTCATATAAATATTTTTCTACAAGTTGCCATTTAGGTAATTCTTCAGCCATAGTATTTTCAAGGAAAATTATATAATATAAACCTCTCCCACTATCAATAAGCATATTTGGAACTGGTATTTGTCCGTATAAATCATTTTCCATGAAGTATTTTACAGCTTCTTTTGACAAATTCATTTTATAACAATCAATGTCAATGTATAGGGCTTTTAGCTCTTTTAGGTGAATTAATCTTCTACTCTTGTTATTGAAAGTATTTTGAGATATATATACATCTTTACCTTTTAAATTTATACTTAAATCGTTTATACCCTCAAAATAATATTGTTGCCAATGCTTTTTCATTTTAGCAACTGTAATAAATCCCTCGCTATTTTTGTGTAACGTATTAATATAATTGTTCATTTTTTCACTTCTTTCCTACTATGAAAAAAATAAACTTTGTGTTACAATATTAATACAATAAATTTGTCTATATTAATCTGCATAAAGAATGTGAGCGATTTCGCTCCTTTTTTTATGCTTATTTTTATTATACCCTTTTCTCTAATGTGTTACAATAACGTTGAGAGGGGGATAATTTTATGAAATATATAGATAAGGCTACATTTAACAAATTGGGGATAAAAGAACAAGTTAAGCTTTTTAATAGCTTATTGCGAGAACATAACAGCATTAAAGAAGTCTGCGACTACATAGGCATTTCATATTCAACAATTAGAGATAGATTTTCTAGGTATAAATATATATTTAATAAACATTCAAAATCATATGAATTAAATTATAATAAGAATAGGAATATAGAAATTGAAAAAATAGTTGAAGATATTATGTCAAACATTAATAGAAAAAGGTTAGATATTCACGAACTAAATAAAGATGATATAGGGGAAATTACAGTTAGATCTTTTAGGATTTACGAAAATATACTTAACGATTTTATAGACTTCTGTCAAAATTGTTCGTTGAAGCAGTATGATGTGCTTTCTCTATTCATACTTGAAGGTATGAATAGATACAAAAAAATATAAAAAAAAATAGATGTGGGGACATCTATTTTGAAAATTGAATATAGATTTTAAAATAAATCTGAAAGTCAATAGAGCCTTAAAAGCTTTGACGAAACTCTTGGTTGAATAAACCAATCAAAATTTAGCTTTAATGAAATAATATAAACTTATATGTATAGATATTGATACAAATATGATATATATTCATTTTAAAAGTTTATTGTATACTTATCAATATTATAAAGGTTTTTATATATATTAATAGAATTTAATTAATAATGGGGTGTGATATGTATGAAAGAAGTTTTTTTAAATGGATTTAACGATGACCAAATATATATTATACAACTGATAGGATTGGATAATTATTTGAAGCTTTGTGAAGCTTTTGCAGGTGAGAGTATATACATTCCCAAGATGAAAAGCGCTAAGATTATAGAAAGAAACAAGAAGATAAAAAGCGAATTTAATGGTAAAAATCTATATTACTTATCACAGAAATATCATATTTGTGTAAGACAAGTTAGAAGGATTTTAAAAACGTAAATTCACAATATTCCCCTTGTATAAATAAATAAAAGAGCGACCATGAAAATGGTCGCTCTTTTATAGTCATGAACAAGTTATTAGCTTTAATGATATAGACATTTTTGGAATTTGTTACGAATAATCCTCTTGTATTTTCTTAATTACATCATATCTCATTATTGTTTTTTGCGCCAGTACTTTTAGCTCATTTTTTACATTTTCTTCATTTTTTTTAGTATCGAAAGAAAATATAATCTTTCCAGTTTCATCAGTAAGAAAAACATAATTATCATCTACTCTGAAACATTTTATTTTATCTTCTCTTATAATATCAATTCCATCTACCCACATATTATGAATACCTTCCTTTCAAATTAGCCTTATTGTAAGTATAACGTGAAATTACGGGTTCTACATCTAAAAATAAATTATTATTTTCAACTTTCCCATTATATACATATTTACCAGTATATATTTTATTTTTGACTATGCAATGTACTCTTTGCTTTGACATATTTACTTCTTCACCTATTTTTTGAAATGTATATCCTTTTATCCTTAGCTTAAAGATTTTTTTTACTATTTCAGCTTCTTCCTTATTAACTACCAGCTTTTTATCTTTCATCATATAACCAAAGGGTGGTCTGCCACCACTAGATACATTTTTCTTGTTATTCGCTAACCTTCCACTTTTAGTACGCTCTGCAATTATTTTTCTCTCAAATTCAGAGAAACTACCTAACATTTGTAAAAATAGCATCCCTTGAGCAGTTGACGTGTCAAATTGTTCAGTTACAGATATAAAATCAATTTCTAATCCTTGGAGATATGAAATCATGTTCATTAGATTCCTTAAACTCCTATGTATCCTGTCGGATTTGTAAACTACAATAGCATCAATTTTATTTTCTTTATCGGCTATAAACTTAATTAATTTTTGATAATCTTCTCTAGTGTGTTCATGCTTCGCAGAAATTGCTTCGTCTTTAAATTCTTTTATTATATTTATATCATTAAGTTTACAATATAAGTTTATCTTTTCTCTTTGAGTTTCAATGCTTGTATTATCTATTTGGTTTGCTGTTGAAATCCTCAAGTAAGTCACTACCTTTTTAGTTGTCATTATTAATCCCTCTCTATTTATTTGTATTCATCAATATTCAAGAACTATTTGTGTACTAATACATAAAAGCCATAAAATCATATTTATTATAAAGTCTTATCAATTCTCTATCTTTTGTTATTTTTTCAGCTTCTTCTTTTTTAACTTCAAAGCCTATGTAGTTTGTATTTGGAGTAGCACCCATTACATAATATTTACCTTCTTCTTCAAGTAATATAAATTCATTTATTTCATATATATTTACAGTTTCAAAAAAAGTATGTTTTAATATTGTTCCTTTTTTATTATTTTCAAATATATAAACTGGAATTGATAAAATTTCACTAAGTTCACTTTTATAAATCATTATTTATAACCACCTTTTTTATTTTTTTATTGCTAATATTTTGTCCAATTGTTAAAATTTTTAGTCAAATAAATTCAAATTTTTTTGACTGCTACGGACAACGTAATTTGTGTTACACAAGTAACACAAACGGTTTGAGTATAAAAAAGTCTTGAAATTATTTAAATTACTTGCTTTATTTAATATAAATTATATATTACAAATACGAAAAAAAACAACACAACAACGAAAAAACAAAAAGAAAAACCAAAAAGAAGAATAAAAAAGGAAAAAAACGGCAACACTACAAACAAGAGGAAAAAAACCAAAAGGAGGAACAAAAAGTGAACAAAGAACAAGAGTACTACAAACAAAGAGAACAAGAAATCCAAAAGGAACAAGAAGAAGCAAGAAAACAACAAGCAAAGAGGGACAAGCACAGAAGAAGGGACGAAAACAGAAGAAAAGACAAAGAACACCCAACAAAAGCAACAAGAAAAGAAAACAGAAGAACACACGAGGAAAGCAGAGAAAACAAAAGAAGAAAGAAAGAAGAAAAAAGAGCGGAGGAACTGAACAGACCGCTGACAGACGAGGAACTGGCACAAATCCCCTTCTAAAAAACCACACAAACCGCAAACCACAAGCCCCCCGGGAAAAGCCCCCAGGGGGCAAAAAAACGCACGGAAAAAGAACAACACCCACGGCAGCAGCAACCCACAAGCCCCGAAGGGGCAAGGCGAAGCCCAAGAAGAAGCCCAAGAAGAAGCCCAAGCAAGAAAAAAGACCCAAGAGCAAAACAAAAAAACCGAGAGAAAGCCCCAAGGGGGGGAGAGGCAAACCAAGTAAGAGAAAAGACAAAAACCACCGAGAGGCAAACCAAGTAAGAGAACCGCAGAAATACAACCCCCCCTTACAAGCCTAACCGTCCGCGCAAGCTTTTAGACCCCAAAGATGACAGAATAAGATTTGACCCCAAAGTATGACCGATGACACGCGCGGACAGGACCCCAAAGTTGACAGAATAAGATTTGACCCCAAAGCCGACCCAAGACAGGACCCCAAAGCGCAGCAGAGCGGGACAGGATAAGCAAGGACCCTAAAGATTTGACCCTAACAAAAACTATCAGTTAGAATAAATCTTTAGTTATGAGAAATAAAGTTATAGGTTAAAAGCAGACCCAAAAAATCTGCCTATGCAGAATATTTAGGTAGTTGCAAATTCTAGGTATATATAATAAAGTTATAAGTATAAGAGAAATTTAGTTATTTTTTTTTCCAAAAAATCCAAAAAATGCTACTCTTTAAAACAAATGAATTTATACTCTACTTTAACAATCTTGTTTCTTAAATAAATTTTTCCTGAATTATGAGTCATGGGTCAATTGATCCGTGGCTTTTTTTAAAACCGAATATGTTACAATTTATATATATAAAAATGGGGGTGTAATAATATGTTAGTTGTTTTAGATGCAGGACACTACGGAAAATATAATCAAAGTCCAGTTTTGAAGTCTTTTTATGAAAGTGAGTTCAACTGGAAAATGGTCTATTATATGAAGAATTATTTTGAAGAAATGGGAATAAAAGTAAAGTTGACAAGATATAGTAGTAGTATAGATTTACCAGTTTACAACAGAGGTTTACTAGCAAAAGGGGCAGATATATTTCTTTCAATTCATTCAAATGCTTGTGATGATAGCAATGTTGATTATCCAGTTGTTATACGTGGATTTGACCAAAAAAGCACAGATAATCTAGCTTTATCATTAGCTGAATTAATAAGCGAAACAATGGACACATGGCAAGAGGGCAGAACATATGTTAGAAAGAAAACTAATAGAAACGATGAATGGTATGGAGTTCTTAGAGGTGCTAGAGCTGTAGGTGTTAAATATAGATATATCATAGAGCATAGTTTTTATACTAACAAAAAATCTGCCTTATGGCTTTCAAATGAAAACAATATAAAGAAATTAGCAAAATTAGAATGCGAATTAATTGCTCAATACTTTGGTTATAAAAAATTTGCTGATTCAATTTCTCCAAAAAAACTTCACCTTGTAAGAGTTAAAGTTGATGATTTAAATGTTAGAAGGGCGGCAGACTGGAAAGCTAGACCTTGTAATACAGTAAATAAAGGTGATGTATTTACTATAGTTGATACAGTTAAACCAAAGAATGGCGATGAAAAAATGTATAAACTTAAATCTGGATTATATATAACAGCTTCAAAAAAATATGTTGAAGATTTTTACCAGTAAACAAAAATAAATTTCAAACAAATTACAAACAATTTATCAACAAATGGTTGATAAATTGTTTTTTTATTTTCCCCTCCCCGCTGTTGTGGGACTGACAAATGTGAAGAGTTTAAAGAACTAGATCCCATACTAGACAAATACGCTAAAGTACCTGGCAGTTTAATTACTATTTTACAAAAAACTCAAGATATTTATGGATATATTTCAATTGATGCAATGA
>JALFMW010000173.1 GCA_022782605.1 Clostridium sp. | reverse complement strand
TTTAAATTTATAACCTTTATTTTCTGTAAATGAATATCTTTGTTTAGAAACAAATTCTTTATCATAATCATCATTAATCGGTATATTATCATCAAAATTTATAATATCACTACTCCATTCATCATTTTTAAAGTTATCTTCATAATTATTAGTTAAATAATAATCTGATTTGTGACTTAAATTAAATAACTTATTATATTCACTTTTATTATTCTTCATATCATCACCTCAAGTTATATTGTTACAAATTATCTTTTTTTATTTTCTCCAATATAAAGCAAATTATTTAATACTATGTAAGATAATTATAATTACTATACCTATATTCAACTTAAAATAAGCATTTATCATGAGACAAATGCTTATTTGTATTAACTACTTAATAATACTTTCTACATATTTAGAGCTAGCTGATATAAAATATCCTGACTTTAATTTATACATATAACTAGATCCAACTTTCACTTTTTTAACAACAGTAAATACTTCTCCTTCTTTAACTGTTCCACTAATTGCATCATCTTCCCAGGAAGCTGCATTTCTTATATTTAATTCTTTAACCTTAACTTTAATATATTTTACATCTGTACTGACTTCTTTATCTTCTTTTTGATTATCTTTTTGAGGTTCAACTTTTTCATTTGTTGGTGGAATATATTTTACATTAAAAGCTTTACAAATTCCTTTGCAAGTTCCTTCTGCATCAGCCTTTTGAAACTTAGGGTCTAGCATCTCAACTGCTTCGGTAATATGATCCATAAATCCTGATTCAGTAAGTATAGCAGGCATTTTAGTATTTCTCAGAACATATAAACTAAACCCAGAAACATCTGTATCCTTTCTCACACCCATATTACTACAATTATGATCTTTATGAAGTTTCCATAATTCTTCATGAACATATTTAGCAATTTCTTTTGATTTACTTGATGAATTATAGTGAATTATTGTAACCAATCCTTTGACTCTACTTTGCCACTTTTCTCCTATTGCATTATAGTGTTTACTTATATATGCATCAGCTTTTGCTGCATTTGCTCTTGCTACTCTTGTTTTAAGAGGAACATCACTATCTCCTGCAGCTACATATAAAATATTAAACCCACATCTTTTTAATGCTTTTCCTAAATAATCTACTACTGCTTCATTAAATTCATTTTCTTTTATTACTTGACCTTTTTTTCTAACAAGCTTTCCATCTATATATAAATCTTCAGGTAATGGTGGAGTTCTTTTTCCTGGTGTTCCCATTCCATGACCATCATCAAGGGCTATAAGATATTTTTTAGCCATAAATACACCTCCTATTGTTAATATATAAAATTTTACAATTTTTGACACATAAAAATTAAACTAGATAAAATCATATCCCTTGCTTTATTAATCACTTAAAATCAAAAAATCCTCACTAAAATTTAATTAGTGAGGATTAATAAACTTATTTATTTTTACTTATAGAATATATTTTCATCAGGTACCTTACCACCTAAAACCTTTGCATTAAATGAATTTAAAATTTCAAAATATTTTTGATAATCATCTTTAGAGTCTTCTATAGCTATAAATTTCAAATTAGTTCTATCTATAGCCTTAACTAGTAATGGCGCTTTTATATTTACTCCAAACTTAGCTGCAAATTCTCCTGCTTCTTTTGGATTTTTGTTTGTCCATTCTATATTTTCATCTAAAGATTTTATAAAACTTTCAACAAATTCACCATTTTCCTTAGCAAAAGATGTTTTAATAATTAATGTTGATTGTGGATATCCATTTTCATTTTTAAACACATCTTTCCAAGTATCGTTTACACCACAAATAACTTTTAAATCAGGATTTTTTGTTAGTAATCCACTAAGAGCTGGCTCTGGTACTATACCTGTAGTTAATTTCCCTGTTGCCAATAATGAAACTAAATCACTTGCTTCATTTGAGTAATTAAATGTAACTTTAGATAAATCCACATCTTTTTCTTTTAATAATGCTTGTACTGTTATGTCTGGTGTTAAACCTTTACCAATGTTTCCAACTTTTTTTCCTTCTAATGAAGAATCTAAACCTTTAATATCTTCATCACTACTTACTAAATAAAAAGAACCCATACCAACAGTTCCTGCAATTTGATAATTTGAAGTTTTATTATAAGCTATTGATGCCATATTTGATGGAACTATAGCAATGTCTAACCCTTCTTTCATTACATCTGTTGATAATGCATCAGATGTTGCTTCTAGAGTATATTTCACTTCATAATTTTCTTTTATTTGAGGATTTTCTTGTGCTAACTTAGCTATGGCTATAGCTGGTAATCCTTCTGGTGCTCCTACATTTACTGTAACTTTTTTTACATCCTTCGCTTCATCCTTGTTATCTTCTTCAGTATTACTACAACCAACTACAAGAGATGATGTTAGTAAAAAAGATAACATTAGCGAAATAAATTTTTTCATATATCTTCCCCCCCAATAATATTTATTCAGCTGATGCAATTTTAAAAAACAATTTCCCCTTAGATAATTTTTTAAGTCAGCTTCTAAATAAATCTTAGCATATGTGTTGTATTTTATCAATTTACACTTATTTATTAAAAATAAAGACGATTATTTATACTAATGAGCATAAATAATCGTCTTATTTTAAAATTCTACAGTTAAAAGTGGTGCATGTTGTTGAGCCCCATAAACATCACTTTCCCCTAAGTTTCCTGAAGCTATAGGTCTTTTTATAGTTACCTTTATAGCATTAGCTGGATTAAATTCTACAATATTTATAATATCTTCTTTTTTTATCCTATAAAGATTACAAATTAGATTTTCATTTATTATTTTCTTTTCACAAATCATATTAAATTCTTCTTTTGACTTAAATATAATATCAAGAGTTAATTCATAAGGTCCAGAGTTTTTACTTCGAATAATATTACATATATCAACTAGTTTTGTCATTTTCATCAACTCCTTTTATTATCTCATAATCTATTCTAAAAATATCCGCCGGATTATTAACTTCCATCAAATGATAAATACTAAAATTATATACTTCTCCTGCATGAAAATCACTTGGGGAATATGGAAATGCTAAATTACCTGCTGTAGCTTTTCTTCCCTCATATCCAAAGTGAAGCATAGATGATCTAGCAAATGCACAGATTGTATCTGCTTTTTCCTGTGTATCGGCTACCGCTTCTATTACAACTCCTATTTCATGACAATCCTTTGTAGTAGAATTATATTCTAGATTTCCCATAACTGCATTTTTTCCATATATTTTTATATCTAAGTAGTAATTCCAACTATTTGATTTAAAATTATCTTTTACTCTTTCTTTAACACCTTCTATTATTTCATCTATTTTTTCAATCATAATGGGATCTCTAGCACCAGCAATAGATACAGTTCTATAACCTATTAATTTAGCACCTTCTAACTTGATAGTATATTTAGATGATGGTATAAACTTACTACCTGAAACTCTAACTATATTTTTCTCTTCTTGAATAAACTCGCACTCTCTTAGATCTAAGTGTCCACCAGGACCAGGTAATATATATGGATTAGTTTTTTCATATAATGTATGAGCTGCCACAGATACTGTTGTACATTTTCTTATGCTATTTAATGGTTCTAGTCTAAAGTAATCTTTTCCTAAGTATCCAAACATACAATCTGAGCCACTACCTGGCATAGCACATATGGCTGCACATTCTAAAATTTTACCTAAATGAAGTGCTAATCCCTTATCATAGCCTGCTCTTATAGCAGAAACTGCAAATACTACCGGGTCATAAGTTCTTCCTGCCAAAATAATATCTACTCCTTCATCTAAAGCATTTAAGAAAGGTTCCAATCCCATTTGACCTACTATTGAGGTACTTTCATCAATTATTTCTTCTGTAAGAGGTGGAACTGGTCCTAATGGAGTTATTTTATTTTCTCTAAGTGCCTTTTTTATTTCTTTTTTTGAAAATTGTGAATGAATTGAGGCGAGTTTAAATTTTAAATTTTTTTCTTTTGCTATTTCATAAATTATATCTTTACACCAACTTAGATGTACATCTCCTCCGCTACCACCTGCTGTACCTATTATTAATGGAATATGATTTTTTATAGAATTTTCCATCATTATTTCTAAATCTCTTTTTACTGCTCCTCTATTTGTAAAAGATTTACCAGCTCCCAAATAATATGGTCCTGGATCTGTAGAACCTGCATCTACAGCTATTACATCTGGCTTTCTTTTCATTCCCTCAATAAATGATTTCTCTGGAAATCCATAACCAAGTATGGCTGTAGCTGATAAAATTTTAAATTCTCTCATCTTACGCCTCCATTAATTTATTAAGAGCTAAAATACGTTGCATTTCATTGTAAACTATCATCATACCCTCATCTACTCCCATACCTGGCTTTGCTAAAATTTGATCCGGTCCAGTTGCCATAGCAATATGAGCACAAATTTGAGCTGAACGATCTGTTTCATTACAAGTTCCACCTTGATAAGCTCCCATATTATTTGATTTACAATATAAAACAGCTTCTACTATATTATTAATTCCTCCTAAATCAGGTGTTTTTATTTGAAGCATATGACCTGCTTTATTATTTGTAAAATATTTTATGTCTTCTAGAGTATTACACCATTCATCAGCAACAATTTCTACATTATATTTCTTATCATCAACTATTGTTCTTAGTTCTCTCAAGGCTATCATTTGTTTTTCTCTTTCTTCCATATCAACTGGACCTTCAATACGAAGTTTGAAAGGTTTAGCAACTTCACCTAAACGTCCCATATAGTCAGCTATTTTTTTATAATTTTCATTGCCAAAAGCTACACCTAAAGTTCCATAAACATCTATATGAATTACAGGATTATAAGATTTATCTCTTCTTAATTTAATTATTCTATTTCTCAACCAATCGACATATTCCTCTAGCTTTTCACCTTCATATCCAAGTTTATCCTCAACATTATTAATTAGACCATGAGGAAGTACCTGAGCCTCTTTTATAATCATTTTATCTGCATTTTCATATCTACTATCACCACTTTGTGTGAATATTGGCACAATTTCATTTAAAACTTTTGTATTATATTCTTTAGCAATAACTTGACACATCAAGCAGTGATTTGATTTACTTACTGCATCAAGTATAGCCTGAGTAACTCCGTATCTTATTGCTGTATGAAGCTTTTTACCTTCTACTCTTATATTTTCTACAACTGAACAAAGTTCTTTAAAATTATTTGCTTCTCTTCCTACTAACCTAGGTTTAACTTCTTTTTCTATAACTGGTATAAAGTCCTTTGCTAAAAATACGGGATCTCTACCTCCAGCACCACTATATTGTACCGCTGCACAATCACCATAAGCAATTTGTTTATCTTCCAAAATTATCATTACTGAAATAGATTCACCACTTTGTCTTATACTAGTAAATCCTCTTGTTATAACATCTCCTATATATGTGAATCCATCGCTTTTAGCCCCATTTTTTATTGCCCTTTGATCATCAAAATAAAATCCTGTTTTCCCCTGGGAACATATTATATCAATAATTTTCATCAGTTTATCTCCCCCTATTTATTATTTATTTCTTGGTCTGCCAATTAGAGTTCCCTTACTTATGGCATAAACATCATCTATAACCATTTGAAAAGATTTCTCTCTATTCTCATATCGAGCACGCTCTTCTATTTTTTTATTATTAAAATCTATAATTTCATCAGTAAAAGGAATTTGCCCTGGATTTAATATACGAATAGCTCCATTATTATCACGAGCTGGCAATATTTTTCCCATGGTATGAATTGACGGTGCAAAAGGTATATCTAAAATTCCACCTTTAAAAGCTCTTATTACTCCAAGAGCTATGTCATTTTCTCCAATTTCAAAACATTTATCCAATATACATCTTGTTTCTTTTTTAATTATTTCCTTTTCAATTTCTACTTCATTATTATTAAATTCTTGATCTTTTAACATGGACAAAATTTGTTTAGTACAACGAAGTCCCTGAGCATTAGCTTCCATAGTAGGAACACCTATAGCTTCATGAGGCGTTTTTACTATCACTTTTGTCGCTTTTGAAAGTGCTGCTAAAGTACTGCCAAGAGCTATAACCCCAAAGGCTTTGGCTTCATCTTGAGGAAAACTTCCCATCCATTGATGTAAAACTGTAGTTATAAATACTTCTTCATAGCCATTTTTTATTAAGTACTCATTTGTCAGTTCTTCTAATGATTTTATTGCTGCTATATCTTGAATAATATTTCCACATTGACCATACCCTACAGAAATATTTTTTACACCTTGTTCTGCCGCTAATAAAGTTTCTATAATTGCCACAGCATGAGATATGCACGGTGGCACCAAAGTTCCTGTTAATGGTCCATATGGTTCTCTGTTTATAGATATATTTTCTTCTTCGTATATACCTGTTAATCTATCTACATATTGCCAATTTCTTAAAGTTTTTTCCAAAGAAACATTTTTTGCATAAGGAATATTATATGAAATTCCCCCCCCTTCAAAAGAAGTAAATCCCCCTGCATAAGTTATCTCACTCAATAATCTGGCATCAGGAGTTCCATGTCTAATTTGTACAGGTGTATCAAGAGCTTTAATTATTCTTCTGCAACTTTCCACACCATGATTAATTGCTGGAAACCCATTAAGCATTGATTTATTATTTTTTATAGATTCTACTATTCCTTTTTGAGCATCTTCATAAGCATTTTGTCTAGTATAACTATCTATAGTAGTTGGCAGTAAATCTGCCTCTCCTTCCTTTTGTAAATATAACAATAGTTTAATTTGATCATCTACAAGAGCTACACCGGCTCTTGGCTGGATAAGTGTTTGATTTTCTTTTTTTGCTTTTATCAACTTTCGCGAAAAAATTTTATGTTCTTCAAGAGAATCATGAAACTTAAAAGATTCTTGCAAGTTGACATCTTTGCCTGTACTCCAACCTTGAAGCACCCCTTCTCTTAAGTCCATAAATTCATCTCTCGGAATTTTTTTGTTTTTGATTTCCATCATATTTTAACTCCTTTTTCATAATACGAATTGCAATTTTAGGATATAACTGTGACAATAGTCCCATAGCATATAAGATATATTTTTTATCAACTAAAATTTCTGATGATTTTGGTCTTAATGAAGTTGGGTCATTTGTGTCATATAACGCATATTTTATAACATTATATGTTTCTGATAAGTGTATTAATGACCCTCCTGTTACTATAATATTTTTTATTTGAGTTAAATCTTTTCCCTTTTGCAAATAAGCTAATCCATTAGATGTATATATTTCTTCTTTTGTTCCACAATGTCTTTTTGTAGCAATTTCTACGGCCTTAGCTGCTATAGCCAAGTCTAAATTAATAAATTCTTTTTCTTTGGATATTATATATGGATTATTTTTTAGATACTGAATCATTTGAGATGCTTTTTCTTTAGACAAACTTGTCATTTGAGATATTTTATCTATACCCACTTCCTCTACTACACCCTCTATACTATAACGCATTCCTATATCGCCTTCTACAGTTCTTTTTATATAAGGTTCCTCAATTCCTTTGTATATAATATTACTATCCTGTGGATAACCTTCTGCTACGGAGTAAACATCTGTGGTTGCTCCTCCTAAATCTATGGCCATCAATTCTCCAATGCCACTTTCTTCTTCATATCCCATTGATAAAAGTTCTAATGCTTTCAGAACTGAAGATGGAGTAGGCATAAGTATTCCCGATATTAAACTATCTACTTTGCTAATGCCCTTAGCGTAAATTATTTTCTTTAGAAATATTTCTCTTATTTTGTTTTGTGCAGAGTAAATATTTAACTTCCCAAACTCTGGCATAACATTATCAACTATATAGATTTCTTTATTCTTTAATATATTTTTACACTTATAATTGGCTTCTTTATTTCCAGCAATTATTATAGGAAAATTAGATTTAGACTTTGAAATAATATTTGCATTATGCAAAATACATTTTTTATCGCCTCCATCAGTTCCTCCACATAACAAAAATATTTCAGGATTTATTTTATCAATTTCATCTAAATCTTCTTCACTCATTTCATAAGAATAAGTTTTAAGTACTTTTGCTCCTGCCCCTAAACAAGCTTCTTTAGCAGCCTTACTTGTGACATTTTCAACTAAACCGCTGACAACCATTCTAAGTCCACCAGCTGCCGAAGAGCAGGCTAAACATGTATAGTCTTTTAATTTTCCAATTTTTTGTTCTAGTTTTTCAATAGTATTACTTAGTCCCTCATTTATATCTGAATTAACTGTAGTAAAACTTGAAGCACAGCCTAAAATAATTTCATTCTTTAAGTCTACAGCAGTAACTTTAGTAAAAGTACTCCCAAAATCAATTAGTAATATTACTTTCATCTTCTTCTCCAATCTTTAAATCTCTCTTCAAAAATTTAATTGTAGTTTCTGGGTCTGTTCCCGGTGGAAATACTCTATCAAATCCCATATTTTTAAATCGTTTTTCCACATCTTCAAAGGGTTGTTTACCTACTACAATATTTCCTCCCACATAAAGCAATATTTCTCTAAGTCCTGCTTCTATACATCTTTCTCTAAGACCTCTACAATCAATTTCTCCATGGCCATATAAAGAAGATACTAAGATTGCATCTGCATTTGATTCTATGGCTGCTTCCACATACTCTACCTGAGAAACCATAACTCCCAAATTTATCACATTAAATCCTGCCTCAACAAAACAGTGGTAAAGTATTTTATTTCCTATAGCATGTACATCAGCACCTATAACACCAATGACTAATGTTTTCTTTTCCATTCTTTATCTCCCTTTTTAAATTTTATTTAAATCTTTATAACTTTCATCTTTGCTATCTCCCACCAATCCCACAAGCATATAAACTTTCTTCGTTGAATCATAGTAAAGTTGGTGTAATAATTTAAAATTTTCTATTTTGGCGGTACTATTTACATGTATTCTAGGTCCACTACATGGATGTATATAATCACCTATTTTTACATGTTTTTCATCATAATATTGTATTGGAATATCTTCTTCAATCATTTTATTTACATTAGATTCTATTTCTTTTATATTTATATCTGGTTTACTATGAAATAAAATTAAAAATCCATTTAACACATCTCCATGATCACAGCTTAGTCTATCTTCTTCTGGCAAAAACATCTCTACTAAATCTTCTGCTGAATGAGCCATTTTTCTTATATTAGTAGAGTGATAAACTCTCTTATAAATATCTTCTGGCTCTGGTCCAAAAATAGTTGGTCTAGTTACGATTATTTCTCCTCCTACACCTATTAACAAATCTGCATTCTTACCTACCATTGGATAAATTAAATCAAAATGCTCAACAATAACTCTCTTTCCATTTTCAATAGCTTTATTTATAACTTCCACAAGCTGATACATTTGATAAAATGCCGATTCAAATCTTATATCAATATGGAATGTATGAGGTGAAAAGAAAGACTTTTCATCAAATTCCATTATTGGTAGGGGCCTTACTTTTAAACCTTCATCATCGTTTGTAAGTTCCAACCCAGGAAACATCCCTTTAATTAACATACTTTTACCTGAACCTGGTTCTCCTATAACACCTATTAATTTATCTGTAGGTGTTAAATATTGTTGGGCAATTTTTATTCCAATTTCATACATTCTAATTCTACCTCTTGGAGCAAAAAATACACTATAAAAGTGATTCCTTACTACATATTCAAATCCCATAATATGACCTTCTCCTTAAAAGATTTTTATAAAGTTTAATTTCTTATATATAAAATATATTCTCTTTCACAATTAAAAAGGATAAATTTTAGATATTAATCTAATATTTATCCTTTCTTTTGTGATTATTTTTATAAGCTCTTTGAAATCCGTCTACTAAGCTAGTTATTGTACTTTCGTCAACATCAACTTCAAAATCTTCTCCCACTCCTTCTTCACACATTCCTCTTACAGATGCTGCTAGTGATAATTCCTCTCCTAAAGCTATCAAAAAATCTGCAAAAACTTCTAACTCATCCGCATTGTCAAATTGTTGATTTATAATAGCTGCATATATAGTAACCAATGTTAAATATTGATCTGCTACTCCTTTACAGCAATTTTTGTATTTTTTTTTAGACATGCGTCCTCCTTTTATTGTTTACTTATAATATTCATTACTTCGTAATAATATTACAGTTATAATATTGTGCTCTATTAGGAATGAGAGTAGCTTTATGTTTTATATTTATATTCCATTCATTCCTATTAATTTTTTTATATCATTTGCAAATATTAGCTCAGTAAATTTTTGTTTTTTTATAATAAATAAGTTAGAAATATTAGTTGTATAAACGTTAAAATCATTTTGAGAACTTTTATCTTTTGATGTTATTGAGTATATTGGTTCTTTATCATCATTAATTTTTAATACAAGGGAAAGCTTATCATATTCTTGTGAATCAATTTTAGGCAAAATTATACTATTTAACTTATCGTTCTCATAAAATTCCAACTCCTTGTCAAATATGTAGTCTTTAATCTTTTTTTCATCACTACTTCTTAGTAACATTACAAATTCATTTATCATTTATATCCCCCCTAATAAATCTATATTTGAAAGTTTTTATGGAAAACTTTTTCCATATATTTGTATTATAGTATATTTTATTTATTTGCATAATGAATTCCATTTAATTTACTTATATTTTTAAAGATAAATTTCAACATATTTTTTACTATAATAAAAAGCCATAAAAATTTACAAACAAATTTACCTGTCTAATAAATTTCATGGCTTTCTTAATTTATATTTTAAGTTTTCTATACTTCAAATTCTATTGAAGTAAGAACATTTTCTCTTTTTCTTAAATCATTTTTTATTAATTGATAAATAACAGATACTGTAGGTATTCCAAATAATACTCCTTGGATACCAAATAATCCTCCACCTATCATAACTGATGCAAATACCCAAATACCAGGAAGTCCTATCGATGAGCCTACTACTTTTGGATATATTAATTGATTTTCCAACTGTTGTAATATTAGTATAAATACAATAAAGAATACTGCCTTAATTGGTGAAACAGTAAAGATCATAATAACACCAACTATTGCTCCTATATATGCTCCAGCTATTGGAATTAAAGCTGTGCATCCTATAAATACACCTATCATCACTGCATAAGGTAAGCGTAAAATTAACATTCCTATAATACAAAGACCTCCAAGAATTACTGCTTCCATACACTGACCTACTATAAAGTTATGGAAACATTGATCTGTTACTCTTAATACATAAAATAAATTTTTACTTATTTTATCATTTGTATATGTCTTTATCATTCTCTTAAATTGATTTGATAAATTTTCCTTATCACTCAATATATAAATGGCAAATATTAAACCAACCACAAAGTTAAATATTATTGAGAAGAAAGATGTTACATATTCTATAACCGTTCCTGCTCCTAAAGTAAACCATTTAAGAGTATTATCTATAACTTCTTTCCAATTTACCATGTCAATATTAAGTGTTGATACACTCTCTGGTAATAAATCTTGTATATGAGGATTTTCCTTTATTAAATCAATTATATGATTTGAAAATGCCGGTATTCCTGATACAAGTACTTCTATACATGATTTTAATTCAGGTATTATTAATCTTGCAATTAATATAAATAAAATAACTATACTTCCTAAAGATAAAAGTATAGAGATTGTTCTTTTAAATTTTAATATATTCTCATTTTTAATCTTTTGAAATAAAGTTTTTTCATAAAACTTCATAATAATATTTAAAATATAAGCAATCATAGCACCCATAATTAGTGGATTTGCCACATTTATAAATTTACCCATTCCCCATGTTATATGTTTCCAATAGTAAATAACTAAAAATATAGATATTATCGATAGTACTGCCCTCAATAATATATTTTTATCTTTTTTCATTTCTTATCTCCTTTTTTGACTGAGTCTCTAACTTTTTAAACTAAAATTAGTAGTATATTATACTATTATATCTGTATTAAAATCAAAATCAATATAAATCAAAAAAGAGCAATAGATTTTTATACTATTACTCTACTTGTTTATTATATAATAACTTTATTTAAAATCTTATTCTACCCACAGGTTTTCTATATAATCTATTCGGATTTTTTCTATTTGCTACATATTCCAAATGATTCAAGAAAATATCTGCCTCTTCTTTTGTATTATATAATCCTAGACTTGCTCTTACCATACCATAGCAATGCTCTCCTGAAACTATATCTCTATAAGCATCACAATCACTGACTCCTAACAATCTGTAAACATATGGATGGGCACAGAATTTTCCTGCTCTTAGTGATATTCCTCTCTCTGTGGCCATTTTTATAGCTAAATCACCATACTCTCTGCCTACTACATTAAAAGCTATAACACCTAATCTATCATCTGTATATGTTGTATCTCCATATAAAATTACATTCTTCATATTTTTCATATTATCTATTAAATAATTTTTCAAATTAGCTTCGTGTTTTTCTATATTATTAAATCCAATACTTTTCAAATCTTCCATAGCCTTTGCCATGGCTATTACTCCAAAGAGATTTTGTGTTCCTGCTTCAAACTTTTCTGGAACTGCTGTCCAAATAACTTCTTCATCAAATACTCCTGATACACATCCTCCTCCACTTAAGAAAGGCTTATTGCTGTTTAGATAATCTTTTCTACCAACTATTGCACCACTACCAAAAGGTGCATAGGCTTTGTGAGCAGAAAAAGTTAGAAAGTCTATGCTTTCTTCTTCACAACTTCCCTTCATGTCAACTTTTTTATGAGCTATTAATTGAGCCCCATCTACAATTATTAAGGCATTATATTTGTGTGCCAACTTGGCAATTTCATGTATAGGATTTACATATCCTGTTACATTAGATGCTCCTGTTATAGTTATAATTTTAATTTTGCCATTATTTTTTATAAGAGCTTCTTCCACATCATTTACATTTATTCTACCCAACTCATCAACATCAACATAAACAACTTTTCCCACATTTCTAAAAGGTAAATCATTGGCATGATGCTCCATCCTACTTGTAAGTATCATATCATCCTTATTATTTATAAGAGTGTTTGCTAAAATATTTAAAGATTCTGTATCTGATTTTGTATATACTACAGTATGGCTATTACATCCATCTAATCCAAAAAAGTCTAAAATTTTATTTCTGCAATCTTCAAACATATTAGTGCAATACTCACCTTTAAAGCCTACACCCCTAGCTATAGGTCCGTAATTTTTTATATTATCTGAAATTATTTTCGTAACACTTTTTAAGGGTGGTGTGGTTGCTCCATTATCAAAGTTTATGGGAGTTATAAGAGCGCCATTGGGCAACTTTATCTGCTCTTCAATTCCATCGTATAAATTTCTGTAATCCATAAATTCTCCTCCTATCATACATTATTAAAAATATATTCTTCGCTTATTTTATTTATTCTTTAATAAGGATAGGTTTGGAGTTTTTATTAATTTCAATCTCCACTAATCATTTAAAAAGGCTAAGAATATGATTAAAAATCAATATTCTTAGCCTTTCATATGCTTGATGGATTCATTTAATTTATTTTTTAATAAATATCAATATATCTAAATTTTTTTAATTTTTAATTGTAAGTTTAATTTTAAAATACCTTGTAATTTGTAAATTATAATAAAACAATTTTAATTAAACCAAAAGCTCTTCTGAGCTTTATAAATTATAAATTTTATCCATCAAAGCATATTTTATTATAAATATAAGATTTTCACCTTATATTATAATAAACTATTAAATCTCTATAAAAGTTTCATTATTAGCTTTATTAATAGCAATTTCTAATTCTAAAACTTCTTTATTTAAGTTTTCTACTAACTGCTCCATTTCTTTTCTATCAAAATTTAATTCAGTAACTTTATAGTATACAGAAGTTGCTGCCGCATCTACTTTTCTCTCTTTACTAACTTTAACAGTTTGAAGTAAATTTTCTAGTTCAAAAGCTAACTCTCTTTTTACTTTTACCTTGTTTAAAGCTCCTTGGATACTCATTTTTACTCCTAATACTTCTATTTTAGTAGTATTGTTTGCATAAGCTATGGATGTCTTTATGCTTTCTATTTTTTCAGATAAAAGCATTAAATCTTCTAACTCCCTTTTAAAGTCAAATTTTTCGTCACAATCAAATCTATCCCCATTAGATTCTAATATATAAGTTATGCTAGCTTTCTTTCTATTTATAATATCAGATGATTTATATCTATAATTTCTCTCCAATTCAGCTACCTTTATCATACTTTGATTTATCGTAAGTTTTTCCATAAGTAAGTATCCCCCATTTCAATCCATAGTAACATATTGCCTGGAAAATATAACAAATAATAAAATATACAATATGTGTATGGAAATATTTGTAAATAACATTTTATATATATGTTAACATATATATTCTTTTTATTAAATACTTTTTGATATTATTCACAAAATAAAATATAATTTCTTATAATAAAAAAGCACTATTTATATCATCAAAACCACTATCAATTAGCATTTTAGCAAACTCTTTTCTATTTATAAGCCTAACACCATATTCCCTAGCTTTATTCACTGCCTTTTCAGAATATCCTTTAGCAGAACTAATAACCCAAGGTATATAAGTATATTCATCATCAGTATTTTCCTTTTGACTCTTATACTCTGTAATTTGATTAATTGCCCACTCTGATGTACATCCACTATGATATTTAGCTTGAACATAAATAATTACCTTTAAATTCTCAAAAGTTGCTCTAACATCTGCATCTGCTCCATTTTCTTTACCTGACTCATTTTTAGAAGGTATCTCTACATCGGATGCTCCAATTTTATATAAATACCATTTAATTAACTTTTCAAATTTAGCATCATCTAACTTATTACTTATTATTTCCTCAATTTTATCCGTTGTATTATCTAATATACTTTCATATAAATTATATACCTTATTAGATTTATATAAGTCTATTGCCTTTTCTACATTTTCTTTTAAATCTGTTATCCTTGCATTTGTATTACGTATTTTCATCCTAGATGTTAATGCTCTATCAAACACATCTCTTCTTAACATATCCTTTACTAGAGGTTCAGCTTTCCATATAAATCCAATATCTATAATTTCATCATCTATATAAACCTTACCGTCTTCTTTTACAGTAACATTATTAAAAATATCATTTAGTTCAATATCTTTAAACAGCTTAGGTTCATCTATTATTTTATAAATAGAAAATTGATTACCTTGTGGTATTAATACTAAATCCCCTTGTTTAAACTCATTTAAAAATCTCCATAAGCTAAATCTTGTTTTTTTCTTTCCCCATATTTCTTCATATTTATTATTAAAAAACTTTTCATCTCCAGATATAGTATTATTCATAAACTCTTCATTAGAAACAGCTGAAAACCCTATCGATATATATCCTTTTTCCAATAATTTATATGAAACTTCAGAGCAATGTGATATTCTATGTAACCATATATCCATAATAATCCCACCTTATAATATTTATATTTTCACTATATATAACAATCTATTTGATATCATCATAACACTCATTTTTTAATCAAAAATATTCTAAACTACTCTACGATAAGACTATGTAGATTATCGTTTTTGAAATTCATTCTTTATTTATGTAGACTTTCTTCAGATTCCACCTCGCAATAGATACCTTTGACCTTGAGCTAGCGGTTATCACTATCAAGCCCGCAACGGACTTTCACCGTCAAGCTGTTGCCATGCTTGGCACACATAAAAAGGGCTATGATTTTTTTAATCATCACCCTAAGATTTAACTAAGTTATTACTATTTAAATTGTATTTTTTCTGAAGAATACACAATTATATTTTCAGACTCAACTATACTATTTATTATATAATTTAAACTCTTTAATATCTTCTATTATATTAAAAATATAGAATGTACTATTATCTACAAATCCATTATATGAATTTAATAACTTACCATTATACTATTCTGTAGCATTATTTAGTATAATTACATTATCTTTAAGTCCTACCATTTCACCATTAACAACATTATTATTATTTAATACAGCTTTCACATATTTCATATAAATATTCCTCCCCCTATTTATTTCTTATACTTATAACATCTTACTTATCATCATCATTTAATGATTTAAAACTAGGTTGTATATTCTTTATATGAAATGATTTATATGCTTCGCCACTATTATCAAATATATCTTTAAGGATTTTAAATAAACTTAATAATTCATTGTTCATTTTAAATATTCTACTTTTATAAAAAATATCCTCCCTAGCCTCTTTACGCATAAAAAAGAACCAGGAGAACCGATCTTCTTCTGGTTTAAATAAAGATTGTTTATTTAAGTAAAAAATAATGAAAGAAAACAGACTCTACTATCAATTTAAGGTATCTCTGTAATTATTTCTGATAATAAATTTTACTATTTCTCAAATTATAAATTGCATATCTTTGTAAACTGCCTAAATATAAGTATATATTATTACCCGCTATACATCCTACTTCATTATAGTTACCTGTTAAATCTTTTAATTTTTTCTTACTAAGTCCATCTAGGTTGCATCTCATTAAATCTCCATTATTGATATAATAAATCTTCTTATTATGTATTGCATAAGTCTCTTCATTACTAAGTTTAACTACACATTTTTTATTTGTTCCATTTGATTTTATTCTATAAATTCCATAACCATCTTGATAATAAATATATCCGTTATAATAAACCATATCATATATAAATGTATCTGTTGTAGATTTAATAATTTGTTTAGCACCTTTACCTGTTGTATTAATTCTTACAATTGTATCATAAGTACCTGGCCAATAAGATCTATTTGTTGTATTTAAAACATATATATAATCTCCTGATATCGAAAAATCTCCCATAATATATTTTGAAGTATATATTGTCTTCTTCTCTTTACCATTAATAGAAATTCTTTTTAGAATTCTTGGTCCATCTAAATAGTAAATATAATTATCTTTTATAATCATAGGTTTGTAACTAGTCAGGCTACCTCGATATGTTTGCATACTTATAGACGTTAATCTAGTTTTATTTGTTCCATCAATTTTAACTTTATATATTCCAGGATTGCTATTACTAGAAATACCCAAATAGTAAATCCAGCCTGATTTAATGTTTAAACTAGGTGCACTAGTAGCATTTTTAGTTATTGTTTTTATATGTTTTCCTGTATTATCATCCTTGTAAATTGTATATGAATACTGTGGCCATAATCCATCATAGTCATAACTATATTTGTAATTTGGACTCTTTCCAACTGTGTATGTATTAGACTTGTATATTACTGATTGGCCTCCATTTTTTATATTTGAATTTGTATTTCCATAAGAAGTACTTGCTTCTGATACACTTATACTTGAAAATATAACCCCTCCACATATTATTAATAATAGTAATACTGATAACTGTTTTTTTAAAAATTTCATAATTATCCTCCCATTATAGTTTTATACATATTTATTCATTTATATATAATTCTCCTTCTATAATTTAAGATAATTCTTTATATATGATAATACATTTACTATTTTCAT
>JALFMW010000169.1 GCA_022782605.1 Clostridium sp. | reverse complement strand
CTACACTAATTTTTCTAAATTTCTATATCTATGTTTTAATTCTATAAGCTTATCTGAATCAAATGGCATTCCATATGGTAATATGTAAGCTGTTTCCCCTTTTATCTTTTTTAATGTACCTAATATTTTCACGCTGCCTTCTTTTCTAAATACTACATCTCCTATATTTAAAGGCTCCATGATCTTTACTATTGGTTCCATATCAAATATCATATGGCCAAGATTACTAAATGCATCTTGTATTCTTTCACCTTCTATTTTTTCTATGCTACAAAATACTTCTAGGCTTGCAGCTAATAATTTAACTTTTGTTATTTCTTTCCCATTAACAAAATCATATAGTAGTTGATCTGTTGGTAGTAGATTCTCTATATCTGATGTTACTGGTATTTTTAAAATATTTTCTATATTCCTATCTGTATATTTTTTTACAAGATGATTTAATATAGGCGCCTTTATAAAATACATATCTATTTTTTCTTTGGTTATTAAATTTCCTTCCATATCTAAATTAACTAATTCCATACAATCTCTCCTTTAAATGTTTATATTTCTATTATTTACACTTTGAGAAATATTATACATTTTTTTCTTTTGTCTTAAGATAGTTTTTTGAGAAACATTTAGCATCTTAGAAATAGTTACTGTATCTGCGCCTTGTTTAATTAATCTTTCAATTTCTTCTTTAGTTTCTTTTGAAATTCTCTTACAGCTTTTAGTTTTCTTTATACAAACATTTAGTTTACTAGCTCTACTTGATATTGCTTGCCTGCTTCTATTTAGTGTTTCAGCTATTTCATGGCAACTATATTTACCGCTATTACACATAAATATTAACTTTTCATCATCTTCTTTGGTCCATTTTCTAATGCTTTTCTTATTAGGATTAATAAAATCTAATTTACGTTTTTCTGCTACCCATTTAGGCTCTTTGCCTAAAAAATTTTCTTTTGTATTTGAAAAATCTATAATTTCTTTATTTTCTTCTGCCCACTTCCAAAAACTATTTATGTTTATAACTCTAACTCTTTTACTGTTGTGTACTTTTTGTACTCTATAGGGCAATCCATTATTAGTGAAGTATTTAAATGTTCCTGTATACGCTTTATAACCTAATGCTTCAAATAATTCGTATAGTGTTATATAGTCTCCACTCATGGTAAATCGTCCAAGTCCTAATTTCCACGCCTTATTAGTTACAGCAATTTCAGTTCTATCTAATGCTTTAGCTATAGCTGGAACTGATTGACTACCCCATTCATTTTCCAAATATTCAATTTCATTTTTGGTCCATTTTCTATTCATATATCTCTCACTTTTTTCTTTTTTCTAATTCCTCTATGATTAACCTCATCTTCATTTTTAGGTAAGGCTTTATAATACATTGTAATTAAGAAAAATAATGCTATTAATTCCACTTACTATCTCCTTTTTAATTTACCCATATATAGCAAAATTATACCCTAAGGACTCCCCCCTACCATGCAAGCAATGCATTCTCATATTTAGCTTCTAACTCTTCTATTTCTTTAATCCTCTTCGGATCATATGTTAGGTTCTTAAGTCTTTTGCTGTTATTGCTTGTGTAGTTTCCTAATTCTGTATTACATTTTGCTATGTTTTTATTTTTCTTTAAATTTACATTTCTTTTAAATAATTCTCTTTTAGTTTCTATATAAGCTTTAGCTATTTCCATGTTCTTTAAAATTAATGCTATTAATCCTGCTCTTTGAACTTTTATATTTAATAATCTATTTTTTACATACACATATACAAAACTACTTTTTATATTAAATTCTTTCATAGTAGCTTTGATAGTTTTATCTATTTCTTCTGTAGGTACATATGTGTTTAATACTATATTATTATATATATTATTTTTATATTTAGATTTATGCAGGTTTTTATCTGCTTCAACGCTAGTGTTTTCAATGGTTTCAGGTGTTTTTCCCTCGGCTAAAAATTGTGGTGATTTTTCTATAACATATATATTATTTCCATTTACTTTTTCTAAAGATAATAAACCTAAATCAGTAAATTTTTTAACTGCATTCTTAATAGTTTGTAAACAAGCTCTTTTCTTTCTAGCGTTGTATTTTTTTTCTAATGAGTATAAAGATATTTCAAGTCTATCATCATTGCTGCATTCTAAAATATATGAAAATATAGACATATATCTTTTTCTTCTATCTTCATTCTTTATTTCATTTAAAAGTTTAAGTTGTTCTTTAGTAAATTTGTTTCTATAAATTTTCATTGTTATTTCCTTCCTTAGTATTTTTTGATAAATGTTTTATATTATATCTTATTAGTATGTACTTTTTCTTTTAAATTTATACAATAAAAAAGACTTAGGTATCTCACTACACCTAAGTCGTAAATTCTTTTAAATAACCTCTTGCATTATTTGTCGAAGAGTGTTATAATTAACTTGAATTTACGTTTTACGTTGCTTATATGGTAGTGTTAATACCTTATGAGTTTACGTTGCTTATATGGTAGTGTTAATACCTTATGAGTTTACGGATTTTTGATAGCGGGAACTATTAAAAGTCTTAGCAGGATACGTCAATTATATGACGAAAATACATAAAAGTAAACAATTTTCTAGAAATTTTTTACTTGATAAGGATGCTTCGGCATCCTTTTGTTTTTTATATGTATATTTTTAGTTAGTTAGGGTATAATATAAATAGGCTGAATTTTTTAGGTAAAAACTCCTCTGGACTCTTTTATGAGTCCTTTTTTTGCATAACTTTATATATTTGAGGTATAATAATAATGTGCTGAAAAGCATCTCCTTAGTATGTGTAAATGTGTAGCTTTTAAAAAAAGAAGGACTAATGTCCTTCTTTTTTTATTTACTATAATTTTGAATTACTTAGAGTTCTTAATTCATCATCCAGTATATCAATATTTTCGATATACCAGTCTGTAAGTTCCTTTAAAACTCTTTTTACATTTCTTCTTTTTTCTTTTCTAACATTTCTTATTAGTTGTGTTTCTATTATTACAGCTAATACACTTAAGTTGCTTTCTGTAAGTTCATCAGTATTAAATCTACCTAAATAACTTAGGTTTTTACTGTAGATGTTTTGGAATATCCAATGTGTTATGTCTGTAAGATCTTCTTCTAAATCAATTTTAATCTTTTGTACTTCAGTAATCTTCTCCCATTGTTGCACTGTCCCTGATAAAATTAATCTGCCTAATAATTTTTTAGCAGATTTTGAAAGCTGGTCCATGTTATAATACAAGCTTCCCATAACAAACTCCTTTTTATTAATTTACTAATATATATTAATTTTCTTTTGAAAATATGAATAAATTTTTTAAAAAAGGAAAATATAATTATGTAAGAATAAAATCTCATAACATCTCATACTTTTTAAGTCTTCCGTAATGGAGGGCTTTTTATATATAAAAAAAGGAGCCAATGGCTCCAGGCTATTATTTGTAATATTGGCTAAAGTATTTTTGTGCGAAATACTTATTAAATTTATGACCAGCTATTACTAGTATAAGTATAAAAATATAAGTTGCCATAAGTGACTCCCTTTTATTATTATACTTTAATATATGTATTAGAATTGTAGATATGCATATTTATTTAAAATATATATGAAAAATAATCCTATAGAAATTAATATAAAAACATGCTCCCATAAAGAACCTGTACTAAAAAGCTTTAATCCATAGTAATGCTTATATGGATAAAAATAAGGCACACCCATTTTAGTCATTGAATCGGCTGTTAAATGGCTTAAATAATTAATAAACCAAACTATCCCTAACTGGTGTGAAAACAAATATAAAGGCATTGTGGTTAAAATTAAGGCTATTATAGAATGTGTTATAGTTCTATGCCTTAATCCTATTTTTAAATCTATATCAGGAGCTATGCTTCCTTGTAGTCCTATTAAACAATATAACCATCCATAATTTAAAGTATATAAAAAATAAGTTAATATTATCCCTATAGTTAAATGTGAGCTTCTTTTCATTTCTATCACCTCATATATAGTATGTTCTTTATAGAGCTTAATATTTTAGTGATAAAAAGGAAAAGAGCCTATTGGCTCTTTATCAGGGATTTCGCTA
>JALFMW010000149.1 GCA_022782605.1 Clostridium sp. | reverse complement strand
TTATGGAAAGATTCTTTTTTAGAAGTAGCAGACCTAAAGATGGTATGACAGGTGTTATGCTTATTAGTTGTAAGAATTTAGCTAAAGCTAGAGAATATGCTAAAGCTAAGTTTAAAGAGTATGGTTATAAAGGTAGAGCAGTTAGATGTGCTGCTATTACTATTTAATTATATTCTTGTATAGTTAATAAACATACACATGATGTTACAAATAATTAAATATGTTATAATAACCGCCCCGTAGAAGGACTTATTGATTATCTTTGCATTATAATTAAAATTATATTATTATGACTGATAAAGATTTTGATAATGCTTCTATGGAGATTGACCAATATTGTGTAAATCACGATATTGATGATTATGATTTATTTGGTGAAATTATGGTTGAAGATAACAATGATGATTGTGACATTGAATTTGAGTAATTATGAATACAAATATTATTAATGCAGCTAATAATGTTATTAATGAAGTTAGTAATGTTATTATTAATAATAATCAATATACATTAAGTGATTGTATTAATAACAATGATTATCTTGTTGATACAATTATAATTTTTGTTACAATATTGTTTGCTTGTTATATAGCTTACATAATTACAAACATTAAAAAATAAGGAGAACTTATTATGAATAAAGAATTAAGTACTGCTGAGAAAAGTCGTAAGACTAAACTTAGTAAAAAGAGTGTTGAAGAATTAGTAAATATAATTCTTCGTAAAGATGACGTTGAAAGACGTAAGGATAATCTTATTAAGGCTTTGAAGATAAATGTTCAAGGTCTTGAAAAGAAAGTTGAAGCTATTAGTAATAATATTACTAATATTGAAACTGAATATAATGATTTGCAAAAGAGAAACTTTGAAGTTGTTAAAGCTAGAGAAGATTTTAAATTTGAAGCTAAAAGTCTTAAAAGTCAATTAGTAGATAGCGAAACTCAAATTAATGAACTTCATAATGCTATTAAGAAGGCTTCTAATAGTGCTATTAAAATGTTTGCTCTTGGTGGTGTTATTGGTTTTCTTGTAGCAGAAATTGTTGCACATTTATTCTAATATATCACTTTAAAACGTTTTTTGTGTGTTGCTTTTTTTATTCCCAGTACCACTATTGCTTGTGAAAGTAGTAGTGGTTTTTTAATTTATTATGAAAACAAAAATAAGTAAGATAGTTATCAATGATGTCATATATGATGTTGTTGATGGTGGTACAACTTGTAAAGATTGTGCTATTAAAAATTTATGTATGATTAATGGTTTTGCTGATGGCATAAGTGTTGATTGTACTAGTGTTCACTTAGTTAATAAAGGAAGTTATGAAGAAACAAAATAAAATATATTCAATATCTAGTGGAGCATTTGGATATGATGATATACATATTAAGCCAGAAGATATTGTTATTGTTTGGCTTGATAATCATGGTTTTACTCATATATTTTATTGTATTGTTAATGAAGATATTCAAAATGCTATTAATCTTGTAAAGAAGAAATCTAGAGATTTTAATAGTATTAAATATGTTATTGTTGGCAATTTAGATATTAAATATAAGTATGACTACTAATGTTCTTCCTTCACTTCCTGATACGATTGTTCTTTCTGATGATATTTTAGCTGATATTTATAATGATATGGAAGCTGATTATTGGATTGAACAGGAGAAGTCAGGATTATTAGATGTCGAATAATTTCGATATTTGTCACTTTTTGTTAGTTTTTTGGCTCTTATATTATATTATTGAATAATCATTCAGTGATGTAATTTAAGAGCCATATAATTAAAAATAAAATATTAAATAACTATAGTAATGATATGGCAACTGAATATAAAACTTTACCTATAGGTACAATATTTACTTATAATGGCAATAAATATAAAGTTTGTAAATATAACGATTATAGTTATACATGTAATCAGTGTGCTTTTAATGGAATTAATTGTGATACTATTAGAGGCATTAGAGGTTACTGTGCTCCAAGTAAGAGAACAGATAGTATTCAAGTATATTATGAACAAATAAATAATGAAACTATGAATAAAAA
>JALFMW010000140.1 GCA_022782605.1 Clostridium sp. | reverse complement strand
AGTGCTTAGTGACATGGGCACACTATATAGAAATATATAGAAAAATTAAATCAGTGAATTTGGGGAAACCTAAGTATATGAATATTTAAAAAAGAGTGCTTAATACCATAGCACTCTTTTTGTATTGTAAATAATTAATATATATGGCAATCCCAAGCCAAGCCTATGAAAGTCAGTAAAAGTAGTAGGAAGGTTTAGAGACTAATAGTTGAGGTATGACAACCAATAATACTAACACGAGTGCTGATTACCTAAACGTAAAGGCGTAGGTAAAGATATAGTCCGATACTCCTTTGAAAAGAGGAGATGCCTAGGATAAAGAGCCTAGGATATAACAATATGGGTGTAGATTATGGAGATAGTGTAAAGTTCATTGAAGCAGCTAATAAAGTAAGTGTAGGTGGATTCACTGAAGTTGGAGATGCTAGTAATTTATTAACTCAAATAATGAATATATATGGTAAGACAGTAGAAGATGTTTCAAAAGTATCAGATCAATTATTTGTAGTTCAAGAAGATGGTGTAGTAACAGTAGCAGATTTAGCTTCAAACATGGGTGAAGCAATGACAATGGGTGCAAATTACAATGTAGCTTTAGAAGATATATTAGCATCTTATGCATCACTTACTAAACAAGGACGTACAGCAAGTACAGCTCAAACTCAATTAAAAGCAATGATTCAGGAACTAGGAGATACCGGTAGTAATGTTGGTAAAGTTCTTCAAGAAAAAACAGGGAAGTCATTTACAGCACTATCTAAAGAAGGAAAAACTCTATATGATTGTTTAAAGATAGTAAAAGATAGTTGCGAAGGAAATGAAGATGCTTTTAATAATTTATGGAGTTCAACAGAAGCTGGATTATCAGCAATGTCTTTACTTTCAAATGAGGGTGAGTATTTCAACAACACTATGAAAAACTTGGAAAACTCAACCGGAAAAACTGATAAAGCATTTGAAAAAATGGCTAATACTAGTGACTTCAAATTTAAAAAAAGTTTAAATCAATTAAAGAATGAAGCCACAAAATTAGGTGAATCATTATTACCATTAATGGATACAGTATCTGATGGTATTTCTAAAATATCATCTGTAATAAGTAAGGCCAATCCAGAAACTATAACAGCTGTTGCAAAATTTGGAGCATTAGCATTAGCATTTGGTACATTAGGGAAAGCTGCAGGTGGAATAATAAGTGTTTTAGGAAAAGGCGCTCAAGGAATATCAACAGTTTTAGAGTTAGCAGGTAAAACAAAAGTATTAGGTAGTTTTTCAACTGCATTAGAAGGAATTGAAGGTGGAGCTGGACTTGCAACTCAAGGACTAGCAAAACTGGCTTTAGGAATAAATCCCGTAACATTAGGCATTGGTGCTTTTGTAACAGCTGCTGCAGTAGGATTTAAAGAATACAATGACGTTCTAGAAAGTAGCAGTATAAAAGCTAAAGAAGATTACAATATAATAGAACAAGCTGTTGCAAGCTTAGGAGGTATTACATTAGAAAGTAAAGAACAGTTAATTGAAAATGGCGATGTTTACAGTGAGTGGAGTAGTAAAGTAAGTGAATCTACTCAAGATGTATTAGAAGATATTGCAAGTAAATCGCAATCAATAAACTTAGCAATAGATAGCATTCAGTTTGATGGAATTATAACAGATAGTGAGCTACAACAAACTAAAGCTAAAGTAGATGATTGGGCCAATACAATTATCGAACAAATAAATGCTAATAAAGATCCTATTTATCAAGCTATGTATGATTTATTTAATCAGGATAATCTGATAGATGAACAAGAACAGCAAATATTAGATGGATTAAATACTACGAGTGCTGAATCTACAAAAATAATTCAGTCAAATGAAAATGAAATTAATGGCATTATTCAAACAGCTCAGGAAGAACGTAGAAGTTTAACAGAAGATGAAAATAGAAGAATTCAAGAACTGCAAAAACAATCTAATGAAGTTGCTTTAAATAATTTAAATATAAGTAACGAAGAGAAAGAAGCTGCATCTAAACAATTCTGGGAAAGATGCACACAAATGACTACAAAAGAGTTAAGCAAGCAATTAACTGAAGAAAAATCCAAGATGGATGAAAATATTGCTGCAATTAAAGAAAAATATGATGAAAAAATTCAAAATGCTAAAGTTGCAGCAGATCATTTGAATGGAGTTGAAAAAGAAAGAGTTGAAGAAGAAATTAGAATAATGCAAAGCAACCGTGATACTGAAATACAAAATGAAAATGAAAAATGGCAAAGTATTATTGCCGTTGGTGAACAAAACCACGCTAAACAAATGGAAAAAATAAATCAGTATACTGGTGAAGAAATGAGTCAAGGAGATTTGAAATGCAAAGCTAGATTAGAGCAAGAATCACAATTTTATTCTAATTTAAATTCAATTACAGAAGATGGAGTTTATCAAGTATATAATACTCAAACTCAATCTTGGGATAACTTAGTTGTTGATGTTGATGAAGCAACAGGACAAATTATAGCATTTGCTAAGACACAAGCAGATGAAACAGGTATGCATGCTGGTGAAATAGTTGGATACAACAAGCAAATAGAAAATAGTATGCTGGATACACAAGCTAACTGGGTAGTTGGTGTAAATAGAATGATACAGTCAATGAGTGAATATGCTGGTTCTGTACAAAATGGGGAAATGACTACAGATGAAGCTATGGCTCAAATTAAAGCAGATATCGATAGTGGTAAAATAAGTATTAGTGATTTTGGATTTACTTCAGAAAGTGCATTTCTCCAAAGTGCTAGAAGCATGATAGATGCTAAATCAAAAGGTGATGATTTAAAAAGTTCTTTAAATAATATTCCTAAAAAAGTTGAGACAACTGTAACTGTTGACACAAGTGATGCAGATACTAGAATTATGTCTTTAAGAGAAGCATTAGCACAAATAAGTAATACACCATGGGCAACAACTGTAACTGTTAATAGAGAGGAAAATGTAACTGTAACTAAAACAGAAACCGTACTACAAGGTAATACATTAAGAGGGGTTACTCCTGGAGCTGCAATTGGTACAGTAACATCTGAAGATAGAGTAATGCAAGTAAATGAAATGGGAGAAGAATTAATAGATAATGTTACATCAACACCATATGTATTAACAAGAAGCGTTGTAGGTGATACAGCATACTTACCTGCAAATACAAGAGTTACAAATGCATTAATGAGTAGAAAAACTCTATCTCAACAAGTGGATTATAAAATAGAAGTTGCAATGAGTGAATTTTCTAAGAATCTTGAAAGAACATTAATTAATACATTTAAAAAAGCAACAGTTGATAAAGATGTAAGCATAGTTATGAATAATCCAAATTTCATTGATAAAGGTTCTGAAAAAGCTAATATAAATTATATTAAAAACTTATTTAATAGTGAAAAGTAGGTGACAAATATGTGGTTTAGTAAAATTAAATTAGGAGGGCTATCCCTACTTGGAGAAGACAGTATATATGGCTGTAAAATAGAAGGATTATTAGATAGTAATTCTCAACATAATGAATCCTCCCTATTAACTGATGGAAGTAAAAAAGGATTAAGCAAAAAAGAACCTTTAACTATCTCTCTTTCTTTAATTCTTAAAGATAATATTTCATCTATTGAGGCATTTAATAATTTTGCACAACTTAATTATATTTTAGAACAAGATAATATTACACTTGAGTATTTATTAGATAAAGATAGTAATTATTACAACATAGAAGTCAATAAAGAAAGTGTTTCTTACAGCGAAAATTATAATTTAATAAATATAATTTTAAAGGCATTTAATCCTTTAATTAATGTTAGAGATTTTAAAGAACTAGAGTTAGAATTTCAAGTTGATGGTGGTTATTCATTTCCTATTGCTGGTTATTCTTTTCCAACAGAAGGACACATATTTAATGAAACAATAATAGGTAACGAAGGTATTATTAATAACCAAGGTTATAAAACAATTTATCCATTTATACAGGTAATTGGAGAAATCAGTAATATAACTATTTCTAATAAAACTACTAATGAAGTATTGTCTATTAATTACAGTTTAAATACAGGAGAAACTTTATATGTAGATTGTAGAAAAGAAACAAGAGGAATTTACAAAATAGACACTTTAGGAATTACTACTCAATTACTTAAATATAAATCAGGTGTATGGTTATCGCTAATAAGTGGAGATAATCTTTTAAATATAAATTATAGTGGCACTGCTCATGCTGTAATACAGTGGAAGGAGTGCTATTAATATGGAGTTTTTTATTAAATTATATGATAAAGATCACAATATACTAGATGAAGTCTATGAGATATGTGATTTAGATTATACATTTACTGTAAATGGTATAGGGAAAGCACGTATAAACGTACCATATTATACTATAAAGACTAATAATAAAAATTATAGACATGGTAATGACATTGAAATATATAGAATTATAGATAATAAAGAAGAACTTTTATGGTGGGGAGTAATATATAATACTATCCCTAATCAAAGCACTTTAGAGATAGAATGTTATGGTTATATTGAAAAGATTAAAAATAGGCTCTTTCAATCATTTATAAATGAAGAATTTAAAATGTACAGAGGGACTTATGATAAAGTAATTTTTTCTATGCTAGATACAATAAATAGTTATTATGATTGTGGTATATACAGAGGAACAGCTCAATATAACTCCTTAGAAACAGAAAGGAAAATAGAATGGAATAACAATTTTTTTGATAAACTTGATGAATTTACTACAGATAGTAATTATTACTGGGATGTAGATAAAGATAGAAAACTTAATCTTAGTATAAATATAGGAAGCGATAAAACCTATTATGAAATTAATGATGAAGTTAATATAGTAGGAGATGTAAGTATAAATAGTAGTGGTGAGATATATAACCATATTATAGCTAAGAATACTTATACTGAAGAGGAAAGTGATGTTGAGATAACCCTAATAAGTGAAAAGAAAAATATTAATAGTATAAATCTTTATGGTTTAAAAACAAAAGAACTTAGTGTTAATGACATTCACATTCAGGATACTTTGGACACATATGTTCAAAGGGAATTAGAAAAATGTAGTAATCCTTTATTAAATATAACTCTAACAGTATCTAATTCAGGAGTCTTTGATATTTTTGATATAAAAAAAGGTGATTTAGTAAGCCTTAAGTTAAAAAGTATAAATATGGATACAAAAATTAAAATATTAGAATATACAATTAAACCTAAAACATTAACAGCTGATATAGTAGTTGGCAACTGTTATTTTAGACCTAACAAACCAAATAAATATACATTTTTATAAATAGAGGTGATTAAATGGCAATAAAAGTATATCCTGTTGCTAGTACAAATGTAAAATACCATACAACAGATCATATATCCATGAATAATAACTTAATAAAAGAAAAAACCATATTTAATAATGGTTTTATAGTAAGTGCTTTAACTACTCCTGATTTAAGCGTGAATGTAAGCAGCGGAGAATGTAGAATACAGGGCAAATACTTATCTAGTTCCACTACAACTAATGTACTTATATCTGCTAATACAGATAGTTATAATAGATATGATTTAATAGTAGTAGATATATCAGATGAAGGAAGCATTAAAGTAATTAAAGGTACTCCAAGTTCAAATCCTACAATTCCATCTGCATCAAGTAATCAAATAATCTTAGCGCAAGTCTTAGTAGGAAGTGGCGTAAGTAGTATACAATCTAGTAATATAACAGACCTAAGAAGCACTAATAACCAATATTTTATGGAATCTTTAGATAAATCTATACATAATCTAGAAACAAAAACTAGAAATATTGAAGATAAATTAGCAATAAAAAGAGAATTTACAGGTAGTGGTGCTGTAAAAAAAATAATAATAGAAGATAATAAAGATTCAAGAATTAAAAGACAGTATTTAAAATGTTCATTAACAGCAACAGAATGGAAAACTGCATGGCAAAATTTAAATGCTGGTACAAATAATAATAATGGTGGATTGTGGGTAGGATTCTATGATAGCGTAAATGTTAATAATGTAATAGATGCATCTTTAAATATAAGCAATATAAACAAATGGATGTGGCTTAATAAAGGTTCTAGTAAATTAGGAATAGCAGCTATAGGTGGTATAAATTCATCGGGTTGTTATGTATTCTTAGAAAATAAATTTCCAGACGAAGCAACTATAGGTATAGATTTTACAGTATGTATAACTGAAAAATATTAGGTGATCTGTATGATAGTTAAATTTTATGACGGTTGTATTATTAAAGACGAAACAAAAGATTATAAACTTATAAATAAAACAATATCTAATGGTATAATACAAGAATTTTACCATTCAAAAACAGAAACTGAAATTCAAAAAGAAATAGCAAATCTAAGAGATGATCTCAATATTACTCAAGAAGCGATAGATTTTCTAATTGAGAAAGGAGGTGAAACATAATGGCGGCATATTTGGCTATGAGAATTGAAGGCGGACATTTAGATTACAGTATAGTCTATAGAAAAAACTAC
>JALFMW010000030.1 GCA_022782605.1 Clostridium sp. | reverse complement strand
ATGTCATTTTCTTATTATATCAAATTCATGCGTGTATGCAAATTATGAAGAGTAAGAGTGCGACTGAACGGTATTCGTTAGTCTTATTATTGTTGTTCACGTTACCATTGTTGAAGTTAACGTTGAATGCGTTGTTGTAATTCGAGTTAGAATTTGCATACTAACTACTAGACCAATAGTTATTGGTAGAAAGACTCAACAATAATAAAATTTAATCAGACTTCTATTCTTTTACCTATTAATGATAAAAGTTTTAACGAGTTATTACAGTATAATGAAATAATAACCTGTGAGTCTTAGCATTTCATAAATCAATTAAATCATTTTCATACTCAGTGTTTCTGACGTTTTTTATTCCAACGTTAAATTGTCCGTTGTACTATACGACTATAACTTCAGGCATTGACTTAATTACTATTATTAACTCGTAATATTTGTAATTATGGAATTTGATAACTGATAATTATGTTTGTTGTATATCAGTATTAATTAGATATTTAACTTAATAACATATATAACTTTTATAATATATGTGAAGTTAACCTGAGAAAACTATATATTAATATAGAAAGACAATTATCTAAATCTTATCTTTTTTTATAAATATAAATCAAACTAAATTTAATATACATAAGTTGTAACTTAAATTCTTCCAACGACTTAAAGATACAAACGATTAAACATACTTAAATTTAGTCATATTATATTCTTTTATTATTTATCTAAATAATTTATAAAATTAAGAATTTTATAAAAAATATATAAATTGTAAAATATTATAATTTATGTATTATATATGTAAAATTATGTTATGTCTATAATAAACATAGCATCTTTTTCATGTCCTTTTATTCCACCTAATGTATTATATTTAATGGTTATACCTGCTTTATTTGTTCTATCTTTAGCCAAATATTTGAAATTTTTTTGCCCGTTATTATCAATTTCACAACAAAATACAAAAATAGTATCTATATAAATATCTATATTATTAAATTTATTAGTATTAAAGTGATATATAATGATAATACCTAAATCATTATTATCTCTTATATTACTATTCATTATACTATTTTTATTATAATTCTTTTTCTAAATACATTTTACTTGTACCTGCTATGAAATACCTAGTTTTTTATCTGTTAATGTAAAATCTTTAATCGGCTGACCGTTTTTATCATTACCAATCTTAATATTTGTGACAGTATATGCATCTTTTATTACATCATTTAACGCTTGTTCTAAAATTAATCCTGTACTCCAACCTATATTTTTAGTTAATGAAACTGTACTATCTACATGTAAAATTTCATTTGTCCCTGTTATACTCGCATTTGATATAAATAACTAATGTTTAATTTTACTAAATTGAGTTATTAATAAATTCATCAGATTTGACTAAAACTACGTTATATTAGTATGCTTATGTGAAATTGTTGCGTCTTCATCCATTTGATCTGATAAAACAGCTTCAATTAATTCCTTTATGTTATTATCCATTATGATAATTTTATTTTAAATATTTATTAAAAATTAAGGGAATTTGTTTTCACTAACGTTTCAACAAATTCCCTGTATATCTTGTCGTAATTTTCACTTCGCTAACGCTTCGTTTCAATTACTATTCCTTGGCACTAACGTGCCTGATTAGAAGTGTAAGAGTGCGACTGAACGGTATCCGTAAGTCTTATCATTGTAGCCCACGTTACCCCTGTCGAAGTAAACGAAGAAAGCGTTGTAGTAATCCGAGTAAGAATTTGCATACTAACTACTAGACCAATAGTAACTGGTAGAAAGACTCAACAACTTACCAAGATTTTTATTAAATGTATGTGCCGATGTACCTTGTACTTGTTCATCTACATGAGTACCATCACATGTATTATTGTGGATTTCTAACAATTCATACTTACTAGGAAGATACAAATCATAATCAGCAGTTTTACCATTTTTAAGTTGTTCCCATATAGTTCCAGTTAAAATATCGCTATGTGCAGTAAACATGTGTTCTGTAGATTCCCAACCATTACCATGAATATTGATAGCATGATAGTTTTTATAGATTGCATCTGAACTTGATGCTGCCCACTTATATGTATTTGTTAATCCGGACCAACCGATTTTAGCCCAAAGACCGCGGCCAACGCAAACAGCAACTACTTCACCGTATTGAGTAGATGGTGTTGTAATTGTATCTGATTTAGGGTCCCAATAACCAGTTTCTGTTGGATTAGTATTCCAGATTGTCCATGTATCACCTTGTTTACTTAACAATGCACCAATAATACAAAAGTTCTCATACACTTTAGATAACTTATCCTTAGTATAAGTTTTTGGAGCATCCTACTCAGTTACTAAACCCCAAGGTTCATCGCCTAATACAGTTACAGTGTCTTCACCTGTGTAATAGATAACTGAATTTTTCTTAAACACTTTACCTGCAAGGTTTTCTAAAGTTTGTAAATAAACCATAATTTTTAATTAACGTTAATTTTTAAATTATGAGGCTGACTGAATATTCAGACTCATATAATATATTTATCTTTCTAATGTTATTTCATTTTTACCATATAAAATATTATCTTTCAATAACTGTTTACATTGTTTGTTTAATCGCATAAATCCAAATCTATCAAACTCTACAATATACATTAAACCTTTATTAAAATACGCATTTTTCTTTAATACATTTTTCCATATATTATATGCTTTACAATGTTTAAACATTCCTAAATATGAATTCCATTTTGGTATTATTTTCTATACATATTTCAAATCAGAATATTTCCCTTTACCTAAATATTGATAATAAATTTCATTGTTAAATTTATAAACCATATTCATAAATTTTTTCTTTGTACTATTCCTTATATACATTCTATTATGATAGATCTTCAGGTCTGATTAATGACTCAGTTGTTGTCATTGGTTACGTAATTTTTTTACTGAAAAATAGACAAAAACAAAATAAGTTAATAAAAAGAATATTATGAAACAATATTAGTAACATTTAAAAAATAAAAAATTATGGCAAATGTAGTTTTGCGACCTTGGGTAAAGGTTGTTGGTGTTATTGCAGTTGTTGCTGCAATTATGTTTGGTGCTTCTAAATTTTTTGGAGGCAGTAATGAT
>JALFMW010000353.1 GCA_022782605.1 Clostridium sp. | reverse complement strand
TAATAACTACTATTGATTATATGTATTAACATTATTACGAACCGTTTTTCTAGCTTCATTCTTATTAAGACCCTCAGTTCCTAAAAGATTTGAACCTTTAAGATCTTTAATACTTGCTGTAGAAATGTCTATCTTATTATTTTCTAAATACTGCTATATTTTAGTTGCTATATAATCTATATATGCTTTAAATTTTGGATCAAAGTTCTTAGTTTTAATACCATTATCTCTAATTAATTTCTTTGCTAACTCTAATGCTTCTTCAGGTATTTGAGGTGTACTAGTAGAAGAACTTTCTTTGGTATCTCCTCCATTACCAAATAACCTACCACCATTAGCAGCTTGATTATTCTAGTATTGCTACATATACTAAGTTACTGCGGCATATTTAGCAAAATTCTATGGATCAATTCCTTGTTCTCCTAATTTAGCAACTGTATCGGAAGATACACTTTTAAGTATCTAATCAAATAACTAAGTTATGTTAGGATCTTTTTCTGCTATTTGATCATAAATAGGTATAGCCTATGCAACCTATGATGATATATCTCCACCATCTGCATAAAGTTTACCTCCACAAGAATATGAAGAATTTCTATCTAATTCTATTATTTCTCTTGCTATGTCGTTCTATAATTGTGGGTCAGTACAGTTCTATAATCGTCTAAACTTAGACATCATAGCAGGATTGTTTTTATTCTTTTCAAATATAGCAGCTAATACAGCTCCCATATTTATAGCTCCACCCTCTGCATATAACTTACCACCATTAGCCATCATAGGAGTTTCTTGCATTTCTTGAGGAACTTCTTGAGCATCAAGAGCCTAACCAGCATCTGCTTGAACAGCTTCCTAAGGTACATCTTCTTGCTACATAGCCTCTTGTGGTATTTGTTCTCCTTGAGGCATTTGTTGTTGCTACTACATTTGAGCAGCCTATTCTTCTGCAAGTTGCTATTGTTGTGCTTGCTGTTGTTTAATATTTTCTTCTTTAACAGCTTTATCTTGTCTTATTTGATCTTGTTCCTCTTTAATTTCTTCTAAAGTTTCTTGAACAAATTCTTCCTTCTCAGTTCTAGTTCCTTTCCTTTTTATCTTCCTTGCTTCTCTGGCTAACTGTTTATCCTAAGTATCTCTAGCATATCTAATAATTTCATCAATCTTCTTATTAAGTTCTGTAGTAGACATATCCTCAGGATTAACATTAGTGTCAATCATTTCTGCTGGAGACTATTCTATTTGTTCCTAAGGTGTTTCTTGTGGTACTTCTTGTGTAGGCTCCTATTGACTTTCTTGTGGTACTTCTTCTACACCCTAAGGAACTTCCTATCCTTGATATTCTGGTGGAAGATCTTGAGAAGATTGAGGTTCAGTAGGGGGAGTAACTTCCTATTGAGGAATACCCTATTGCTGTTGTAACATAGCTATCTATTCAGGTGACAACTATCCACCTTCTTCATATAATTTACCTCCATATGCTTGTGTCTAAGCCTACTACTAAGGTTCTTGCATAGGCTATTCTTCCATAGGAAGTTGTTGCTACATTTGTTGCTATAACATAGTCTATTGTTCAGGTGACATTTCCTACTACTGTGGCTATTGTTGTTGCATCATAGCAATTTCTTCAGGAGATAACTACTATTGTTGCTACATCATCTATTGCTGATCTTGAGGTACTCCCTACTACTATACTTGTTGAGGAATTTCTTGTTGAGGAACTTCCTAACCTGTTAACTGTTGTTGTATCTATTGAATTATTTGTTCTCTTTCTTCTGGAGGTAATGAGTTTAAGTATTCTTGTAATGCTTCTAACTACTACTGTATTTTCTCCTTATCTTCCTCTGCTCTTTGCTACTCTTGAGACTATGCCAGTATTTCTAATATAGTTTCAAATCCTCTTTTAGCTATATTATCATTAGGTCTTTCATCTACTCCACTATCTTTTTCTGCTTTTTTAGCGGCATCAGCATAAGTTTTACCTTCATATTTATGAAGTACCTTTTCTTCTTGTGTAAACTTAGTTTGACCTTTCTTTATTTTCTATTTAGGTACTTTAAGTCTATCAGAGAAAACATAGTCATTATATATAGTTTCCCCTTCTTCAACTAAATTAGGAGTACCCTAAGGATCTACTCCCATAGGTACACCTTCATAAGGATTATTTTCATGAGTATCACCTTTATTTATATGTTTCATACCAGTAGTAAAATTAGCACCAGCTGTATTAAGATTACCACCAAAAGAAGCATAATTTTGTTTTAAGCTTAACTCATTTTGTGTAGCTAATCTATTTGCATTATGACTTATGCTTTCCTATGCAAGAAGATTAGTCTAATCTATACCCTATTTATGTCTACCATAACCCGAAGACCATTTTCCAAAGTTTCCGGGATTTGCTGTAACTGGGATAATATAAGAATTTAATAAATCATCCATAGACTATACATTTCCTAAATTAGCTGCCTATATTTGAGAAAGGTTTGCTTGTCGGTCTTCCTCTGCTATACCCTACTTATTTTTACCAAGTAAAGAATTTATACCACTGCCTAAAGCTCCGATTCCTGCTGATATAGCTCCAGCTGCTAATGCTCCTCCTACTGCAAACTTAGGAGACGTGTATTTTAGTTGTGGTATATTTGGCTTATATATAGGGGGTTCATAAGGCTATAAGATAGAAGTATTATTTATTTTTTTAGTATTTTTAATAGGATCATCTGTAGTAGTATTATTTGTTATTAATGATCCAGCCATAGTTCCTATGGGAGCGGCTAAATAACCCAAAGCATTTCCTATTACTGAGGTTCTATTATTTTTATTTCCAATACTTCCTAATGTAGTTCCTAAAGCAGCTCCTACACTAGCAAGTGAAGTACTTAAAAGATTCCCTCCATCATCATACTATTTATTTTTCTTCTAAATAGTCTTTATATGTTTTGAATTTTGTTTATTCATAATTATGAATTTAATAATTGTATACAAATTTATTATGCAAATATAACCATAAATGTTAATTTGAGCAACTATGTAAATAAAAAATACCCTTAATATAGAGTAGGTTACTTATATTAAGGGTATTAAAGTTTTTATTATGTAAAATATGTCACTACAGCATCATTCATTTCAATTCTAAAATTAGTGGAAGAAGGTGAAGAAGGGGAAGATAATTTAATCTTACACCATATATCTCTTATTCTATCATTAACTTTACCATTAATTTTAATTTTATTTCTAGGTATCTATATTCTCCATATTCTAAACTTCTTTTTAAGATTTGAAGGTAATATCTTTTTATACTCCAATTTAACATCTTCTGTATCTTGATAGTTATTCCAAACTTTAATAGTGTCAAATGGGAATATATCATCCTATAAAGTATATTTAGAAGTAGCATCTGTATATTCAAAATAGTCTGCTCTTGTTTCAAAGACATCAAATACTTTATCATTTAATATAGCAGGCTATTGAGTACTATAACCATTACTAACTAATGTAATATCATATGGTTTATACTAACCAAAGAAACTATTATATTCTCCTGTAAAAAGTTGATATAGTTTATTATTAACAGTATCATTCTTTAAAGCATAGAAATTATCATTATAAGTAAACATACAGTTTAATGCTGAGTAGGGGAAGAAGGAGATAAAGGAGTTAATACTTGCACTAAAACATAAACATTCATTATTAGTACTTATATATAAATCTTTATTACTCTCATCAAAATATAATCTCATACTTTTATTCCAATTATTAGGAGTCCAGTATAAGTTCTTCTATACATTAAACCAAGTACTCATATTACTTAAAGAAACAGGTACTATCTATGGATTCTAACTACCTTCAATTTTCCATAAGTTATTAGTTATTGAGTCTATAAAATATATAGCATTAGCAGAATTACATATAGAAAACTTATTAATACTTCCTATATCTTCTCCTAAAGTCTATATACCATTTACTCTTTTATTATTAACAATTTCAATAGGAGAACCTTGTTTAGTTTCTACCTATACTTGAGCATTAAAATTAATCCTTGAAATACTTCTATCCTAGAAACAATATAAATTATTACTCCAATTTCTAATACTCTAAATCTAACCTTTAGAACCATCAACATCAAAAGTTGAAGCCAATGTTAAATTAGTCCATGGATCTATTTCTTCTCCACTATGTTTCTCTAAAGTCCATGTAAATTGATTGGGGAAATGGTTAATTTTATAGAAATCATCATCTAATATTCTGTAAGTAAAGTAATTATCCTATTGTGAATATACAGTATTAATAAGATTGAAGTTAGTAGGGTGCATAGTCGTATTGTCTTTCTAACCTCTATTTCTATCATATCTACCATCTATATTTATTCTTGTTTCACAAGGGAATGATAAAATATCAATAATTTGATTCTAATCTTCTAAAGTGTAAGCATAAGTTTTTAAACAATCAAATCGTTGATACCAAGTATCTCCATATTTATATTCTATAGTTATACCATCTTTATTTTCACCATTATCTATATCTAAAGCTATTGGATCGCTAGCAGGAATCCACATATTAGCTTTTAAAGCATCTTCACTTTTACCTCCAAATAAAGTTGACTTAGAGAATTGTTCAGTATTATGTTCATAATCTCTATATAGTTCAACTATTGGTAAATATGTAAAATATTTATCTGCAATATTCTCTTGTAAAGTATCATAATCAATAGGAGTAAGTTTTGAAGATAAGGGCATTACCATATGAGGAGTAGATTTATATTTCATACGAACTGGAGATTTCTTCATAGTTAATCCAACATCTGAATCTCCTATCTAACTACCTGAATTAGTATTATACCAACCTACTACATCTTGATTACTACCATTTTTACCTTTCTACCAAGACTATAATAAATATTGACCACTTTCTGCATTTAACTATGCCCAATCCCAAGTTTTATACCAATATAAATCTTGATAAAAAGAAGCATTATTATGGTTTTTAAAATCTACTTTTACAGTTCCTGAATATCCGGGCTGAGAAGTAGTGCCAGCTATTATCTAACCTACAGCACTTAATTCACTTATAGATGCTTTACTTGATATAAAATATATACCATCTTTATAATTTGGTATTAACATAGTATCTATGTTACTCTAATATACTTTAGTATCAAACTTTAATATCTAAGGCTATGTAGTATAATCTAGCTACATAGTATGTAATAAAGGTAAATCATTAGAGTCTGCCAATTTATTGTCAGCTATAGTATAAGCATTCTTCTTTAATATACTATCACATATTCTAAGATTTGATATAATTTTAGTCTACAATTTTGAAGTACTTCCTTCCCTATCACTATCATTATTTAATGATCCAGCACCCTAAAAAGGATAAACCATAAATCTAAAAGGATTATTACCGAAGTATCCTTTTGCATTTAAATAAAGACCTGTTTTTTTATTTTCATCTATTAAACCATCTTCATAAAATAAACCTGAACATAATTGTAGACCATCTTTAAAAATAAAACTCTTATGATCAAAACCAGCTGCAAAAGTATTAATAGGCCCTGTTTTAGTTATTAAAGATATATCACTATAAGTAGAATTAACTTTAACATAACCTACCTGTCTAGCTTTTATATGATTATAATCCAAGAAATATAACTAATCATCAAACTGAATATCAGGGGAGTGGAAAGTAAGGAAAGACCAATCTATATAAAATTGATTTTCATTGGTGAAACTACCCTAAATCTCAACATCTCTTGTTGGTATATCTGCATACTAGAGTTCATCAGTAGTTGCACTACCCTCATCGTTTCTTCTATTATCATAGTTATTACCAACATATTTTAATTTAGTGTCGTTAGTTTTATCATAATTAGCTACAACTACACCTCCAGTTTTTTCTTTAAGAGAATTATCATCTATAGTATTTGATTCAAGCACTTCTAAAGCAGAAGATTTTTCTTCATCTGTTCTATGACCAAATAAATACTAATTATCTAAAGTATGAGTATTATTATATTTATTTATCACATGATTTCCACCTATAAATATAGGTCTAAAAAACCAAGAAGACTACGCATATAGAGAATCTTTTCTTTGTTTCTTAGTATACATTGTAGGATTAACAATGCCCTATGCTATAATAGATCTTTCTTCTAATTTAGGAAAGACTACTACTCCTCTTGCTTTTCTATAACCACAATTATATAAGGTCTACATTACATTATAAGGAAGCTTATAAGTAAATGTAGGTATAGACTATTTAATATACTAAGTGCCATTGGTACTAATTACCTCCTAAGAAGGAACTTCTAACTATTTGACATCATCTAAATAAATAGGATCTGACCACTTACCTGTTTTATACTAAAACTATATACCAAGTCTGTAGTATTCATTACTTTTAAATCCTGAAGTATTAGTAAATAATTGGTTTTTATATATATAGTTTGTAAGATCTAAACTAGTAGTACCATTACTATTGATATTAGTAGGTACAGAAATTGTGTGATACAATTCTCTTATACTAGAATTAATAGCTTTATTACCACTACTATCTACTAATATAGACTATAAATAATCCTATAATGGTTTATTATCTTTAGTTCTTAAACTTCTTATAGATGGTCTTTCTATATTTAAATTACCTAAAAATAAAGTACCGTCTTTCTAATCTAAAGTTTCTACTCTTATTTCCTCTCCTCCAATATAAAGTAATCTCTATGGATCTATAATATCTCCTACTGTACCTGTATCAATAAATGATACTTGATAGTAAGAATTAGAAGGGGGAGTAGAGGAGGAAGAGGAAGGTTTTACATAAAAGAGATATGTATCATTTGTGCATATTCCTTTAAAATCTTCTGTATGACTAAATGCTCCTCCTCCTGCAACATATTGTTTTATTATATAAATGTTATTATAAGATGAGGTTTCAGTGTTTTCCTTAAATATAAAATTATAGTTTTCAATATTAAACTTCCATGTTTTTAAAGTCTCTTCTAATTTCTATAATAATGCTGCATCACCTAAAGTTTCCTTAAAAAAAGGAAACCATTCTGGTAACTTATTTACATGGTCCTTTATATATTTTTTATATTTTTTAAGCTGAGAATTATTTAATTTAGGGTTAATAACATAATACTTTACATAACTACCATATAAACATTCTCCTTTACTATCATTATCATAGTTAGCTCCTTCTTGGTATGTATAATATTCTCTAATAATACCTGCACCTTTTAAAACTGAATAAACTTTATAATCTTTTAAATATAGTGAAAATTCTTTACTATTTAAAGTATATTTTATATTTACAGTTGATGCATTTGAAATATAATAACCTCTATCAAACTATATAGGCTCATCAGATTGTTCTGAAACTAAATCTATAGGAGTTACATCTTCTTCTACATCTTTATACTCTAAAAAGAAATCTTTATAAAAAGGTTTATTACTATCAGTAGTTCTAAAGTTACTTATATTTATATCAGTAACTCTTTTAACTATAGGAGTACCATTTAGAGAAGTTCTCTATATACTATATATTCTTAGGTATTCAAAGTTAAGATCTATATTATTAACAAGAATTTTAAAACAGTTCGATACTCTATCTTCTCCGTTTCCTCCTCTATCTGGAAAAGAAGTATAATAAAGAGGTGTAATATAGAAGATATTTGTTTCCTATTCATATTTATTATAATAAGTAAAAGCATACTATATAGTTCCGGGAGAAAACATTCCTGAACCACCTTCTATTCTATCTATAGAGACTACTTCTCTTAATTGTAATTCTCTTACAAAATTAAATGAATCAGCAGTGTAAAAGGAAGGAAGAGTTAAAGAGGGAGAAAATGTATCTAAATTATACCCTTTTAACTCTGGCTTTAATATGTTTATAAGTCTTGGTTGATTATGATTATCTGTCCAATAAACTTTACATATTAATTTATCTTCATAAGAACCTAATGTTTCAATAGGATGATCCTTACTAAAATTTAAATCTCCATTGAATAATATAACAGGATTATTATTATTTATAGAAGGAATTGTAGATAAAGTATCTAAATTTATTCTATATATATAGTCAGTATTAGTTTCTGTTTTATTTGTTCTTGTAGTACTAAATATTGTTAAATAATGAGAAACTATACAATAACCTAATATGGTACCATTAACACTTATAGGATATTTAGTTGTACCTTTTTCATTAGTAATAATATACTACTGAGGATTATCTTCTCTAGTAGTTACTCTAATATTATGAGCATCTATATAATATTTAGGTTCTAGTAAAGATTCTTTAGTATCTTTAACCATTCCCTAAAACGAATGTGTTTCATTTGCCTTTGCCATAATTAATGTCTTTTTAAGTATTCTCTATTACCTAATGATTTAAAACCATCATCAAAATCAGTTACTCTTTGTACTAAAGTAGTCCAACTTCTAGCAATAGATTCCATTTCACTTTCATTAGGAATATTAAACTCACTTTGTAATCTTCCTGCTGCCCAAGCATATTCCTAAGCTACAGTTTGAAATACTGCTGGAGTTATCTTATTAGTATCAAATAATATCTAAAAAGCTTCTTTCTTTATGTATAATTCCAAAGCTTTTAAAAAATTACTATTATCTATCAATAAAGGATAACCATCTTCATCTATAGGAATAGCTTTATAGTTAATTAATACAGTTCCTTCTTTAAAAGAAGTTATTAACATAGTATTCTGTACTTTATAAGTTTTGTCAGGATAATAATTATTATCTGAAGGTTCAAAAGTATCAGTCATTGATCTTATACATATATTTGAACAAGCATCTTTTACTTGATTTATACCTATAACATCACATGGTAATTTAGCTCTATAATTAACTATTTGTAGAGTAGCTTCTTTATTTTGAAACATTTCTGGTAATCCAAAAATATGTATAAAATCTATTGTATATTGAATAGCTGCTTCTATACTTAATTCTTGTAAAAGAGGATGTCTAAGTAATCTTGATAATACCTCCTCAAGTTTAACATATTGTATATTATCTTTAACCATTGTCTTTAATTTTATAAAGTAAAAAAGCATCAATAATGCCCTTTTCTATATTATCTTTTAATAACTTTTTAATTTCCCTTGTAGGATTAAATTCATAAAATCTTTTATTATTATAAATAGCTGTTCCTTTATTATAATGAACAAAGTAAATATTTTCAACCTCTCGTTTAATAACTATTTTTTCCTTAAAGGCCTCTTCGTCTTTATACCATAATCTTAATGTAGCATCCCAATCAATAGGATTATTATAAACTAGTTTACCATTTACAATTTTCATTTTTTTCTTTATTTTACGAAGTTCGAGAATTCCTAATCTATGAGGTAATCTAATTTCTTTACCCTAAGCTAATTCTTTTGCTAACAATTTATTTATACTTCTAATAATAGCATAGAATTCTTTTTCTTTAACTGCTCTAGGAATATCATACCAATTATTCTTTCTCATATGTTTATAACAATCGTAAACTCCTAAGGAGTTTGTTATTTTATGATTTCTAGAGGAATTTAATCTCAATGTTCTTTTTTTAAATTCTTGATAATCCATTATTCAGTCATTTCTTTAGCTAAGGCTGATTTAGTATTAGTTCTAATAAAAGTAGCTATATCTGCTAAATCATCATTAGCATTATTAATATTATCTTGTGGTCTTATGGATGCTCCTTGTAATTCTTTTACAATTAATTGAATAACTTGAGGTATTAAATCCGAATCTATAGGAAATGTTTTATCCATTATATCGCATGTAGTTTCTTCCCCTACTCCTTCACATTCTAACTTCGCCGCTTCTTCACTGTCCTCAAATACTCCCTTTATCTTTATTTCCTTTAAATAAAGAAATTGTGGATTATTACTTTTAAGGTATAAATAGTCATTAGGCCCTTTAGCACAATAAATTATATTAGTCATATATTTATTATGTCCCACAAATCTAAATCTTTCTAAAGTAACATACACTATTTTAGTATTAAAGAAATTAACAGGGAATACTAAAACATTACTATTATTTATAGTGTCTGGTATCTTATGTTTAGATTTTAAATAACTTTCATTACAATAATCTATATTAGGTATAGATGAAGTTACCTCTAAATCAGTACAGATTGTTTGGTAATTAGAGGGGGAGATAGAGTAAATACCTTCTTTAAGTATTTTCTATTGTAATAACATATTCCTATAATGTTTAGCTAAGAAGATTACATGCTCTTCTTGTATAGATGAATCTCCACCTAAGGATTTAATCTCATCTAATACCATATATACAATTTCACCAAATGTTGCCATATTAATATTTTAAAATAAAAAACTTCTTATCTACAAAGATAATAATATTATACAATGTAGACAAGAAGTTTAGTTATATACTATTATGATTTTAAATTATTTACTAGTACAATTTATAGAAGTTATTTTAATATCATTAGGTATAAGACAGTTATTAGTTAAACAGGGAAGAAGAGAAGAAAATAACTACATATCTTCATCGGTAATGTATTCTTTATAATTATTAAATATATCACCAATAATATCTAACATTATTAGTTGATATACTTGATTGTTATTAACATATCCTGTATATTCTAATAATTTAAAATATCTATTTAACGATTCAGTTACTAAATTATTATAATTATTTAGAACATCCACATTTACTTGTACTAAAGGTAGTTCCTACATCAAAGAACTATTCCCAGTATCGTTTAGCGTCTTCATATTTACATATTTTTAAACAATATTCAAATGCTTTTACTTTTAAGTAATAATTAATAAAATTAAGTGGAGGAGTACAATCATTGAACTCTTTAAAATAGTCTAAAAATTTATTATAAATAGGCTATTTCCAATATACTGGATATACAATATCAGTATTTAATCCACAAGGAGTATTAGCACTTTTATTTGTACTTCCGTTAGTATTTACTTCTACAAGATAAAATTTATCTTTATTAGTTTGTCCATCAATATCAAAGACATAACTAACTTCTTTTTGTGGAGTATCAAAAGTAAGTAAAAAAGAATCATTAACAGGTGTTAATCCATTAGGCTTTAAAGAGCTATAATTTTTATAACTGCCTACAGATATTCTAGTTATTCCTACATTTTCAGTATATCCTTCCGAGTATTCTTTAATACTAACTTGTACAAATAGTTTAGTTCCTTGAGGATTTATATAAATGTTATTTATTTCTATCATATAAGAGTACTATATAAAATAAAAAGGAGAAGGGAATTTTCCCTTCCCCTTTTGGGTTAAACATTATTAAATAGTTTATATATTAGTATTATCATAATGTGTCGCTACCACCCTCACCCGTTACTGTAGGTTGTCCGTTTTTTGAAGCTTTTCCGGGGATTAATGCTTTAATACTGTTCAAGAATTCAGTTAAATTAGCAGTTGAAATTATAGTAAGATGTTTTTCAGACTTCTGAATATCTTCACAAGTACCTTGATATGCATAATGAATATCAATAGCATTATAGTTTTTAGACACATCTACAAGGTATTCAGTATGGATTGAGTTAGGCCAACCAATATTTCTATATTGATCACCTCGTTCACCCATACAGAAGTATTCAAGGTCTGCATAATCATAACCATTTGGTATATTAGCATCTATCACAGTATTTGCTACTTTACCCCATACTACATCTTCACCATCACTATATACAGTAGTAGGAAGAACTTCAAAATAAACAGGTTCAATAGATTTTACACCTCTTACATATTCACCTACTTGAGAGGCTTCCACAATAACAAGAGAAGTAACACCTGTTAAAGTAATAGGAGTAGTAGAACCTTCCTCATACAATTTAACATCTCCATTAATCTTAGTAGCTCTTGATATTATTTTGTCATTAATCTTAATATCAAGAAGAGGAGAATATACATTCTTAAAGTTCTTTACTAAAGAATATGCCATTTCAGCCCAGAACAATGATGGATCAGCTTGCATAGCTTTAGTTACATGAACTGCACCATATTTCTGATAAATATCACTATCAGACATACCATAAAGTTGTCTAAAATTAATACGGAGAATATAATCTTCACCTACAATTAAACTACCTCCATTAACATTAGTATCTAAAGTTACTGTAGCTTGTTTAAACTTACGCTTACCCTTTTCTGAAGTAGTTAAAGTTATATCAGTAATAGTCTTAGGATCAATTATATCAGTACGCATCTTACTGCCTACTCCCTTATAATTAAAGAAGATATTACCTTCCTTATCACTACTTACTTTAATGTCTCCTAAAGCGGAAACCTTAGTTGGTTGAACTGCTTTTACAACATAAAGTTGTCTGTTTTGGTTAGTTGAAAAAACTGCCATTTTTATTTAATTTAAGTTAATAAATATAGATTCAATTATGAATCCTTTTGTTTTGTTTCTTTTATTTTTGAATTATAGGCAAATTTAACTGCCTAATCTAAAATTAATCTATGTAATGGTTCTGCTAACTAACAAGTCATTACTGTATGTTCGCCATTTATAGTTATGCCTTCATCAGTTAGAGGAGTTAATATAATTGGAGAAGGTCTTGAGATAAACCTTAATTGATAATTAATCTAACTTCCCTTCTTAGCTACCAACTCTATTTCTCCTTCTCCCTTATCTATCCTTAATACCTTTCTGCCATTTGGCTTTCTAAATGGATTTCTGCTATGTCTTATATAAGTATCATGAGTAACAGGAATTACATCAGCAACTGTATTAGGACATTCTCCTCCACTAGTAAAAGAAGCTTGCTCATAAACAATAAACCAACATTCAGGAGGAAGTGTATAAATAAAGTGGGCATAGTTATCGTTTATGTGATTGTTATTAGTATCCTTAGGAGTTAAAGTTGCGGTCTTTACTAATGACTCTAAATATCTTCTATTATGTTCTGTTGCTTCAAAATATTCAGTAGAATTATTATTATATAATTCCCTTACTATATATTCCTAAGCTTTAGTTAGAAATACAGATTTTTCATATTCATCAAATTCTAAAGTATCAGGAAGATCTTGATCATCATATCCTTTAAATCGTCTATAACTAGCTAAGGCAACATCAAATTCATTTGAAAATTCTTCTGCTGTCATAATTATTATTGTTTAGTTGTTGTTTGTCCTATACCAGTCTAACTAGTATAACCTAACTGTAACATATTTGTTAATTCTCCTGTATAAGAAGCCTTTGCTAATTCTATAGCTCTCTATAATACTTCTGGGTGTAAAATAGGATTTAATTTGCAAGTCATTTCTTCAGATTCACCATCTATCGTTATACCATCTTCAAGTTTTGTGAGTATTATAGGAGTAGGTTTCTTTACATATCTAATTTGATAACCCTTTATTGTAGTACCAGCAGTAGGTATTAAATCAGCACATTGTTCATTTTCAGTAGATTCCATATTAACATCTAATCTCCAAGCTTGATTTTTCAATGGTCTTTTAAAAGGTTTACTTAACAAGCGTGAATAAGCATCACCATTAATAGGAACTACTATAAGTGCTTTATTTTTATTATTAGTGTCTGTAACTAATAACTGTTCATTAAGTATAAATAATGAATTTTTTGGCATTACTACAGACTTTGAGTTAGCTATTGAACTATATTTAGCTTCTTCTAAATCATTATTTTGATATGTTTTCAATACTATTAAATTTGAAAAATTAGTTTGCTATAAAGCATTATCATCATAACCTGATTGTAGTTTATTGGAAACTTTTAAAAAGTAAGCTTTTATTAGTTCATTTTGTGCTTTAGTTAAGAATACAGATTTCTCGTATTCATTTATACCGGGAGCACCATTACTTGCGATGTTATTATAAAGAACATCAAATTCTGTATTAAATTCTTGTGTAGTCATAAGTTTAAATTATTTATAACATCGCATGATGTTTAATAATAATTACAAGTGGGAATACTCTAATCATCAAGTTAAACAGTTTATGTTAGGTTTCCCACTCATAATTATGAAATATATTATTGATTAATTGAAGCTTCTAGAGATAATTTAATAGATTGTCTCTTAGGATTAGCTAAATATTTAGCAGCCATTGACATTGTAGGCTCTTCACCTCCTTCACATAATGGAGTATTATCACTTCTTAAATAATAATAATCACCACGTCTAGAAATAAATCCTTGTTCAACAGCCTTCTTAATAAGAATTCTTGTAGGTAACAATGGATCAGTAGCTACCTTTAAGAATAATTTAGAATCAGCATCAATAAGCTCTCCTATTTTAGTTTGCAGATAATCTATCTTAGTATTAGTAGCAAGAGGTTTACCTGTAATAATCTCAATGATTGCTCTAAGAATATCTGGCTTATTTTCTATTTTACCATATTCAACATAGCAACGCATCTTAGTAGACATCTTTTGTTTAGCATCTTGATTTACATCATCATTTGATACTAATACAAATCTATAAGTTGCTTTAGCTCTGTCTCTAAGAGTATAGAGATCAGGTGCTATGAGATTTTTATTTGCTAAAAGAATTTTATATTGAATATATTCTATAGGATCATTAAGATGTAATTCCATTCCTTGTTTAGGAATTCTTACTCTTGATACACCTCCTTCTGTACTATTATCCCAAAAGTTATTTGTTTTATTATATACATTTAAAGCACCTTCTTCAAGACCTAATATATGTTCAAGAAAATCTTTTTCTTGTTTAGTTAATACATCTACAAATACTCCTGAACGTAATCTAGGAACAGTAACACTGAATGTTGATGCTTCAGCCATACCACCATATAAAAGATGTTTAGGATTATTTATAGTTCCCGGTTGAGGTAAATACTGAACTGTAATAGTTATAGGACGTAAGCAATTAACTAATTCCTTCTCCTCCTCTCTTTCCTTAGTTTTCTTCTTTACTTCACTTCTAATTGGTTCAACATAATCTTGAACAGGTGTAGTATTTATATCTTCCTTAATTGATTTTGTTATTTCTTCTGTATCAATTTGGAAGGTTTCCTACTCTTTAATTTTCTTTGCCATTCTCCCTTATTTTAAATTATTTATCTTATTCTTGTGTATATTTAAATATAAATATATAGGGGATTAACTCCCCTATATATCAATATCTTAATCTTATTAACCTTCAAGAATTGCAGGTATCAAAGACATAGTTCTAGTTGGGTCTAATATACAAACACCCAAAGTAGTCTTTCTATGCATTACCGCAGCATCTTCATCAAATGATGCATTCATGTTATTAGTCTATCCTGTGAAAGGATTAGCGAAAGGCCCCCATTGGAATCCACGGAATTCAGGATTGTTCTTTAATGCACACTTAAAGATATTAGGTTGATCAGTAGT
>JALFMW010000287.1 GCA_022782605.1 Clostridium sp. | reverse complement strand
TTTTTTTACTTGTTCTTTTGTTAATATTCCATTATTTATTAAACTATATATTAATGTTGACAATTCAGCTCTAATTAATGTTCTTGTTCCTTCTAAACATACTTTTTCTTCATTAACTTTTATCATTTTTTTCTACCTCCTAATATTTTTTATAAATTAATTTTGACTTGTCCCATTCTACGCCGTAAATGTCTTTTAAATAGTTTTCTATGTATTGTTCATATAACTTAGTATCTTGTCCAAAATCTTCTTGATAATGGCATTCTGGGCATAATGTGACTACATTTTCTTCTATGCCTAATCCTCCGTTGACTTCTTTTCTTAAAATGTGCATTTGCACAACTCATCGGAACGTATCTTTTGCAATAAATACATCTGCAATCATCTCTAATCCATACTATTTCTTTTACCTTTTGAGATATCTCACAAGCTTTACTTCTTTTACTCATTTCTTATCCCACTCTTTCTAATATTTTGGTGCATACTCTCCAAAATATTTAGTTTCTAAAGCCTTTCTATATTCTATTGCTTCTTCTTTGGTATTGAATCTTTTCATAATCTTATGTTTATTGTATGTTAATTGAGAAACCCACTTGTTCCTATCTTTACTATAAAAAACTCCACATTGTCCACTTTTATTATTCTTTTGTAAACTCTTATTCATAGTATTTTGCTGTATTGTTACTATTCTTAAATTTTGTTTTCTATTATCTTTTCTATTTCTGTTAATGTGGTCTATTGTGCCATTTTGAGAAAATATAAACTTATGTAACAGTATAATTTTTTTATTTATTGGTTCTCTTGTAGCTATATATCCTTGTTTTGTTTCATACCAACAGTAGTTTTTTATTTTTTCATAATCATCATAATCTATCAAAAACTCTTTGTTCGTATTAGATGTATAGCCTATATAAACTTTTTGATATGTATTATATTTTTTATTTCTTTTTACCTTTTCTTCTCTTGTTAAACATCCACAACTTCTACATTTTTTATGTAATAAATTATTTCTATTAGCAAAAACTATATTTCCACAGTCACATTTGCATTTCCAACGTGTTACTCTTGAATTAGGTAAATTAGGGACCCTTTCTAAAACTGTTAATCTTCCAAACTTCATTCCCGTCATATCTTGAAATTTATTCATTATTCCAGCTCCTTTTTAAACTTTCGAGTTCTCGTGGTGGCATTGTTTCTATTTCAAGTTGCTTTGCCTCTTGAACTATTAAATCTACTAACCTTGACATTGATTTACTATCATAAACGCTTGACCCGATAATATGCTGTTATATTTGTATATCCTTTTAATTTACTTTTCCCTATAACCTCACATAACCAACCTTGTCCATTATGTTTCCATGCATTTATAAATGTGTCTACTGCTTCATCTTTTATTGGCAAAATCTCACATTGTCCTACTTCTTTTATTGCATCTCTATAAACTTCTATTTTAGTTATTCCTAATCTTTGTGCTATTTTTTCAGCAATAGTCCACATATAAGCATTTGCATCTAATGACCTTTTCTTGTACCATTTTTTCATTTCGATATTGAGTTTATTTTCATTTTTTAATTGTTCTACTATACTTATCTCGTTTGTATCTAAAACTACGCTTATTTTTGGTTTTCGCGTTTCGTAGTCTATATCTAAATTTGTGATTATTCCTGTTGTTCGCAAGGAAAAACACCTTCTTTCAAACACCTTGTTAGAATCTCTAATTTTGGTATATATTCTTCTGTTATAAATTTCTCATCATAATCTACTTGCAAAAGCTTTATTCTGTCTTTGTCTATCTTATTAAAAAAGTTCTTGTAATCATCTTCTTGTAGCCCATAAGCTACTATGTATAATTTATGAATATTACTAGCAAACATTTCTACTTGTGCTTGTCTCCAATATTGTTTTGATACTTTAAATCCTTTTTCTATATTGTGTGTTTTTACTTCGTAAATACAAGTATCTGTGTTTCCATCTAGGTTAACTCTTAATCTGTCTATTATTATTTGTTTGTCCTTTTCAAGTCCGTCAATTTCTAATGCATCTAATATTTTATGTTCATAGTTAGTTCCAGCCTGCATTGCCTCTGTTTTTATATCGTTCTTATTAAATCCTAACTTTTCAAGCCACCATTTTTCAAATGTTTTTGTTGTCCAATTCCCTACTACCATACTTGTATCTGAAGCTCCAATATAGTAACTTCTATCTTGTGAAGCTATCATTCTTTCATTTCTCCTATTCTTTTTTCTAGTCTGTCTAATATCTTGAAATATGTGAAATAGTTCTTAAATTCTTCTTCTGATATTCCTAAATTACTTGCGATTTTTTCAACTGATATTCCTTGTTTCATTTTTGCTGTTACTAATTGTTGCATTCTTTCTTGTATTTTAAATATGTTGTGTTTAGACAAGTCATCTTCCCAGCTGTTTTTTTCATCATCTTGTTCATTTTTTAGCCATAAATTAAATCCTAATCCAGTTCTTATTGCTACACCTTTTACAAATAATCTTGTTTGACAATTCCATAATCTTTGTTGTGTCATAGAATTATCTTTTACTGGATTACTACCATTTGTTACAGGTCCTCTTTGAATAAACTCCAAATCATCTATTACTATTTTTACCGCTGTTTCATAAACTCTGTTTACTATTCCATTTTTATCTGTAAAGGCTTGTTCTGTCATAAATAGACTACTTCCTGTATATTCATTTACAACTGGTTCAAAATATACTTTTTCAGCTCCATTTTCGTGTAATAAGTCAACCACTTTAGCCCAATTCAAATAATCTGCTCCGTCTCTATTTTCAACCCATTTACTTACATCTACTTTTCTTAATTCGTCATAACTTTTTAACATTTTCTATTTTCCTCTCTTTCTTTTAACCATTCATCATCTAATTCACATTCTTCATTTATTAATGCGAATATGTCTCCATCATCGTCCATTTTTATTGTTCCTTTCCACAATTTCTGCAAAATCTATCTTTCAAATCCACTGCTTGTCCACAGGCTGTGCAACATTTTTGGCTTACCTTTTTTAAAATAA
>JALFMW010000284.1 GCA_022782605.1 Clostridium sp. | reverse complement strand
ATGTCAGCTTATAGAACTTAAAGAACTTAGTGAAGAAGACATAATAAATGCCCTAGATAAAGTTAAAAATGTATATAGTGATATAGTCCTAACTGATGAAATAAAGTCTTACATTGCACGTCTAAGTGCTGGAGATTTGAGGTACGCATACAACCTAATAGAATTTTGCTACAATAGTTTCGGAAGTAGCTTCACAATAGAAAATATTAAAGAAATATCATCAAGAACAAACATATTTTATGATAAAAATGAAGATGGATATTATGATGTAATAAGTGCTTTTCAAAAAAGTGTAAGAGGTAGTGACGTTGATGCAAGTGTACACTACTTAGTTAGACTAATTGATGCAGGAGATTTTGATATTCTATATAGAAGAATGCTTGTTATTGCTTATGAAGACATCGGACTTGCTAACCCTACTCTTCAAACCAAAGTATTAACGGCAATAGAAAGTGCAGAAAGATTAGGACTTCCAGAATTATACAAACCACTTACACAAGCAGTAATAGAAATGGCTCTTAGTCCAAAAAGTAATACAATCGAGCAAACATACCAAGCAGCAATAAATGACCTTAGAAAAAACAACGTAGGAAGAGTTCCAGAACACATCAGAACCACAAGTCCAAATTATAAATATCCTCACATATACAAAAATCACTATGTAAAACAGCAGTACTTACCAGACAACATTAAAACAAGCAAATACTATTTTCCTGGAGACAACAAATACGAACAAGCAATGTCTCAATATAATGAAAAAATTAAAGAATAAATTCTTTAATTTTTACAGAGTGTAGACAAACCCCTAGATTTTTCTAGGGGTTTTCTTCTAACTGAAATTTTTAGAACGATTTTTAATATTTTTATTAAATTTATGATATAAGATGTTAATGTAAGAGGTTTTTTTCCTACATTATTATTTTTAATTGCTATGTTTTTCATATTTTGTGCAGCACAAATAAGCCACGTATAGTGTTGATTTTTCTTAACACCTTTATACATAGCATATCTATATCCGTGATTCTGTTTTGAATCTGCAAAACTTCTTTCTACGTGTTCTTTTCTTCTTTGATATAATTCCTTTCCTTCTTTTGAAAGTCTATTTTCTCTAAAATATTCATTCCATTCCTCGTGAATATGTCTTCTAACAACTTTTGTTTTGTCTAAGTTTCTATATGTTTTATATCCATTTTTATCTATTAAACCAGAATATTTTAAAACTTCTCCAGTTGACTTTTCTACATATATATCCAATTCTTTATTATACTCATACTTGCTTTTTTCTTTTCTTGATTCTGATGTACCAAATCTTCTATAACCAAATACCCCAAATATTTTGTTATCTATAAAATATTTTTTTATATCTAATGTTAAATATCCTGAATCGACTGCATATTTTTTTATTTCAAACCCAAATTTATTTTTTATGTATTCTGCTCTTTTTATAAATGGCCCTGAATCGTGTACATTTCCTTTTGTTACATATGCGTCTACGATAATATTACATTTATCATCAACTGTTCTATGATCTAAATACATAAAGCCTTTCTCTTTATTATCTCTATGATAATATCCACTTTCTTTATCCGTTGTACTTACCTTTATATGTTTTTCTTCAGTTTCATCTTTATATTCAAATGGTTTTTTTCCTTGTTTTTTTCTCTCTTCATTTATTTCTTCTTCTAACCATTTTCTTCTCTCTTTTATATTTTTTACTATTTCATCTTCATACTTATTTTTATTTGCGTTTGCTTTTTTATGAGTTGAATCTGTATAAAAAGTTGTTCCATCAACCAAGTTATATTTTATTGCTTGATTTACTATCTCTACAAATATCTCTTCAAATATATCCGAATCTTTAAATCTTCTTTCATAATTTTTACTAAATGTTGAAAAGTGTGGAGTATCTTGTCCGAATGGAATTCCTATGAACCACCTATATTCTGCATCTACTTTTAATTTCTTACAAGTTTGCCTCATTGACTTTATTCCATCTAACGCTTGTATAAATATAATTTTAAATAAAACAATTGGATCGATACTAGGCCTTCCATTATTTTCACAATATAAATCTTTTACTTTATCATAAATAAAAGTGAAATCTATATATTTATCTATCTTACGAAACAAACTGTCTTTTGGAACAATTTCTTCCATAGTAGTCATTAAGATTTCACTTTGAATATTTTTATTTATGGTTATCATTTTATCACATCCTCGACATCTTTATTATATCATTTTTTCATATTAAAAGCGAGTATTGATAACATTTGTCGAGAATGTTTTACTCGCTAATATCATTATACACTATTTTTCCGAAAAATAAAAGAGTATTGACTTTGTCAACACTCTGAA
>JALFMW010000395.1 GCA_022782605.1 Clostridium sp. | reverse complement strand
TCATTTTAAATGAAACAATTAAAAAAAAAGATAGATGCAATTATTTTATTGCATAAAAAAAAGAAACCTTTTATGGTTTCTTGCTATCTATTTCTTATTATGGTGTTTTTATTAGTCTGTTCCCCTTTTAAAATGCCTCTATTACTCGGATTTCCCCTTTTTTGATAAAGTAGGGGAGGGGTTTATTCAATTTTTACTTTATATATTAAACTAGAACTAAACAGCAATTGTTGTAGTCATCTTCTAATCTACAAGCACTTAGTTCTTCATCTTTTCCATTTATAGTAGCTATAACTTTGTTATAACCTTCGGCAAATCCATCTACAATTGATGTCTTAATAGAGAAGTCAACCTCTCTGTAAGTCTTAACAAAATCTTTTAGAATATACTCAAAATGATTATCAACTAAAACTCTAAACCCTTCATATTTTCCATTAGAGTCTTCATCAACTTCAAAATCATCATTAACATTTGCTTTTACAAAATCACTATTTTCAACTAAATAAATCCTTCCTCTTTCAGAATTATCTCCATATTCTATAACTTGCATTGCCTTGATTTCCATAATTACCCACTCCTTTTTATCTAATCTATGCTTTAATTATAGACAATTAATATCATTATTATAACATAGATATATAAAAACTGCCTTCCTAATTGTTAGCAGTTCAGTTTTTTAACACATATTTTTTGCTTTTTGTCTAAATCTATTATACCATTTTATGTAAATATAGTAAAGGAAATTATACTTAGGCAAATAAAAAGAATAGGGGAGATAAATCTCGCCCTATTAGTTAGTGGAAGGGTTTCCAGTTTTGGCATCAGATTGAGCTTGAAGAGATTTTATCTCATTATTTACATTCTCAACTGGTTGACCATCACCATTAACTATATTATTTAAAACTGTCTTTCTTAAGTTTTCTTTTGCATCTTCTCTAAGTCTTTCTATTTCTTCATCAACATTGTCTATGAAAGGAACTCTTTCAAGTAATGTTCTAGTTGAAACAAAATTAGCATATAGGTTCAGAGCTTCACCTGTGTATTTTTCATCAATTGGAAGAGACCTATTAAATTGAAGACTTATATCATCTATATCAAAGTTTATTCCTTTTACGGCAGAAGAAGTAGATAATACAAGGAACATTCTTCTTAAAAATCTTCTAAAAAAGATTATCTTTTGTTTTGCCCTATTTTCTAGCATTATTAGCTTCCACATTCTACTCTCGCCACTTTCAGAAGAGTCGTTGAACTTTTCCATATCGATTGTCTTAGAAAGCCTGTATATGTTTTCTAGAAGCATTTTTCTTTGTGTATCAACAGCTACAACATCCATCTTTTTTGTTAGGAAGTTTACATCAGCATCTTCTGGTATCTCAAAAGCACCAGTTTTGATGATTTTACCATAATCTTCCTCTCTTAATTTTGCACCTTTAAATACCATGTATGCATTTCTAAACTCATTGATTTCATCTTGATGATTAGAAACTATTTCATTTAAAGCATCTATTTGTGCTTCAACCTTAATAAAATCAGGTTGTTTAGTCTTCTTGTTATACATATTAATTACAGGCATCATCCCAAATAGGTGAGGCTCAACTGATTCTAGCTTCCAGCCTTCGCCTTTAAATGTATATATATCAGTATCATTATAAAACTCGCAAACTTGAACTTCATCTTCATTGTCATCTAGTTCCACATAGAACCTAAATGCAAATACAGCATTTCCTTTTTCATCGTCTATTGTGATTGTAGAAGCAGGGTCTAGATTTATTGCACTGTATTCTCCTTCTTCATCCACATATAACAATCTGTAAGCATGACCAGTAGATAATAAGTCTGTAAGAGTCTCTTGGTTTAAAGAGTCTAATTCAGCATATTCTGCAAACTCATTTATAAAAGCATGTATGTTTTCATCTGAGTGTCTATAATCAACTGGTATACCTACGATATAGTCTACAAGTTGGTCTACGATTTCGGCTCTATAATCGAAAGATATTTTTGCATTTGATTTTAATTTACTTATAACTTTTTTGTCGTAAATTGGAATATTTTTGTTGTTATATTTCTTAATATTTAATTCAATTTCTTTTAAATCATTAGAACATCTTCCTCTAAGTAAATTGATTTCATCGTTAGTAGGGAAGTGGGTTTCTCTTAATCTTCTAAGAAGATAATTTTTATACATTTCTGATTTACGGTATAACATATTATGCCCCTTTCGCTTTTAATTTATAGCAATAATCATAACATTTTGTTTCAAATATTTTGATAGATTGGTTCTATTTTTAATTGCTAAATGAATAAAATGAAGTATCAGATTCAGCGATTACTTCATTAATCATCTAGAATTATAAAGGAGAGGTTGTCCCTCTCCTTTTTTTTATTTAAAATCCGAATAGCATAAGAGTAAATCTATCAATCTTAGGAGGATTGTTATCAGTATGTCTCCAACGCCCTCTAACAGAAGTATTACTTAGTATCTCTGCATTTTGAACAACTCTTGATAGAGTGCTAGTATCATTATCTCTATTATAAGAAGTAATATTAGCCATGAAAATATTATTAAATATTTGAGCCTCTTGAGGTATATTAAGAGTTTTCATCATAGCTCCATTAGTTCCTGAGTTGTATTCAGCTTCACTCATTTTTACATTTATATACATTACTTTTAAAGCACCGATATTAAACCAGTTATAGCTTTCTATCATACCGTCAGCGTTAGTATAATCGAACTTATTTATTTTTGAACTCCAAGTGCTCCAAGTGTCATCTTTGCATGTTCTTTTATATTCTTCTCCACTTGTAGTTAATAATTTTTGCACGATATATTTATCTGTTTTTTCTACTGTCATAACCCCATCAAACTTTCCATCTACTGGACTATTTGATAGCTTCTTTTCTCCTTGCACAACTTCATATGTTTTGCATATAACAGCATTGTCAAAATTGTTTTCAACATTCTTTTCACCTTGTTTGTTATAGCTTTCTCTTACAACATCACCAGTTACAAAATCATAGATGTCAAAATCATGATAAAATATTTGCTCAATAGTGTAGTCGTTTCTACCAGCATTGAAGATATAATCAAGTTGTGCTGAATTAGCTGTGCTCCATTTTGTTGTTGATGTTGTAACACTGTATGCTTCGAATTTTGAAGAACTGTAATTATCAAGTCTGAATCTCTGTTTGCCATTGCTCATTGTTTCAATTTTCATCTTGTTTGAAACATCTGTTGCGAAGAATACTGTATATTGATATTTTGTTCCACTACCTGATGTGATTGCGCATTTAAGTGTATTAATTGTATTTGCTGGTGCTTTAAGTTGCACATCCCAAATGCCATGTGTTGGTGTGTCCCACTTTGTCACAACAACGTCTTTTATGTAACCAACTTCAAACAATTCATCAAGCTGTTCCTGAACCTTTTGTATTTGTTCATTGACACTTTCTTTTGTTGCATAGTCTTCAAGTATAACCCCAACATCTTCAAGTGCATTTATAATAGCATCAGTGATTAACTGGTCAGTCTCTTCTTTTGTAGCAAGGTGTTCTATTGTAGGTATTTCTATACTATTAACAGCGTTATCTAATTCTTCCTTTGTAGCAAGGTGTTCTATTGTAGGTATTTCTATACTATTAATAGCGTTATCCACTTCTTCTTTTGTATAGTAATTATCAAACATAGCTATTATTGCTTCAACTGCATTGTATAATTCTTCTAACTGAGCATTAACTTCATCTAAGTTCATTGCAGGTTCTCTATCTGCTATCCAAGTCTTTACAACCTCTTCATATCTTCTAGCTTCTTCGATTAAAGCTCTTAATGTTTCAATCCTAACATCAGCTTCTGGATGAAGAGTAGTAAGCTCTTCTATATTAGAATTAGCTTCATTATTCTCAGCTTCTAATTGCTCCTGTAAGGCTCTACAAGTTTCTACTAAAGCAATTAATGCATCAGATAATTCTTTTCCTTCTGTGCTTTTTGCATCAAGCGTAGATAGCATTTCTTCAGCAGAAGTTATAATATTTTCTATTCTTTCTATTTTTTCATCAGCCTTTTCTTCTATTCTTGCTATTTCTTCAGTAGCTTTTGCTTCTAATTCAGCTTTTTTATCTTCACCAGCTTTTACAACAGAGTTTCTTTGAATTAAACCCTCTCTTTTAAGACCAAGCATCTCATTAGCACCAGTATCTCTAACAGCTAAAACAGCTTCACTTTTTGTATCAGCAATAGAATTAATAGCATCTTCACCAAGCGTTCTTATTTCAAACAAAGCATTTGTTTTTACATCAGATATTTCTGTTATAGCTCCTTCTTTAAGAGTTGTTATATCATCCATTGAAGATTGATGTTCATTTCTTATGTAATTGATTATTTCATCACACTTCATAGATATAGCTAATAAGAACTCTTCACCTAGCTTCTCCATCTTGTGTCCATAACCTTCACTAAGAGTAGTTATATTATCAAGATATGAAGTTCCTGACTCTTTTATATGGTTAGTGTAATGCCTACCTAAAGCGTCTATGTCATTTAAAGCTATATCTATTGCACCTTGTAATTCTTCAGACTTAGTAATGATAAACTCATTAAACTCATCTATTTTAATTTTTCCTTCTGCAATTTCTTGCTTTAAAATCTCTATATCAGCTTTAGCTTCTATTATGAACTTTTCTATCTCACCGACAAGATATAAGTCATCTACAGCTTTTATAGCATCTTCTACATCACCAACTCTATCCTCAACCTCGAACAGTATAGGGTTAGTTGCCACTACAACAGACGCTTCATTTTGGTCTTGGAACTCAATTTCCATATAACAAAGTCCACTTACATTGGTTGCAGAGTTTTTTAATTTAACTTGGAACTCATTCTCACTAATTATATCTATGTCTTCTCCTTGCATAAGCAAAGAACCGTTAGACTTTCTAACATAGACTCTTATCTTCTGGTCTTCCAATATTAACGGTCTATTATATTGGAACATACACACATTTAAGAAAAGAGAATCTCCATTTTTTACACTAAACTCTCTATTAAAAACAGGTGGCTTAGCAATATCGATATTTAATAAAATATCTCTTCTCATTTAATCATCTCCTTTATATAAGTTGTGCCCCTGTGGATTACAGGGGCACTTTTATTTTACTATCTATTCTATTAAAAACTTATAGCCTTATTAGAAAGGCGTATCATCATCATCTATTGGAAGCTCTTTAACATTTTCTGTTTCTTTTGAAACACCAGTAGTTCCAACAAATTGAACCCTTTGAGCCTTAACTTTTGTAAAGTATTTATCGTTCACTTTATCTATATTTAATTGACCTTCAACTATCACTTGTCTTCCTCTTAGTAAATGAGGGTATAACTTAGAAAGGTCTTTCCCTATTTGTTCCACATTTATAAAATCAGTTATCTTTTCCCCTGATTTATCCTTATAATCTCTATCTACAGCGATTGTATATTTTAATACATTAGTTCCTTGTATGTTCTTTAAAACCTGTAATTCAGCGTCTTTGATTAATCTCCCACAAAGTATTATCTTATTTATGGTAATCATCCCCTTCCATTTTTTCATAACAACTATAGCAATAATCATTATCTTTTAATCCTAATAAAGATTTTACTATAATTTCCCTCAAATATTGAGGTGTTTTGTCTAAATTAGGTGTAATTTCTAATTTATTTTTGCACTTTTTGCATTTATAAGTTATTCGCATTGACTACTCACCTCAACTATAATATAATCTTCGGCTAATAAATCAGTCTGAGATGCTATCCAAGGCACTCTACCTTTAACAGCATCCTTATTGAATGATTGTAAGTTAGTAGTATCTATGTAGATATATTCTTGTGTCATAAAGGAATTATCGTCAGGTTTCTGCATTTTTATGCATATTCCCCTACCATTCCATCCTTTTCTTGCAACAGCATGACCGTTTCTCATAAACTTAATTGCTTCTCCTATACCAAAAGTAGTGATATAAGGAGAGTATATCTTAGTAGCTTTATTTTTCATTTAATATTCCTCCATATTAGCGTGTGGTCTATGAACTGGTTTAACATTGAAATCTCTTACAGAATAGGCGTAGCGTAATGCATCGACTATGTGGCAAAATCCATCATCTAAAGGTTCATCTATATATTCTCCAGTAGCCTTATCCTGCTTGTAAGAGTAGTTTTCAAACTCTTCTATAGTATGAACACAAGAAGGGTCTACAATTATTCTAAAGTCGTTCAAATATCTTATTCCATCCATTATAGAGCCGTGTCCTTTCTTAGCTGGCTGTATATCTACTCCTTGGTCGTATAATTCTTTAATAGTCCCAGGTTCAGCCGAGTCAGCAAATATTTTCTTTCTAAATACACCTTCTCTTCTAAGAAGTTCAGGCATATCAGAAACCTTTAATTCTCTTTCATAAATTTCCTTGTAGATGTAAATAATTCTTTCTTCTACATTACATTTAGTAAAGACAAAAGTAGTCGGGTCCGACCAACCCCAGTCTGCTCCATTTCTATCTTCTAGTTTACTATTTCTCTCTAATTCCCACAAATCGATAGGGGACACTTCATAGTCCTCTATAACAAGTTTTCCAAGGGATGCAAACTTACCCAAAGCATATATATCGTATTTTTTTGGATTTCTCTTCTTATAATCTTCTAATACCTTAGTAAATGATTCAGGTAAAAAAGGGTTATCTAAATAATTTGTATGAACTATCCTGTTTCTTGGGTCTGCTTGAAACTCTTTACCATTTCCATTCATATCAAAGAACTCTTTGTAGACAAAATTCGCCTTAGATACTGGATTAAAGCTCAATAATATTTGTTGAGATTGCCCAGGTAGTAGATGCTCTGGGGCTCTTCTACGGTTTAGCAATTGGTCGTAAATATCCTTCGATATGTCGCTTGCTTCCTCCACCCAAATTAGCGATATTTGATTTATAGATTTTATCTTGGCTTCATCGTCCAGTGGTAAAAATAGGATTTCGGCACCATTCGGCAATTTCATCGTTCTTGCTGTCCTGTTTATCTTTGTATATTTCAAGATACCCAACATTTCGAGTTGATGCTCTATATCTTTCCATACTGAGTTCATAATAGTAGAACCGAACTTTCTACATACCATAGCCCTTCTGGGCTTTCTAGAAGGTGCTAAAAGAGTCATTACTACCTTTAAGGCTAACATGTAAGATTTACCACTCCCAGCACCTCCCCAGCATACTATAACCTCTGATTTGAAGTCGTTTAATACATCGTGATAAGCAGGGAGAACCTTGCTTTTAGGCACTCTAACTTTAATTACCTGCTCAGATTTTTTATTGTTATTAAGTGGATTATAAAAGCGAGAAGTTCTTAAACCTGCCATTACAACAACCTCCTAGACTTCAAAGTAGTCGTCATCATCATCGATGCCGAATTCATCTAATATATCATCATCTTCTTGACCGTAAATATAAGTTTCAACCCTCATAGAATGATTAACTTCAACTTTATCCATACCATGATATTTAGCCATAGCACCTAAAGCTTTTAATTGGTCATTAGTTGATATAGTATAAGCTACAACTTGACCATTTTGTAATACCATATAGTCTTGTTGCTCTCTTTTTGCAATCTTAGTAGTATATTCTAATACCTCTTTTTGAGACATTATGTTCAACATATCTAACTCTTCTTGTTTTTGAGCTATATATTCTTGGACTTCTTTCTTTTTCTTTATCCTAGACCCACTTTTCTTCGCTGTTGCTTCGCTATATCCAGCAGAAATCATCGCTTGAGTCCAATTAAAACCGTTAGAAAAGTATTCATTTACGGCTTGGCGTTCTTTATCAGTAAGACCTGTTTGTTTTGCCATTTTACTACCTCCACAATTATTCATTTTTGGTGCAAAATTGGTGTAAAAATGCACCTTATTGTTATATTTTATATTATTTTGCATATAATATTAATAGGTAGAAAAGTAATTAGAACTGTTCAAATTGCTTAAAATGTGATAGAATTAAAGTAAAGGAGTGGATTAAAATGAAAAACACATTATTAGTAGACTTATTTAAAATTGATAAAATAAAAAAAGAAATGGTGATTTTGAAAGAACCTTATAAGAGCAATACAATAATTAAAATAGATGATGAAAAAATAAAAGAAATAATGACTAATTATTATCACTTTAAATATAAAGAGAATGATAGAGAAGCAATTTTTGCTCAAGATTTATTCGATGAAACAAATATTTCTTATCATACTAGAAAAAGATTTAAAAGAGAATATGCTATGTATTTTTAATAAGCCTTTCTTTTTAAGCAAGTTAGGCTTATTTCTTTTTTTGTTTACATAATAATATTATTTAAACATTCTGCTCCAGATTTGAACCCTATTTGATATATATTTGGTGCAGAATGTATTATTTTTGGTTTATTTTGAACCAGATTTGAACCCTTTTGAACCTACATTGATAAAAATATGAATATCATATCACATGATTCTACATAGCAGTAGCTATGTTGCCAGTTGTGAGATGATTTTTGGCTTAAAATATTACAAAAAGATTACAATATCAGAATATTCATAACTAAAAACATATTTTCAAAAAAATTGAATTATGTTATGATAATACCATAATATATCGATGATATTTAATGCCACTACAAAAGAATTATGGAGGATTAATTATGGAAAGAAGATATGCTACAAAAGAGGATTTTATGAATAATATAGGTATCCTAATGGATGTGTGGGAAAATTATAAGTATATGTATGAAAGAACAATAATGGATATGGAAGGAATTATTAGTATAGATAAAATAAATGGACTGATAATAGATGCCAAAGAAGAAGCTGATGTTAAACCAGAACATGAAGTAGCCGTTGAAGGGTTTTTTGATAGCTATGTTGCAATTCTTACAAGCATTGGAAACTCATTAATAGTGCATAAAGAGATGGATAGACAGTTAAAAAACTTATTAATAGAGAGTTTAGTTTAATCTAGGCTCTTTTTATAATACCACGATATAATTTAAGGAGAATAAAAAAAATGAAAACTAGAGAAGAAGCAGAAAAATATGTAAATGAAAACTTTCCTAATAGAGATGCAGAAGCTAAAGAGAGGATAATTAAGTTCTTGCTTAGAAAAGAAAAGGACATAACGGTAGATACAACTGATGAACAGAATAAAATGATAGCTAGAGCAATCGACAATTGTCCTTGTTGTAATAGCAGAGCACATTTTGCCACTACAAAGCTAAACATTTCTTCTCAAACGCTATATAAAAAACTCAAAGGAATAAGGAAATTCAATTATACAGAATTAAAGACTATTGAGAGCCATTTTGGTATTTCTTTTGATAAAAGTATTGGATAGATATTTTGAAAGCTCTTAGAGGCGATTTAAATAGGTCAATTTTGAGGAGGTTTGAAAAGAGAAGTTAAATAACTTCTCTTTTTTTTTATGGAAAAAATATCCATATTATCCACATAGTTATAAACAATTATTTTGTCTTATAAAACTCTTCTAATAGTATTTTTTTCTATTCTCCATTAAATCCACCTCACAATAGGTTCTTCATTATATCCTTTTTCCCAAACAAACCAAGCTAAACACATAGTTGTCGCCCATTTTTTGCCTCTACTATCTGTTTCTTCTCCATTTTTCCATGTGGCTTGTCTTGTCGTATGAACATATATATATTTAAGAGGTGTATTAAAAAACATTTCTTTTCTATTAACGCCCTCTAGTAGTTGTATTTTACAAAGCATAATTACATATCTATTACTTAATTCAAGTCCTTTTAATATAAACTCTTTCGCATATTTAAAGGGAGGGTTAGTAATTACAGTATCATATTTTTTATCTGTATTATAAGTAAGAAAATCAATTCCACCAGTTCCATAGCCTCTATTAATTAAATCTATACAATCTATATTACTATTAGGAAAATATTCTTTTAAAACTTCTGCTAAATGCCCTTCTCCACAGGCTGGTTCTAATATACTCTCTCCTAAATCTTCTTTAAATATATCTAAAAATAATTTTGTTGTTTCTGGTGCCGTAGCATAATAATCATTTTCTTCTCTTTTAGTAGAAGAGTTTCCACCTGCTAACTGTGCCCCACTTAATCTATTCTCCATATTTCTCCCTCCATTTTATTAATAAAGAGAGTATATAACATTTAATTTATAATTCTAATACTTTTAATCAGGACTTAGTAGTATAAAGCGATAAAGAATGAGCATATTACTGGGTTTCAAGAGACCCCTAACTAGAAAATTGGAAAAAATTTAAATGGTAATACCCATCTCTCTAACACTTGCAAAATCAAGGATAGGGGGGTGTCCCCACACTTACAGCCCAGTATTTAAGCCACTTCCAGATTTGAGCCGCCTTTGTTATAACTCAATCACCCCCCGCATAGTATTCAACATAATCAGCAGACAGCTGGACATAAAAAAATAATTAAAACAATCTGAGGGCAGCCAATTCAATTGGGTCGCTGATAGTTCTAAAAGCTATCGGCGGTAATGAGATGGACTCCCCAGTAAAAAAATTGAATACAGCGAAACTCAGATTATTATTAGGAGGTTGATATTATGACAAATAATAATATATTAATAAATAATAATAATGTAGTGATTAAAATAAAAGAGATGAAAGCGGGTTGGATTTATTATAGTTGTTCAAATGCCTTAGACATATTGAATGACTATATAGTAGACTACGACAACATAGAGAGCATTGATGACTTAGAGGATAAACTAAGGGATGTAGCGTGGGAATGGGCTGAAGCTGTAACGCCAGTTTATACAAGTGCAATAAATAAGGCTTTCTCTAAGATAGAGCCATGGCAAGTGGATGAGCTTTCAAAAGAGTTCGGCATAGAATACGACGGCGAAAGCTTTGACAGCTTCCAAATGTCTATAATTTTCGCAAAATATGAGCAAGACGCTCAGGAGGAGATTAGTACACTTATTGAAAATCTTGAAGAGATTCAGAAAGAAGTAGAAGCAGTTGAAGGAGTTAGGGAGCTTGTTAAGAGATACTGTTATAACTACTACAATGCTCACATAATGGACTATATAAATGAAGGATTGACTGACCATGTTGTAGACTACATCTTGACTTACTACAGCGATGAAGAGCCTGACCTATATGACCTATACTGTAGCCACCAAAATGCAGTTGAAGAAGATGATGAACTTAATAGCATTCTATTACATTATTATACAGAGAATAAAGAGAGATGGGAGAACAGCGATAGATAAAAAAATGGAGATAAAAAATCTCCATTTTTTTTATTTTTTTCTTATTGAGAACTATTCTCAATTACTAATTATTATCATTTTAGAACTATTATCAATAAATAATAATTATCAATAAATAATAGTTATCAATAAATAATAGCTATCAATAAATAATAGTTATCAATTAATAACAATTATCAATCAATAATAACTATCAATTAATAATAATTATTATTTCTTATTGAGAACGACTCTCAATTAACAATCATTATCAATCAATAAAGACTCTCAATTATCATTTTCAAAAAATACACTTTTTCAAAATATTTTTATTGGAACTACATAGTATATCTATATAGGAAGTCCCTATATATCCCCTATGTATTCATCATATTCTTCATCACAGCTTATGTCAACCCCTTAATACATATGTGCATATATATAGAGAGAAATTCTTTCCTGTGTGTGCAGGAGCCTGCAAGACTTTTTCAAAATATTCGGGGGGAAATTTAGGAAAGATAAAGAATAAATTCGGAGTAAATAAAGAGGGACACTCGACTCACTTTGTTCGCCTCGCTACCTATAGAGATACTCGAAGACTATTTTTTATTCAGATATAGTTCAGAACTAATTCAGAACTAATCCAGATATGGTTCAGATAGGTTCTTAATGATTCATAAATAGTTCTCATTTCATTCAGATATGGTTCTTATATCATTCAATACCATATCAATACTTTATCAAAAGAGATACTTTCTATAGTTATTTAGAGTTTCAATAGTATTGCTTTAAATAGAGATGCTTACTTTTTATAGGTTCGAGCATCAACTTGTTGATGCGAGTATGGCGTTCATTAGTCCATTCATTATTAAATCAATAGAGAAGCTTTTTTAGAGTATGTATAGATAATTTTTAGATAGAGTATAGGAATTGCTAGAGAGTATGTTATAGAAAAGTAGAGATTTTGGGTGTATTAAAGAGGAAAAACTGTTTTTAAATATGGGGTTTCTGTTATCACTTAAAAATCACTTAAAAATCACTCAAACAATCAATCATCTAATTCAATCATTCAATCCTTTGTTTCATTAGTCTAACTATAAATAAATCAATCAATCAAAGCTAATTAATATCACATTAGCTTCTTTTTTGATTTAAATAAGGTTTAGATAAAAACCTAATTTGAACCACATTGGTTTATATATAATACATACTGTATCAATAAGATACAATAATGGTTCATTATATATAATCAATATATATTAATGTATAAATATATATAAAATTAATTAAAAATAATTAAAAACAAATAATAAAAATTAATATACATTAAAAACTAATAAAAACAGGTAGTAAATAATAACTATAAATAAAAAATATTAAAAATATAGCCTATATTGTCCCAGTTTGAGTTTGAAAGAAAGAAAGAGACTAAATGTACGCTTGAATATTTTCAAGCGTGAGAAAGGATAATTTAGAGTGTAATTTAGAGTATGTTTAGATTGAGGGTTTAGATAATGTTTAGATAAGGGTTGAGTTGAATACTCAATTGCGATGAGATTTTAGAGTAGTAGTAAAGTTCTAAAATATATGAGGTTTCAGAAGGGTAGTATACCAGATGTATATATATGAGGTTTTAGAGTCCTAGTATACCATATATGAGATTTCAGAGACCTAGTATATTAGTATGAGTTTTTAGAGTGAGGGTATAGGGATATAGTATGGAGAGGTGATGATTGAGTTTAGCAAGAGACTCTATGTATATTAAATAAGATTTAATATACATGAAACACTTTGTTATTTGCTATTACAACAGAGAGTTGAGATGGTTTGGTAAATAAAAAAAGAGAGTTATAAAACTCCCTTTAATATCTATTAACATAAGCGTTGTTTTGTAAATCTTTTAGAATTGTAGTTCTGTAAGATGCTTTTTCGTATCTTGTAGAGCTTCATTAAAAAACTTCTCAACCGTTTCTTTGTTTTTAGATTTCAAATAATTAATCACATTGCACTCCTGTTTCGTATATTTCATCTAATATTTCGATAAAGTTTTCATTGAATATATCTTCTTCATTAAGTAGATAATCTTCATATGAGTCATAGTCATCATCACTATCTAATATATGTAGAGATATATTAACACTAGCCACAACTGGATATATACTTGGATACATATCAAAGTTCCCTTTTTGCATTACATCATATATAATCTCACCATCTTTTAAGTTTATTCTACACATTGCAGTTCCTGTTATAGAATCTGCATAATCCCAACTTAGTCTAGCTAATTCCTTTATAATCTCAGGTCTGTATAGATTATCATATATTTTTATTATTTCATCTTTTTCTAGAGCATTTATGTAAGTGTAATTACCTCCTGCCCCAAATATTTTTAATTCAACTTTATTGTTATTCATATTATCAACCGCCTTTCAAATTATTTTTTTATTTTAGTTATTAATTATTATAGACGATTTTTTGAAAAATATAACAATATAAGTATAAATAGCATTAAAAACATATGCAACAAAAAAAGAAGCTTTTTAAGCTTCTAGTTTAGTCATATTTTTTAATAATCTCTTATCTATTAGGTCTTGGATATTAACATAAGCACATTTATTATATCTATCATACTTATGATTAGCATCCTTGTCGTCCTTATAAGTTTTATAATACACATTAGAAGCATTTCCCTCATTAGCTTCTATATAATCTCTAAGGTCTTGTGTTCTAATCGAAAATATATTCCTAGTTGGTAGAGACACTATAAATAGATATTCTGCTCTAGAACGATACAGATAAGCATCATCTTGTTTTATTATTTGTTGTTGTTCATCTATATATTGAGTTGAAACTTTTATGCAAAGATGCGATTGGTCTTCTATCTTCTTTGAGAATGTTTTCACTTCCACAGATTTTGTTGTATAGTCAAGTTGGCTTTCAACTAATAAATCTATTTCTGCTTTCTCATACGCTAATATCTCTGCTTGAGATAACATCTTTGAGTTTCGTGTGCAGTCTATGTAGTTATAGTTAGACTTTAATAAGAACTCTTTTACAACTAATTCCCCTTGTGTTCCTATACTAAGCCTATCCAAAAACCCTCTATTATTTGTATTTTGTCTTGCAGATACAATATCAGCTGTTTTTATCTTGTTATTTGAACTACCTTTTAATCTTTTGTTTTTTATCATAATACTAAATCTCCCCTCTTCGCTACTTGCATACTAGCTTTTATTTTGTATTACATTTCTCTTGATAATGTAATAGACACCTTCCATTATAGGAAAGTGTCTACAGTTAGTGATTATCAGGTTTTTGTAAAACAATAATTCTTATACATTTCATATTAATTATAATATTTTTTACAATGATAAAATTGAATATTTTTTAATATTTTTTATATACTTATTATACTATATTTCAACAATTTTAGCTAGATAAAAATGGAAAAAATTGTTTCAAAATTATATTTTTTTCTTGCTACTACAAAAGGCTTATAGATGGCTTTTGGCTTGTAAGATTTAGTGCATCATCTATATTTACCTGATGCATTTTAAACAACAAAGGCGAAGCCAGAGAACAGAGTTCTTTGTAATAGCAAAAAAAGAAACTTTTGAATAAGAAAATAAAGTTTGATATTTCTAATAACTTTTAATTTAAAAATAAACCTAAAAAAAGTATTTAAAATATCAATTTATTTTTAATTCAAAAATAGAAAAACTAGCTCGCAAGCTAGTGTTTTTAACTAGGAGAGCTGGTTTCGCCAGCGACCCTATATAATTCTTTATTGTGCCTTAAACGTTTTGAAATATGTTTCACGCCTTCAAAGTGAGTAATAGCAATAGTTCCACGGTTTCATGTTTTTGGAATACACCCCACCATTTTTACCACACATTTTTGAAGCTATTTTTCATTAATTAATTATTAGTTATATCTATATTTATTATTTAAAATGTATTACAGATATGCAAAAAGTTTTTAGCTAAATAATTTAAGCAAATAGCTATATTTCAACAGTTTCCACTATGGAATTAAAAACAGATACCCCACTTTTTATCATTTTGAACTTGATTTTGTTATAAAAAAAATGTAAAATCAATATTATAACTATATAACTTAAGAAAGGAGATGATAATTATGGTTGAAAAACTATATGCAAACAGAAAAGAAGCTACTTATCACACTAAGTATATGCAACAAGAAGAGCTTTTCCAAAAGGTGCTTAAGATGTTAGTATTCGAAGGTAATAAGCTTGGAGAAGTTGATGGGGAAAAAGAGATGTTTGATGCTATCAACCGCCTTGATATAGAGATGTTTTTAGGAGTTAAAGAAGGTCAGCACGGTGCTTGTTTAAGACCTGACTGTAATTTCTTATCACATGCGAACTTCTTCAAGGCTACAGATAGTCAAATATGGTTATATAGTTGCCCTTGTTGCCAAGCTGGTGCTGAAACGATTACTTTCTCTGAATTAGTGGTAGAGTTATTTAAAGCTAAATATCCAAGCTGTAATCATAGAACAATAGTTAGATTAATAAGAAAAGCTTTCAATTTGGATTTTGTTAGTGATTTCTACGCTGAAACAGAGCAAAGATTAAACTACAATATGCAAAAACTTAGAGAGGTGGATAAGAAATCTGAACTAGGAAAGCTTATAAAAAGCAGAAGACTAGAAGAGTTCTTAGAAGACTACAATGAGATTGCAATTACATATGCAACAGAAGGTGAAAAATACAACTACAGCTTTTATGCTAGTAGAAGTATAATTCTTGAATACTTTAAAGATATTAAGAAGCAAGCAAAAGGAAACTCAATCATGGAAAAGTTAAACTTGATGGCTGAGTTAGGTTTTATAACTAGATTACAATCAGATGAAATACCAAGCGTGCTAAAAAGAAAAATCAAATATAGAAAAGATAAAGAAGAATATTGGATAAAAGATGTCTCTGTATATCAAGTTAATAGAATAACAGATGAACAGTTAGCACAAGCTGAAGTTTACGCTAAGGCTATCAGAAGCAATAAGATATATCGTAATAAGGTTAGTTTAGATGAGTCTATTAAGGAAACTTGTAGCTTTACAAAAAAAGAAATAAGTTTCTTAAACAGAGCTAATAAAGATATAAACAAAGAGCTTGATGAAAAAGGTTATATAGCATTATCGTCAGTTATCTCGAAAATAGATAAGAAATGCAGGTTCTACAAAAGACAAGAAAAAGAACAATTATATAATCTACTAGAAGATAGAATACTTCTAGAAGCAAATGTTAAGAAAATAAAAGCTACTGAAACTAACAAGAAAAAATACAATATGAAAAGAGTTGTAGATAGAGAAACAATACTTATCAAGAGCGACAAGGTTGTTGAAATATCTGAAAGAATAGTTGTAGAAGAAAGTGTTAGAGAAGCTAAGAAACAAAAATCTGAGGAAGCTAAGAAAAAACTAAGTAAAAGCAATAAGGTAAAACCAAGAAAGAATAAAAAGCAATCTAAAGAGCCAGTTGTTGTAAAAACTTACATAGATTCGTATGGAAATACCAATGTAGTGTATGAAGATGGCTCAGAGGATACAATAGATATTCCATTTTAGGAATATCTATTATATTCTTTATTTACTACTAAATAATTACTAGAAAGGGGAGAGGGGTTATGAAATGCACATTTAAAATTAAGAGAGTTCTTACTAACAAGAAAGATAGTAAGAATATGTATAGAATATTTAAAGCGTCTGTTTCAAACGTTAAGTTTGAAGAAGGTGATACTCATAGAGTAGCAGTTCAAAAAGAAATGATTATAAAGGGGAACATGATAAGTTGTGTTGAAGGTGATACTTATAATGCAACTTGTTCAATTAATGTAGACCCAAGATGGGGAGTTAATCTTGTATTACAAGAAGTTGAGATACAAAAATATGAAACAGAAGATGAGTTAGTTAAATTCTTCGCTAAGAAGGTTCAAGGGTGTGGTCCAAAAATAGCACAAGCTATAGTAGATAAATTAGGTGTAGATGCAATCAAAAAGATTACTTCTAAAGATGGTGAAAAGATACTTAGAAAAGCTAATATAAGAGGTTTAGGACCAAAAAAAATAGTTGAAATTAGAGAGTCAGTTTTATTCCATGAAAACTTTGCAGATATAGTAATGTTCCTACAAATGAACAACCTAGATGTAAAAATGGCAAATGTCTTATATGAGGAATTCGGAAAAGGTTGTTTACTTGATTTAAAGGAAAATCCATATGTATTTGCAGGTTATGTAGACTTCAAGAAGATAGATGATGCAGGGTTAAAAGCTGGATTTAAAAACATAGATATGGATAGAATCAAAGCTGGAATTAAAGGATATGTTCAAATGAAGTTAGATACAAAAGGTGATGTATATGTTCCAGTTGAAGAGATACAAGAAAACCTAGCAGAATATATGAACAATAAATCACTATTTGAACCTATAACAGTTGATTTAAGTGTTATGATTAAGGAAGCCTTAATTGAATTAAATTACGATGGTAATAAAGCTTATAAGACTTCTAAATGTAATCTAATAGTAGATGATATGAAAAGGGTTTATCGTCGTGATATGTATTATCTAGAAACTAGAATAGCTAATAGACTAAAAGCAATCAATTCTAATGATGAAGATTACGATTTCGATACAATAGATACTATAATCGACTTAGAAGAAGCTAAACAAGGAATAAAACTTGCTAGCAAACAAAGAGAAGCAGTTCATATGGCTATGAAAAATAACTTCTTTGTATTGTGTGGGCTACCTGGCACAGGTAAGACTTCGACAACTAATATGATACTTAGAGTTTATAGAAGATACTGTGATGCTTTCGGAAAACCTAATACTACTCTATTAATGGCTCCAACTGGGAAAGCCTCTAGAAGACTAACAGAGCTTTGTAATGAACCAGCAATGACTATACATAGAGCCTTAGGCATAAAACTATTTGAACAAGCAGACCTAAGTGAACCTATAAAAGCTAACTTCTTAGTAATAGATGAATCATCAATGGTTGATATATATATGTTCTTTACTTTACTTGAGAAAGTGAAACAAGGAACTAAAATAATGTTTGTAGGAGATGATGAACAACTTCCATCAGTTGGTGCTGGATTAATCTTAAGAGACTTAATTAATGCTCAAGAAATACAATCTGTTAAGCTAACTGAGATATTTAGACAGGCTTCTACAAGTAATATAGTTCATAACTCTCATCAAATAGTAAAAGGTCAACAAGACTTTATGTTCAAAGATGACTGCTTCCTAACAGAAGTTAATAGCGATTATACAAAAGTGCATAGAACTGTTATAGCACACTATAAGAGAATGTTAGAAAAGGGCTATACTAAAGAAGAAATATGTATCCTAACTCCTACTCGAAAAGGTATGTTTGGAACAGAGGCTTTAAATAAACTAATACAATCTCTAAACCCTAATACAGATAGTATTCGTGCTAATGGATACGACATGAAAATCGGTGATATGGTTATGCAAAACACTAATAATTATGACTTAGATGTCTTTAATGGCGAAGTTGGTGAGATAATAGATTTCAAAACTAATCCTAATAACAAGAAACTAGCTACAATAACAGTTAAATATCCTGATAAAATTGTTGATGAACTAACTGGTGAAGAGTTCGACAAAATAGTAGTATACTCTAATGAAGAGTTCTCTGAACTTGAGCTTGCTTATGCTATTACAATCCATAAATCTCAAGGTTCTGAATACAAAGCTGTAATATGTATGTGTATGCAAGAACACTCTCTGATGCTAAGTAAGAACTTAGTATACACTGGCTTTACTAGAGCGAAAGAGCTACTTTCAATAATAGGTCAAAAATCAGCACTTGAAGCTAGTGCTAATAAGAAAACTCAAATATCTAGAAGAAGTTATTTGGTGGAAAGATTAGGAGGTGATTTGTAATATGGAATATAATAAGGTAGAACATTCAATAGATGGTGCTATATTGCTGTATTCGAAATATAAATGCAGTAAAAATAAAATAAAAGTGATAGAAAAAGAAGTATGGCGAGACGGTTGCACAACTTATGACTGCACTTATAAAGGTTATGACTTTTTCATATATCATTACAAAAAAGATAATAACGTCGAGATGAGACACAATGAGACATCTGAAAAAGGTAAAAGAGCACTCGATGAATTAGATTTCATCTTCTACTACGATGAAATACAAGAAAGATTAAAAGGTATTTAATACCTTTTTTTCTTTTTAATATTTTTATCGACACTTATTGATATTTTTTACAAATATTTATATAATTAAGTATAGGAAATATATAGAAAAATAATGAAAGGGGTTGATATTATGATGAAATATAATCATAAGATGAGAGATTTTGTTAAGGAATATGCATCAGTTAGGGAGGTATGTTCTTTGGAAGGTATCTACTTCAACAGTAGCAAAAGAGCTGACTGTCCAATATGTAGAGCTAAAGCAAAGCTAACAATTAAGGATGACATAAATAATTTTAAATGCTGGAGTTGTGAGGCAAAAGGGGATGGTATCACATTATACTCTAAAATACACAATGTAGACTTCAAAGAGGCTGTTATAGGGCTAGCTGAGAAGTTTGGTTATCAAGAAGATGCTGAGGTTCAAGTAGCTAAGGTGCAAGAAAAGGAAATTAAAAAAGTTGAAATTAAAAAAGAATCTAAAAAGGAATTAAGTGAAGATAAAATTAATCTATATCACAATGTATACGATACACTAGCTCAAGTTTGTGGTATAACACCAGCTGATAAGGATTATATCAGAAATAGAGGTGTCAAAGAAAATAAGATGGAAGACTTCTTCTCATTAAGAAATGTAAATGATGTTAAGATGGGTCAACTAATAATGATGTGTGCAAAAGAGTATTCTTACACAGTAGAAGATATAGCTTCTGTGCCAGGGTTTATGTTAAGAGGTAAAAGATTAAAACTAGCTCCACTTTACGGTCTAGCACTTAAAGCTAGAAACGCTCAAGGGAAAATAATAGGAATACAAGTTAGAACACAATTTGAAGATACTAAATATCTTTGGTTATCATCTGATAAGTTCGGAGGAGCTAGTTGCGGAACTCCAGTATCAGTTGATTATCCACTAAATGTAGTAGATGCAGAAAAAATGTCTTCTAAAGAATTAATAGAAAACTCAGCTTCAACAGTTTTCATAGGTGAAGGTAAATTCAAAAACATAGCTATAAACCAAGAGTTCAACTCAATAGCAATAGGTCTTGCAGGAGTTAATAACTGGAGAGGTAGAGTTAAACAAGAATTAGATTATATAAATAATATAAGACCAGTTAAGAATATAATGATAGCTTTCGATGCTGATATGTGTTTCAACTTCTTAATAGCAGAACAGTTTATGAAAATGATGGAAGAAGAACTAAGTGATTATACTAATAAAAATGTAAGAGTTGCTATCTGGGACATAAGATACGGTAAAGGTATCGATGATATGATAGAAAATGGTCATAGAAGTAAATTAAAGTCAATTCCATTTAGCGAATTCGTAGCAAAATATAATGAGTTCAAAGATAGATGTGAAAAGCTAGGACTTACAAAAGACGATAAAACTGAAAGAACAATGATATATAATCAACTGTTCCACTTCTAAGAAAGGACACCCTTGAGGTGTCTTTTTTTTATGTTTGCTCCTGTATAATTTAAGGAAAAGGAGGTCGAGAAATGAAGAAAAATAAAACGACTTATCAAAAACTTGAAGTGTATAGATGCGACTTTTTAAATGTCCGCAAGGGTCCTTCAACTAACTATAAAATATTTGGTGTCTTATATCCTAAAACAATCGTAGAAGTTGAAAGCCGTAAAGGAAACTGGGCTAGAATTAAATACAAAGGTGGCTTTGCTTGGTGTAGTTTGCTTTACCTTAGGACACCTATAAACTCATCTTCTCCAATAAGGGCGATGGTTATGACAACTACTGCTGCAATCAATGTTAGAACATCTCCTAGTTGGAAAGGAACAATTATAGAAGCTGTAAAAAAGGGAACTGAACTATTAGTCACTGAATATGTAGCAGGAGATAACTGGTCTACGGTATGGTATCTTAATCAATATGCATATGTGCCATCCAAATACTTAAAGGACACTGGGCGTGTAGTTGAAGGAATAGGTGGAGATGGCGAAGAATCCGAAGATACTATTCCTACTCTTCCAGAGTTTGCTGAGACTCCTAAATACAATATTGAATATAAGAATGAGTGGTGGATAGAATGTTATTCTCCTGAGCATCCTCAATTCTTCTTTAATACTTCTGTGTTAGGTATGTCTTTATCTGAAAAACCAATTGAACAACTTCCTATTATGAAAGTAGATGCAACTGAAGAGATAGATTTCGATGGTGATATAATCCATTCTAATGCCACTTACAGCACGACTGAAATGGAAATAGAGTTCTATATCAAATCAGAGAACTTTAGCGTTGTAATGGCAAAATTAAAGCAATTATGTCAGATGAAAGAGTTTAGGCTTATATGTGGTTGGGATAGTCGCTATTACAAAAAAGCAAGGTTGTCTACTAATATCGAGATTGAAGAGTTTATCCACGATGAAATAGGATACAAAGTTATCTTAGAGTTTATTCTTCAACCGTATAAGTATGCAATGGATGGAACAAAGTTTGTGAAAGATAGAAAGACTGGAAAAGATGTTTTAGTTGATGGTTCTGAAATATACAATAACTATTCTGTATCATATCCGAAAATATATCTACAAATACCTCATGAAAGTCTTGTAGAACCTGATATGAACAATGAGAAAGTTGTAAGCATAAAATTATATTCTCAAATAGATGAAGTTGAAACTGAGCTTAATCTATACGCTCACAATGAAAGTTATGCTGGTGTTCCTACTAAGTATATTCATGTAGTTGTTGATTGCGAAAATGAAGTTGTATATGAAGACACTACCAATAAGAATTACAACTATCTTATGACTCTTGATTGCGATTTCCCTATACTAAAACCTAGACTAACAAGAGTTAGCTTGTGTGATAATTTAGTTAAAAATAACAGTCAAGTAAAGATAGTCTCAAATTGGAGGGAGTTCTAATGGCAATATTTCATACTAAACCTACTCTATATGACGCTAATGAGATTACTCCTACTAAATCTTTTGATAATGTGTGTAAAAATACTGGATACGGTTTCATAGATGGTATTGTTGAGTCTACTATAACTCAAAGTGCTGAAGAATATAATCTTGAGTTAGTAGTGGATAGTTCCTGTGTAGTCTTTGATAACTTTGAAAAGATGGGATTAATCCTTGCCGATGGTCAATTATTTAGGATTGAAGAAATCATCTATTCTAGCGAAGATGACACAAAAGAAATCTTTGCAAAGCATATAAGCTATGATAACAGGTTCAATGTGGTAGTTAATAAGAAATATGAAAATAAAACTTTTGAAGCGATAGCAAAAGATATGTCAGCTTTATCTCAATTTAAACAATTTTCAATATCTTATAACCTAGGAAGACTTAAATCTAGAACTCTTGAGAAGTTTGAATCTAGTGATAACTCTATACAAGAAGAGATAGAGTCTCTTATAGAAGACTTCAAAGATAACTGTGCGAGAGACGGCATAGATGTTGATATTGAGATAACAAGAGATAATTATCGTGTAGGATATTATCTATATGAAGCTAATAAGGACTATTCTACATCTACATACAAGGACTCTAAGGGGTCTGGCAAAGACACAGGGATAAGACTTAATCAAAAGAAGATAAGAAGTCTAGAGATAACTGATACAACAGAAGATTTTTGCACTAGTATCACTATCAAAGGTAAAGATGATGTTATCGTTAAAAATGTAAAGCACGATACGATAGGAAATGCTGGCTACCCTTTCTGGATAGAAAAAGTTATAACTGAATCAGATGTTTCAAATAAAACAGAACTAACTAAGATAGCAAAGGCTCACATAGCCCTTAAAAGCCTTTCAATTAAGAATGTGAAGGTTGAGTTGGATGAACTTCCAAAACAGCTTAGAGAGATGTTCAAGGATGTGAAACTGTATGATAAGATTTTAATACAACACAATTTAATTTCATCTCTATATGTTCCTTTTCGAATAGTAAAAACTGAAAGGAATATTGATGGAGAATTAATAAGTGTTGAGTTAGGTGAGTTAAATAGTGAATTCGCAAAATCAATGAAAAAAGCTATTAAGACAATAGCACAAAAGGTAGTAAGTAAGAGCTTATAGTTGCTATTACAAGAATATATTTAGTGTTTTTCATCGGAAAGGTGATGAAAAATGGAAGAACTAATTAAACTTATAACTGAAAATGGAGTTGTAGTTGTTGCTTTCGTATGGCTATTAAAGTACACACTAGATACAGCTACTGCTAGAGAGCAAAGATTGATGGACTTTATGGATAAAATGAAAGATGAATTAAAGAATCTTTCTGAAGCTACTCATAGAATAGCATCTGATTTAGAAGATGTAAAAGATGATTTAAAAAATATTAAAGATGAAAAATAGGGGGATGGTTATATGAAAATAGCATTTTTAGGAGGTCATTCTAACAAAAAGACAGGTGCTGTCGGTGTTAAGGATGCAAATGGAAAAGCTTATCAGGAGCATATACTAGCAAGAGAGTTAGCTGATATGTGTGTTAAGTTAGCTAATGAAAGATTTGAAGTTGAAGCTATAACAGATGGTGTTAATATGCACTCAGGTAATGGAGAAGAAGAGTTCATAACAAGTAATCTAACTTCTAAGGATTACTTTATGAGTATACATTTCAATAGTGCTACTGCCGCAGCTAAAGGAACTGAAATAATAGTTAATGCCAAAGAGAAATCTACTAAGATTGAAGATAGGATATTAGATAGATTTAATAAATTAGGATTTGTAAATCGTGGCACTAAAAGGCGTATATCAGGTGGAGCTTGGGTTGATGGATATACAGCATCAACTGATTATTACGGCATCCTTAGAGAGCCAATGAAGAAGAATATACATGGAACTATATTGGAGGTATGCTTCATATCTAATAAGTCTGATATGGATTTATATATGAAACATAAAAAAGAAATAGCTACTATCATCGTTGATGAAGTTTGTGGTGGGTTTGGTCTTAAAGCGAAAGCTTCTGATGAAAAGATAGAAGAAGCTACTACAATGTATCGTGTTTGTGTTGGTTCTTATAGTGTTAAGGAAAATGCTGAGAGAAGAAAAAAAGAAATGCTTGAGAAAGGTTTTGATGCATATATAGTTGCAGACACAAGAAAAAAAGGAGAGTAACCAGCTCTCCTTTTCTCTTTTTTACCGTCCATTCGACACATAAAAAAATAATTTTGGTTGATATTTAATTAAATTATATGCAACTTTTATATTTTATATAACAAAAATTAAAATTATTTTAAAGGAAAATAAAATTGCCCCTATTAAGAGGCAATCTGAGTAAGTTGGAATCGTAGCAAAAAAGTATGGGTAATTTTCTATTTAGTGTTTGTCATCTTTTTATACTCTTATTATACGACAAGTTATCGCAAAAATTAATATAATTCTACAAAAAAATAAGGCTTGATTAAGCCCTATTAAAAAAGTATTGGAATGTAAAAACAACATATAAGTAGTATTTCTTGTGGTCAATTTGTATTTGATATGAGTTTATTATATCAACTGCTATTACAAAAACATATAGGTTTCTTCTAAATTGTTTATTTTTTTACATCGTATGTTATATTTTTTTTACTAATATCATATTATTTATAGTAATAAAAAATGAAAAGGATGGTAGAAAAATATGTTTAAAGAATTGAAAGAACTAATAGTAGCGATGAAAGACTTTAAGGTAGAAGACACTCAAGAGGTTATAAGATTGGGGGGTATATTAGCTGGAAAGTATGTAAAATTACTTGGAATAATAGCTAGAACTTATGTATCAAACTTAATAGCATTTACTGCATTTTCAAGAATAGTAAACTTCTTTGAAAACAATCAAGATAAATATGAAGATGCGATAGTTATAGTTGATATGGATAAGCTAGATAAGTTGCCAGATGCTTCTTACTTCATAACTCAATTAAGAAGAGAAACTCTTTTAGCAGGTAAGAAAATGCCTTTTGAAATACATATACAACATGAAGGAGATAACTTCGGTAGAAGTGGTTTTAAATATGTTTTATGTGATGTTAGAGAAGGCGAAGAAGGAGCTAAATTAGAAAAGGTATTTTGGGTAAATGATGGTAGAGGAAATGTATATACTTACTTCCCAATGTTTCATGAGGATTATGTAAGATACCTAAAAAGACTTAAGAAGCATCCACTAAAAGAAGCAATTCTTAATAAAACGTCAAAAGGTCTAGACGATTATAATACAGATATAATCTTTCTAGACCTTGAATAAAAGTAAATATAAATAAGGATAAATTAAACCATGGTAGTTGTAGAGTAATCTGCAACTACTTTTTTATAAGTAAAATAAAAAAGGTAGAGTTTTTACATTGTGTATAAATCCAATGAATAAATTGAAAAAATTAGATTACAATATTTTACAGTTTACATATTAGTAGTTTTAATACAAGAGTACCTTGTCAGGTTTTCTATACTTATATAATAACACTGTGTGAAAATAATGTCAACCATTTTTGAAACTTTTTTGAATATTTTTTGAATCTTTTTGTATTAAATATGGTTCAAAGTTTTCGTATGATACAGTCTGGTTCAAATAAAATACATTTTTGTATTGCAAGTGATGATAATTATGATTATAATATAGATAAGTGATTATAAAAGGAGATTGAACTTATGAAGAAAGAAACAATAATTATATCTACATACAATAATAAAGGTGGAGTAGCTAAGACAACTTACAATTGTATGTTAGCATTATATTTAGCAAGAGAACAAAAGAAAGTTTTAGTTATAGATGGAGACCCACAAAGTAATCTTACATCTAGATTATATGATTATGACCATGAAGATTTAACTTTTGGTGATTTAATATTAAATGCTAATACAACAAGTATGGCTGATGGAATTATTAGAGGATTTATTCCTGAATATCCAACATTAGATATAATACCTGCTAGCAGGGATATGCGATATATGGAAGAGGTTCTTCTTAAGATAGATGATACATCTGAAAGAGACCTTGTAATAGCAAAGTGGTTAGGAGACAACATAGATACTGTTAATAGTTATGATTATATAATCTGGGACATATCACCTTCAACTTCTGTTTTAGGAAGAAACATACTAAACACTTGCAATAGATTATTATTTGTATCTGAATACAATAACATAGATAGTATAGAAGCAATAGCGAAGTTTATTAATGAATTCTCATTATACAGATTTAATAACGGTTTTAAGATGCCAGAGTATGCTATCTTAGTAAATAAGTATAAAAAGACTATGGACGCTGAGAAGCTTTATGAGCCTTTTGAGAAGTGTATTGATATAATACAGGAAAATCTTTTATCAACTAAGATGATAGAAAGTTCTGTTATTAGGAATTGTAATCTATACAAAAAGGATATAATAGCTTATACAGAAGAAAACAAAGTAAATAAAAAAGCTATGAACTTATTTATAGATATAGTAAATGAATTGAAAGAAAAGGAGATTATATAATGAGTAATCCATTTTTAGATAGAGCTAAGAGTAATAATAATTTAAGAAAGCTTAATGAAACTACAGCTATTGAGAATAAAGTTGAGAATACTATTGAGAATAAAGTTGAGAACAATAAAGAGGTTGCTACTACAAAAACATCTAGGGACACTGTTGTGGAGTCTATTAAGATTTCTAATAGGAAAGCTAGAAAGAGAATTAATGTTTCAATGAATGAAGATGTATTCCATAAATTAATAACAGTTGCGAATGGTCGTAGTGTTTCGGCTGTTATGGAGAAGATATTAATGGATGCTGTGAAGGATACGATTATTGATAGAGAAATTGTTGAGATATATCTTGAAACAATGAAGAACAAAGGACAAAAATAAAGAGACTAATTTAGTCTCTTTTTTTGTTATTTCTTTTGAACTCTACTTAGGATATTATCGAATTGAGTTTTGTTCATATTCATTATTGAGTCTAAGTTGAACTCTTTTTTGATTACTTGAAGTATTTGAGCTTCAGTAAAGTTATTTTCTTTTGCTTTTACAAGAAGGAAGTTTCTTTGTTTTTCTGTTATAGTTGATGAACTTTGTGTTGGTTTTTGTTCTGAATCTTTACCGTGAGTGTTAGTTTTATCTGGGTCTAGTTCTGAACTATCTATAGCGAACAGTCCATTTAAAGCATATTTACGACTGTATGATGAACAACTTCCAGTCACCTGAGCTAAATCCATTCCCTTTTTAGTTTCATCTTCTCTAGCATAAGCTACAGCTTCTTCTTTTTCACCAGTTTCTATATCTATTACAGATGCAGTTGACTTCACATAGAATCTTCCACCTATCTCAACTATATCATCTTTTATTATTAATGCTAAACCTTCTTTTTTTAATATAGGTTTAACAGCTTCTAAAACATCCTCTGCTGAACGATATGAATATTTTCCGAAGCTATTGTAGTTTCCTTTTGGAGCTTTTAGTTCTGATTGAACATTCATTAATTTCTTGTATACTGTCATGTATATCAACCACCTTTCTTTATATGTAAATATACTTAATAATATGTAAATATATAGTAATTGATAACTAAACCTGTCTATTTGTAAAAAATAATTATTCTTTTATTATACAATATCCTTTCTGTATATCCTCTATTATCTTATTGTGCTTCTCACAGATTATAAAACCCTTATCAAGCGTTTTAAAGTTTAAGTGGATACAAGTTATGCATTTTAATTTGGACATCATTACAGCTCCTCTTATTAGTTTTTTTAAATATATCTGTTATAGTTATAAGTGTAGTTTAGCTTTACCCATAATTAATTTCCTCTTTCAAATAATATAATAGAGAGCCGCTGCGGCTCTCTATTTTGTTTATCTGAAATCTCTATCACATTTCCAAGTAGCATAACTCTCATTAAATATCTTTAGAAGAACAACTCTATTCTTTGCTTTAAATAATCCTAAAACTAATATTATGTTTCTTATTTTATCTCTCATTACACTCTCTCCTTATAATCTCAATTTTTTCTCAATCTATTAAGCAACACATTTATCTTTAAACTTCTTCAAACAAGCTTTCTTATACATTCTGCAAGCTGGATATAATTTCCCACAGTTGATACATCTTTGAACTTTCTTTTCTTTATAAACTTCATACATAGCATCTATTACCATCTCACAAAACTCACTATTCATAGCTAAGACTGGACTTTCTATTTTTAATACATCTATTATATATGAGTGTAATTCTTCTCCCTCTAACATACCATATCCTGTAGCGTAAGCTTCTGCTGTCATATAGAAATACATCTTTAAAGCTTCTTTCTTAGCCATAGCCTTTCCCTTTTTGCTACTACAAAAACATTCATCTTTGTTGTTTAGTATCATATATTTAGACAGTCCTTGTTCTTTTCCACATTTATTACATCTAACTAAAAATCCTGTATGTCTTTTCTCTAACATTGTCCATTTATCTTTTTTATCATTTAACAATACATCTATCGCTGACTTTTTCATTCCTATATGTCCCCTTTTTTATTTCAAATTATATATAAACTCCATTAAATACATTAAACCAAGTAGTGCTATTACAACAACACCTATGACACTTAGTATGATTATTAACAGAATTAAAAATGATATTATTTTGATTTCAAGCATTATTTATAACTCCCTTTTTGCTCTTTCTTCTAGTAATCTTTGAGCTTTCTCTTTATCTTTTTTCTTTTTCCTTTGAGCTCTTTTTCTTTTCTTTTCATTTTCCCTTTTTTCAATCAGTAGTAATTCTTTTCCTTTTTCTGAATCAGCTAAGATATTTTTCTTACCTGTTTTCTTACTACATTCACAAAGTTCTCTTTCATCTTTATCTAATCTAAATACATTAGCTAGTTTTTTTAAGAAGACTGCTTCACATTTTTTACATCTTATTTTAAGATACATATTCTGTGTTATTTTCCTTGCATCTTTTCTACTTAACACTTCATATTTATCTCCAAATAAATCATTAAACTTTGTTATATTATTATTTTCTTTTGTCTTTACTTCTTTCTTTCTATCTTCAAAATTATCATTATAACAATCTACACAATATCCTACATTATCTACATATCGCATATCTTTCTTATAAAATTGTTTATAGCAACAAGAACATGTTTGATATATTCTAAAATACATATTCATTATTTCATCAGCTATATATTGATAGTATCTATCAACCCAAAAACCTTCATCTTTTTCCCATAAAACCGAAGCTCTTATGAAATCTATTAATTCATCCCCAAATAACATTTCTTCTCTTAAGTCTGAGAAGTATTTTTTCGCAGTTGTTTTTGCACTTAATTTTAATTCCCTATCGTTTTTTGTTGCTTTCAAGTAAAACCTCTTTCCCACATTTTAGAAAAGAAACTTACCCCACTTTTGTTTGATTCAACTTTGAATTATTTTTGGTTTTTTATGTTTTATTTTTGGTTCATTTTGGATTAAAAATAAAAACCTCTAAAGGATAATATTTCGATTTTTATTTTGATTTTTATTATTGGTATCAATATTGTATACCAATAGGATTTTTTATGCAGATTTTTAAAGTTGGAATTAAAGTAGATAGTATATATTTATGTTGGTCTTTCAACAAATCGTCATTTTGCCCTGAAAAAATATTTTCGATTTTTGAACGCCTTTTTTATTTAATATGTTTTGCATAAATTAACTGCATTTTTTTGCATGGTACAATTAAAAAATAATCGATTTTGATACTTTTTTTTAATTTTTTGACCATTTTTTTATAAAAATTAACCATTTTTTTCGATTTTTGATGTTTTTTTACAATTTTTACATATTTTTTGTTTATTATTATTAAAATCTACTCGCCAATCAGATTTTTTTGTTATCTTTTTATTACATACAGGACAGTTTCCTATAGTCTTTTTATTTAATATTTTTTTAACTTCATTTTGAATATTAGCAAAAAGTTTTTCTTTATCGTAAACACAACTTCTTATTAAAGAAAGTTCATTAAATGATTCTTCTATAACTTTTCTTAAAGATAAATCATCTATGATTTCTATATCAGCTTTTAACTTTCTAACAACTTCTATAGATTTAGCTTTCACGATTCTTTCCATTCTAGAAGTAGTGCCACTACAACAAACTATTCCATCGTTTAGTTGTTTTTTATTAAAGTAATATTCTTCGCCACATACTCGACATTTAACATGATACCTATATCTTGCTCCGAATTTCTTCCGACCAACGATGCCAAGTGTATCGCTATATTTTATATTTTCTTTTATTGAGTCATAACCCCTTCTATGTCTGCTACATTCATAACATTCATCTATATCACTATATATGACAGTGTAAGCTTTCTGAACAACAGTTTTGCCACATTTTTTATGCTTTAGTATGACATCGTCCTTCATTGTTGTATAGCCACCGATATATTCAAACTTGCCTTGTTCTTTAAGTCTCTCCACAAACCATTCTTCCCTATCTTGCAATGTCGCTCTATTCATTTTCATTAATCTCCTTTATTTTGACCTTCACATAATCTGCTTCTGCATATCTCTTAACTATTGATAACTCAACTATTTGAGAGTCATCTTTGTATAATATTTTGTTATTGGAGTCCAATATTACCTTTGCTATATTGTCTAAATCTGGCTTAACAGTTGGATATATAAGTCCTGCTAAACATCTCTCTCTTTTTTTCTTACTATAACTCTTTGGAACTTGATGATAAACTTCTATCTCAGCCCTTAATGGTGCATTACTATCTAGAAAGCTCTCAGAGCCTCTGTAAGCGTCTCTAACCATCTGTTCATATATTTTATCCTCTTTAGTCGTGTAAACTCTCCCTGTAGCTCTAGAGAAGCGAGGGCGTGATTTGGCTCTTGCCTTACCTTGAACGATAAACTCTATTGTCATTTTTAATCTCCCTTTTTGTCTTTTTTGTTTCCCTTGTGTCTATAATACTATTATACTATTTTTTCCATAATTTGTAAAGAGAAAAATGGTAGAAAGTTTATTTTTTTTATCTGCTTAAACATCAGTATTTGCAACATATACAGCTATTGTATACCAATACTTTTTTATATTATTTTTAAGTATTGTATACCAATAGTTTTTGACAATATTTTTCACTATTTGATACCAATATTTTTATTGTATACCAATATTGTATACCAATATTTTTTAACTAAATGTCATGCACTGTCATGCAGGTCATACATTGTCATACAATGTCCGACATAAGAAATTGGATACCAATATTTTTTAGTCTAAAAACAGCTTCAAAAATGTGTGGTAAAAATGGTGGGGTGTATTTTAGAAATGTAAAACCATGGAACTATTGCTATTACTCACTTTGAAGACACAAAACATATTTTAAATCGTTTAAGGCACAATAAAGAATTATATAGGGTCGCTGGCGAAACCAGCTCTCCTAGTTGAAAAATACTAGCTTCCAGCTAGTTTTAAAAAATTATGAATTAAAAAATTATTTAGTTTTTTATTGTTTTTTTTATTTTTTTAAACTTTATTTTTTAATCATCATTTTTGAAATATATTAAACCTTTGTCAGTTATTCAAAGGTTTCTTTTTTTTTGCTATTACAAGCAATCTTCGATTGTTGGCTTCGCCTTTGTTGTTTAAAGTGCATCAGTAAATCTAAAAGTATGAAAAGTATAAACAACTGATGCAGTTTAAAACTTCATAGACTTTAAAAGAAAAAGTTAGAAGTTCTTTGTAATAGCAGAAAAGAAAAAAGTGATTATTACTAATCACCTTAATCTTTACTGATAAAGTTTATTTTAGAATAAACCTCTTCTTTTACAATAAGTTGTAAGTCTTCTAGCTGAGTTTTTTAAATCAGCATTGCTGTTAGAAATAACTTTGTCTATCGCAAAGTTGAAGTTGCTAGAAGAAGTATTAATTGTGCTTCTAGATGAATTACTTATATCTGTGCTTCGCATCATAGATGCTAAACTTGCAGGTTGAGCAAGCGAAACTGTTCCTACACTTGGACTTGTTGGTATACTAGGCATTTTGATACTATTTGCTTGTCTAACAGCACCAGAAATTATGTTTGCAACTCTTTCTGCTATTCCTACAGCACCTGATAATGAATTAGACAATGCCTGACCCATTGCAGACATAGCAGAAACACCACGATTATAAGCCACATTACATATAGATAACAGCTTTTCTCTTGCTCCATTTAGACCAGTTGCTAAACTTTGACCCATAGCTAGCAAGCTATTTGCTCCTCTACCTAGTGCAACATTAGCTATAGACAGTAATGCCTCTCTCGCAGATTCTATGCTTGTTTTAAGACCGTTCCCTGCATTATTTAAGCAATTACTCAAATAATTATTAGCAACGTTTCCTAGGGCTATTACAGCCTCTCTAACAGTGCTTATGTTTTCCATAAAACCATCTAGTATTCCAGATATGCTATTTTTTACATAGTTATTTGCAACATCACCTATTGCTATTAATTTCTCTCTAACTTCTGCTAATTTTTCAAATAAACCATCTGCTATTCCAGAGAAGTTTGCTTTAACAGAGTTATTTGCAACATTGCCTATATCTATAAGTCTTTGCCTAACTTCATCTGCTAGTGTAAGGACTACTGAGAATACTTCTGCTAAATTAGACATATCTATTTCGCCAAATGATGCTAGAGTTTCTTGTGCCTTGCTTTCTAAATCAGATAGCTGTTCAGTTGCACCTTCCACATCAGCTTCGATATTTGTAGTTATAGGAGTTTCTTCGCTTTCAACTTTCGGCATATCAATAGTGGCTTCATTAGCGACATTTTGAGCACCTTCAATGTCTTTTTTGACATTGTCAGTTATAGGAGTGCCATTATTGTCAGTTTTAGTGTCAGCTTTGTCAGTCTTGTTGCCATTTTTGCCATACTTTTCATTAAGTTTTTCTTTTGTTTTATTACTTAACTTTGTATTTCCTGGTAGTAATGGCATACCGTGAGGATTAACAAACTCATAATTACTAGCATATTCTTGTGCTTCTTCTTTTCTTTTTTGGATTTCTTTTTGAGCTTTTTGAGCTTCTTTAGCATCTTTTTTCGCCTGTTTAACTTCTTTTTGTTGCTGTTCTTTCTGTTTCTTTTCAGCTAGTTTTTGCTGAGGAGTTTTCTTGCTACCGTCCTGATTATAGTTTTCATTGATAAATTCAGTAGCTTTATTATTTTCAACTTTTGGTTTTTCACTACCATCAAAGTTTTTATCTCCATTTAGGAAGCTTGCTAAACTTAAATTAGGATTTTCTGCTAGTATTTGAGCTAATTTAGTTGCATTTTCAAATATTTTAGGATTCTTAGTTTCTAATTCTTCTAAAGATTTTTTAAGTGCATCACATTCATCTTGGATTTTTTTAAGTTCTTCTTGTGCTGTTTTGTGCTGTTCATTTAGATTGTTCCAAGCTTCGCTACCTTTTTCTAATCCAGCCATATCAGCTTCTATTTTTAGAACTTTTTCTTCAGCTTTTGTTAGTTCACTATCTGGACCAAAGTATTGTAATAATTTATTCTCAGTTTCTATTATTTCAAGTGCCACAGGTATTGCTACTTCAAGTTTTTCTAGTTCTACTAACTTTTCAAGTAATTGGTTTTTATAATCACCTTCTGCTGTTTCAAGTTCAACTAATATATCTTGTTTTAACTCAGGAAGATTTTTACCTAATTCTTGTAATGATTTAGTTGATTCTTCTGGGTTTTTAAATACTAATTCAACTCCGAACTCTTTTAAGAACTCGCCACTAAAGTTTTCATAGAAGAACTCTTCGCCAACGCCATTTTCTTGAGCTTCTTGGAACTTGTATTGTATTACAAGAACATTTTCTTCATATTCCTTTATTTTAGAGTCTATTTCTTCTTGGTTAGATACTCTAAATTGAGCCTTTTGGTTTTTCTGTTCTACTAAACCATTATATTCTTCTTGAAGTTTATTATACTTTTCAGAACCCTTCTTATACTTAGACATTTCTTCTCTTTTCTTAAGTATTTTATTAGTAAGTTCAGTCTCTTCTTTTGTTGCTTTTACCTGTTGTTGTTTTAGGTTATTAATGTATTTGTATTGGCTTATTACATCACTAACTGCACCTTTCATTTCCCCAACATTTTCAGAAGTTATTGGTGTGTCAGTTCCATTATTGATACCTTCAATTAATCTACCAATAGCACCATTTTGCCATACTCCACCAGTATTGAAACCAATATCAAAACCTATTTTGTAATCGCCATTTGTAATCCTATTTAACTGCTTTTCAAATGCAGATAAAGCAGATTGAGATTTCTTCATTTCATCATAGCCGTCATAGCCTAATTCTTTCGCATGTTTATCAGCAGATGATTCGATAGTAAAGTCTTTTCTAATTGATTCAGCCCAATTTTCATTAAGTATTCCAACGATTTTAGCGATACCTTCTACAACTTTGTTTACTAAATTAACAAAAGCGTGTTCAAAAGATGAGAAGAAGCCTAATTCACTCCAGTTAGATAATAAGTCTTTGAAGAATGTAAATGCTCCTATTACAAGTGCCATCATACTTATTACCTTAGCTCCTAGCACTAATATTGCTTTAAATCCTCCGACTATTCCACCAGCTGTAAATGCTTTTCCTATTCCAGCAAATACACTTGCTATTTTAGTTCCTATATTAGAGAAGAATACATATAACCTAGTTATCATTCCTTCTAATTTAGGGAATACTGCTATTATTCCTTCTAAGAAACCTTTACCAGCAGTAAGAGTTTTAAACTTACCAATAGCTTCCATAACTTTAAATATAACATTTAAAAACTTAACAGGTGCCATTGCAACAGCGATAAATGCAGTAGCTACCTTTCCAAGCATCATTATAAGTGTCCCAGATACAACTATAAGGGTTGGTAGTATAGTTGCTAAACCAGCTAATTTAGCTAACTCTAACTTGTCTCCATCAGAAAGATTTCTAAATGAGTCAGATAATTTAGTTATAAGTTCTATTGCTTTTTCTAAGTAAGGCTTAATTGTATTAAATAATCCAACAAGAGATTCTTGTATAGAAGCCTTCATCATTTCAAACTTATATTTGATACTCTTAGATTTATCTTCAAGCATACTATCCATTGTTCCACTAACATTATCTTCGCTTAATAAGTTTTTGATGTGAGTGTATTCATTTCTATAACCTTCTAGTAATTTTGAGAAAGTCTTTATTTGTGTTTTACCTGCTATTCCACCAGTAAGTCTATTTATTATTTCGGAACCTTTTGATTCTCCATAAGTCTGAGTTATCTTTTCAAAAGCATCATTTATATTTGTAAGTTGTTGTTCTAACTTATAGTTTCCTTTTTCATCGAACCTAGCAAATACATCTATACCTGTTAGACTATATAATTCTTTTAATGCCTCATATGACTGTCCAGATTCTTTTGTAAGGTTGATTAATGTAGAAGATAAACCTCTACCTGCTTCTGCTGACTTCAACCCACGACTGGCTAACACAGAAAGCAGTGCTCCACTTTGTTCTAATGGAATATTAAGCCTATCGAATTCTCCTCCAGCGTAGATATATCCTTCCATTGCTTGCTCTATCGTCTGGTTTGATTCAGATTGCATTCTTGCAAGTGTATCCATATATAGATTAATTTCTTTTTCAAATCTGTCTGCGAACTCAATATCAGTTTCAGTAGCTTTTTTAATTCCGAAACCTAAAGATGCGAATGAGTCAGTTAGTAAGTCTACCCCTTTTGAAGCGTCGCCCATTTCACTAACTGCCATTAGTTTGCTCATAGAATCTAAACTTCCTACGATTTTATCCAAATCATACCCAGCAAGCGACAAGTATTTTGCCATCTGCATTGTTTCTTCTGGAGAATATATAGATTTAGATGAAACTTCTCTTACTTTTTTATCTATCTTATCTATAGCTTTGTCTGCATAACCAGCTTCTTTCCCAACACTAGATAAAGTTGATTTTACAGTTGCTAATTCTCCTTCATAATTAAGTCCTATAGCTATAGAAGAACCGAATAGTCCTGCCCCTGCTAAAGACAAGAATTGCATTTCTCTACCAATATTTGCTATTTCTTGCCCTACATTAGATAGATTTCTTGTAAATGACATTGCTTTATCACCAGCATTTATCATTCCTTTTGTAAAATCTCCGCCAATATTTCCTATTGTAGCCATTTTGTTAGAGAAACCACTAACACTGTTTTTACATTCATTTATTTTGTTTTCTAGTGTATCAAAATCATTCCCTAATGCTTCTACTTGACCACCAGCTTGATGCATTTCACTTAGAAGATTAGCAGTAGATGATTTTAAAGCATCCATTGTTGAGTCTACTTCTTTTAATTCAGCTTTTAATTTTTCTATTTTACTTGCTGTTTCAGTAGATTTAGAACCTAATGATTCAAGTTTAGTTATTTCTGCTTCTAAATTAGCTTTAGTTGAAGATAATGCATCTGCATAATCCTTAGAAGACTGTATTAATTTCTTAGTGTTGTTGATGGTATTTTCATATCTATTACCGATAGAGATTAAAGATTTTTCTTTAGTTCTTAAAGATTTCTCAACCTTATCGAAAGAGTCAGAGTATAAAGTATTCTTTTTGATTATATTATCAGTATTTTTAGATATGTTATCTAAACCGTCTTGATAACTAATAGCATCAGCTTTCATCTTCTTGTAGATACCAGCTTCTTTATTTATGTTATCTATTAGATTTACTCTCTCATTATTAACTTTCTTTATTTGTTGTTGTTGTTGAGTGTAATCATAAAAATCTTTTTTATTTTTAGTCTTATAGTCATCTAAATCTTTATTGCTTTGAGTTTTGTAATCAATTACATCTTTTTTATTTTGAGTCTTGTGGTCATCTAACTCAGCATTACCTTTTAATTTTTCTTGATTTACTTTGATTAAAGATTCAGCATATTCTTTGTTAGCTTCAGTTTTCTTTTGTATCTTGTCTATCTCAAGGTCATGTAATTGTTGATTTTCTTTCATGCTATTAGCAGTTCTGTTGTTATCTCTTTCAACTTGGTTAGCATGATTTTCACTCATCTTTTCTAAGTTTCTAAAATGTTTTGCTTCAGCCTCAACTTCATTTAAATAAGCTTGATTATTAGCCTTTCTTATATCGTTATCTGTTTTAGAAGTATATTCTTCTTTTTTATTCTTGCTTCTATTATCATCTTCTTTTTGTCTAGCTTTGCTTTTAGCTTTAGCTAAACTCTTTTCGCTTTTAGTTTCTTCTTTAAGAAACTCTATCTTTTCATTATGAAGTTGCTCATTTAACTTCATTTGATTTTTTGTTTCAGCTTTTTGTTTCTTGATAGCTTGATTAATTTTTTCTTGATTTACTCTTATTTTGTTATCAGAAGCTAAAGTATCTTCTTGCTGTTTAAGTTGAGATTTTAATTCTATCTGTTCTTTAGTTGCTTTGTTTTGAGCTTCTGTTAGTTTAATTTTATTTTTAGTTTTGTTGTTATCTTCATCCTTATTTAACTTAGATTGTCTAAGAGCAGATTCAGTTTTTAATTGATGCCTGTTCTCTAATTCTCTCTTTTTTGCTTCCAAGTTCATATTAACTTTTTCTTGGTGTTCTTTTAGCTTCTTACTAGGGTCGAAAACCTTTCCATTTTTAGATGCAGTAGGAGTTTTCTTTTTACCCTTTTTTGTTTCCTTTTGTTCCTTGTTTTCACTTTCTATAACTGTTGGTTCTACTTTTTCACTAACAGTTTCTTTTTTACTCTTTTTGGAACTTTTTGTTCCTTTTGGTTCATTTTTGGTTCTATCTGTGTCATTTATGGTTCTATTTGTTTCATTTTTGGAACTTTTTTCATCCTTAAATGTATCAACAGTTTTTATGTAATTTTCGCCTTCTTTTTTAATTTCTTGTGCATCTTTTCTAATTTGTTCAGCGACTTCATTTTTTTTATTTAAACTATTTTCTTTAGTTTGATTTAGATTTTTAACTGCCTTAGAGTCTATAACATTAAGTTTATATTTTGATGCAACATCATTTATGTAATTATCAACATCATTAAACTCTCTAAGGAAACTATTTTTTATATCAGCAAAATCATTTAAGGCTCCAGTAAATTTATTAATACCTTTTTCAGCTGATTGAACTTTTTTTAGAAAGAATGTTTCTTCATCACTTCCTACTTTAGATAAATCTAAACCTTGTTGTGCTATTTCATAGTTAGTGTGCAATGTTTTAAAGCTAGTTGCCATTTTATTATCTAGCTTTTGAAGTTCAACAGTATTAGCTCTATACTGATTAGATAAGGTCTCAAAAGTTTTAATTTCAGTTGTATCTAAACCTTTTAGTTGAGATTTCATACCTAGATTAACTAAGCTTTGTTGTTGCTGTTTCATTTGCTTAGTAAGTGATTTAGCTTTTGCTATATCAGAAGCTAAGTTCTCAGTCATTTTATTTGTGCTTGTTTTACTATTATTGAAATACTTCATTGCACTAGCTGTATCTTTTATATCAGCTTGTGCTTTTTTAGCTGATGTAGATAAACTTCTTAGTTCAGCTTCTGCTTTACTTGTATTCTTTATAAAGGCTTGAGCTTCACCATTATAATTTTCAAGATTAGTTTCCATCTTGTTGATGACAGCTGATACATTGACATCTTCAGCTGTAAACTGATATTCCAACTGCATTGTTTGTTTCTCAGACATAATAATTCTCCTTTTGTAAGTTTTTTAAATTAAAAGAGGATAAAACCTCCTGCTTATACAAAAGCTTTTTGTTTTATCCTATCCAAATAGGTTGCTTCTTTCAGACTTGTGGTCTACTTTTATCTCAACCTCTTCATATTCATTTAATATATAGTCATACATTTCAAGTTGTTCGCTAAACATTTCTATATCCTTAAATTGCTTAGCCTTTGAATGCTTGTTGACTTCTACAACAGATATAGCATTAACCATCATCTGTCTCATAGATTCTTTATTTATCAAATCTCTGTATTCTTTTTGTAATAGCATATCTTGAAACTGTGCAAAAGTAAGTTCAATGAAATCATCAATGCTTAGTCTAAGTTCAACAGTTGCAACATATCTGTTTTCATCAATAAAATCAAAAACTGATTCTATCTCTTTAATTATTTTTTTTTACTTTTACCTTTGTTATAGCTATTTTTTCTATTGTTATTTATATACTCTTGTTGTCTTTTAGCTTTTTCGCTATTAAGGGATTTATCTATTATCGATAAAACTTTGTCATATGCTTTTTCTATACCGAATTCTAACTCTAAGTCTTGTTGGAAATCATATATCTCAAAATCAGAGTGATTTTTATTCATTCCTCTATCAAGTCCAGCTTTTAATAGATAAAATAAAGTTTCAAAAGATACTCCTTCACTTCCATTTTCTTGTGCTTGTTCTATGTTTTTTAATATTTCTATCATCTTTACGCCGCAAGTTCTCTCTAACATCATGAAAGCACTTATGCTGTAATTTAAGAAATATTCTTTTCCATTAGCTTTTATTAAGTAGTTATTAACTTTCATTAATTACACCTCTCTTTAATTTTGATAAATAAATTATACTATTTAAGTTTTCTAAATCCGATAAATGAAAAAAGAAGAGGGTTATCCTCTTCTTAGTCATTACTTAGCTACATTTACTATATTTATAACTTGGTCTTTTTTAACTTTGTGTAATACACCTGTTCCTGTTCCAGCTATAGAGTAAGTTAGTTGGTCATCGTCGGTTATTCCCAGGTTTCCGCTGAGCCCTGACTATATTATAGACTTTAAAACTATTACCATTTAAAAGTCCCTTCATCTTTCGGATAAGTGCTTATCTCTTATCCTACTCTACTCACTTCCTATATAAGTCTTTCTCTTATATAGTGTTTTCGATAGTCGATACACATTTACAGTTATTAAAACTGATTTAGCACGGTATTGCCATATCCATATAGGACTTAGGTTCTCTTACCAGCTTGCCCTTCCGAGCTACTTGACCGTTAGCACTAATAATTATTAGCACACCCTTTAAGCAAGGTTAATGAAGTTTTCTATATACATCACTGTATAAAGCCACCGTTTAATTCAATGGAGCACTAAGGTTGTTGCTTGTAAGTATTGCAAAACCAACATATCTAGTAGTTCCAACTTCTATGTAAACTCCTATTTTTCCTTCTTCAGATGCCATAGCTTGTTCTATAGCTTCATAGCCTTCACAATCAACTATATACATACCATCCATAGAAAAGTCCCATGTACTTTTGCTAGCCGATTGTTTTGCATAGCCCCCTTCGCAGTCCTTATGGGCTATCTCCTTGATTTCCCTTGAACGATTCAATTCGAAGCCAACCTGACCTCCAACTGCTATACCTTCTATTTCAGCATTAGTTAAATCAGCAGATAAATCTTTTATTAAGTATCCTTTTATATGGTTAGCATTTACTTCTTCGCCAGCCACTAATTTCTTTAATTCAGACATATTATTAGTCTCCTTTCAATAGTATAATTTAATTATATTTATAGGTTGTTTAATTTTCGATAGCTCTATAAGTATGTAAGTAGAAGTCTATCGAATATTGGTAAAACTTAGCAACATCGGTGCTAACTTTCCTTGAACTTTCATTTTTTATTTCAAACTTTATGCTATATTCTGTATTTGGGAATAAGTCAGTCTTTAATGCATTCAATAATTCTTCCGATTTTTCATAAAAAGAAGTCTTTTTATTATCAACTTCATATAAATTAATTGAGACATAGAAAACTTTTTTAGAATAATTTTTATTTCCTTCGCCTTTTAGAACATTTATATCTTCAAGCCACAATGTTTTGGATTGTATACCTTCAACATCATCTATTAATTTAAGTCCTATTGATTTTGCTATTCTATACAGTTCTTTATTTACATCTATAATATTCATTACTTATATTTCCTTTCGGTGATGCCACCATTGACACCTTTTCTTCTATATTCTACAATGTCATATCCATTTGAACCTTCAACAGTTATAGCTTTTTTCATCATTGCCTTAGCATCAAGTCCAGCTTTAGCACACTCTAATTGAAAAGCGTGTTCCATGAAGAACTTTCCTGGGTGTACGCCACTATTTTTCCATCCAAGTTCCTGATAAAGACCATATGGAACATCATTAGTATTTAAAAATACTTTAGAGCCAGTATCTGTATCTTCTTTATCAATACCTTCTTTTTTTAATTTTCTAGTATCTTTAGGTGCTTTTCTTATAGCGTTTTCCTTCATTTGAGAAGCGTGCTCTTGGCACTTTTCTCTAAAGACAACTTCATTTAAAATAGCTTTAGTTCCAGTAATCTTCAACTTCGCCATTATCAGTATCATCCTCCACGGTATCATCTGTTGGTGGTTCAATTACTGGTGGTTCTTCTATAATATCGAAATCTTCCATAAATGTTATAATGAAAACCTTTTGGTATGCTTCTACAAGATGGACAGAATAAGGTGTGTTATTATATATAAATCTATCGCCTTTTTTAATAGATTGAAGAACTTCTTCTTTGTTTCTATTAGTATTAAGATACATTATCATCATACTAACTAACTTTTGAGTATTTACCTCATTGGCTCTAGTGACAACCATCTTATCTTTTGCATAAGCAACTTTTCCATACACTTTTATATCTGTATATTCTTCTGTATAGCCCCCTAAACCATCATCAATAGGATTAAGGGATTTAATTATTAGATTCTGATGTATCATTAGTATATAAACCTTATAGTCTTATTTAATTCATCTTTTAAGGCTTTTAAGATTGTTCTATAAGGTGAGATAAGTTCGGCTTGCATATCCATTCTATAATCAGAATAAATAGCAGTTTTCTTTCCTTCTTCCCCTAGCATATTAAATGATTCAACTGTCATTCTATACACTATTGAGTCAACTCTAGTGTCATTTAATTCACTTACACCTAAATACATAAGAATATAGTCTCTGTTTTGCTCTATTAAATCTATTATTAAGTTATCATGAGTAGGGTCATGTAAATCAAGGTTTAGTCTTCTTTTAACTTTGTCTAACATAGGTTTTCACCTACTTTGTTATTTCTCTAACCACATTAGGTTGATTATAAGCATAAGCTCTTAAAGCTCTTATTTCCATAGGGTTAGAAGTTTCAAACTTATGGTCTATAAACTGGCAAGATAATCTTCCAGCAGTAAATAAGAAGTATTTATTGTCTCTATGTTCAAATATTACAGTAGTTTCTTTTTTAGTTTCTTTTGTAGTAGCCATTGTAAGCCTCCTTTATAAATTGTCCTCGCCGCAGCGAGGACTTATTTTATTATTCAAAGTTTAATATTTTAGCGTGTGCTTTTGTATTTCTAACTTTTAATCCATATTCTCCAATTACAACACGCTTTCTAAAGTCTCCATCCATTACAGGTTCTTTTATTTCAAATGGTCTTAATACTTCTAAAACTATTTGAGATGGGTCTATTAAAACTATTTGGTCTTTTGGCATATTTCTATCTAATATTATGAATATGTTCCCAAAGTCAGTTATTACTTGCTTTGCAAGTACCCCAAAAGTATTATTCCCCGCTTGAACATTTAAAGTTATTTCTGGGCTATCAGTATACATTGCATTTATTTTCTTCTTAGCAGTAGCATTTACTAAACATAACTTGTCTCCACCGTTTCCAGCTTCCCACATTTTTTCCATAGCTGATTCTAATACATCGTGTGCTAATGGTTGGCTTTCACAGTCAACAACAACATCTATCATATTTAATAATCCATTCATTTTTCTTGGTTTGCTTTGTCTTTTATCCTCATCTTGTATAGTTCCAGTCATTATAGCGTTATTTAAAGTTCTCTTACACTTTAATAATTCTTCATCAACTAATTTTTCAAAGTGATTAGCTATTCCCAGTGGGTCTAACGCTTCAGCTGTTCCAGATACAGCGGCAACACCTTTTATTATCTGACAGTTGTTTTGTAATTTCTTTCTCTTAGAAGGCTCACCAGCTTCACCGTATCCAGCACCTTCCATAACTCCATCAGCCATAGATGGGTCTAATTCAACATTATCTTCAGTTCTCCATATGAAAAACTCTGCTGGAGCTTTCTCAACTTGACCGTTAGATAATAATAAGTCTAATAAGAAAGTTTCATTTTGTCCTTGCCCTAATTTTGTTATGTATTCTTCTGTTCTTGATATTTCTTCATTCATGTAGTTATTTGTATATAACATCTTCTTTTCTCCTTTATAATTGAAATTATTCTCTATCCCACCCTACCAACCAAAGAGATTATTTATTAGATGTTTCCATTAAAGCTCTTAATGCAGATTTTCTATCTCCATTTTTCATAGCAGTCCTAAAATCATCTGTTTTACCAGGGACTCTTCCACCTGGAGTTTTTCCTTTTTCTTTGAACTTGTTATCTACACCAGAGTTGATTCCTTTCTCCCAAAGAACCTTAAAATTAGTTAAGTTTTCAAGTGTCTTAGTATCATCTTCTGCTATTATTGTAGGAGCAACAAAGTTTAGTATATCAGCAGGTATCCCAGCCTTTGTTCCTTCTGATGTTATTAAAAGTTGCATAGCTTTTTCTGCTTCAGCTTTTTCTCTTTCTAATAACTTTCTTTCAAGCTCTTCTATTTTTAATTCAGCAGGAGATTTTTGAGGATTGTATTGAGCTTCTAATTCCGCCCTTAAAGCAGATTTTGCTTTTTCTACTTCTAAATCTACAAGCTCTTTACCCTTTCCTGCCTTGTAAGTTTCAACAGCTCTACTTCTAGCACTGTCTAGCTTAGAGTTTAAGTATGTAGTCCCTATTTCAGTCCCAACAATTAAATCTAAGTCTTCTGCCGTTAGTTGGTCTAGCACTTCTTGTGTTATTGCCATTTCATTTCTCCTTCCCTTGTTAGTCCTTTTGTCCCAACAAAGTAATATTTTTAATATCAATAAAATCATTTTAAATGAAACAATTAAAAAAAAAGATAGATGCAATTATTTTATTGCATAAAAAAAAGAAACCTTTTATGGTTTCTTGCTATCTATTTCTTATTATGGTGTTTTTATTAGTCTGTTCCCCTTTTAAAATGCCTCTA
>JALFMW010000392.1 GCA_022782605.1 Clostridium sp. | reverse complement strand
ATACCTTTGAATGAAACTAGAGAATATTACTTAGTAGATAATAATGGAGTAGCAATAAATTTAACAGGGCTAACATTTGAAGTTAATGATAAAACTTTAGTAAGTTTGTCCAAGACTATGAAAAGTATACATTTAAAATGTCTAGTTGAAAAAGAAGTTGTAACATTAGTTATTAAAAGAGACGATATAGTTTTAGCTAAAAAGAATATATATTTAGGAGAGGAGTGGTAAAGTGAATACAGATTTAAATAGTAATCTTTTTAAGGATACTAGCAAGGGTGCTGATATAATTGAGTTAAAAAGATATATAGTGGAAAAGATAGATGAAAGCGAAACAATAAGAAGATACTGTAGATGGCTTACCAAAACTCCTTTAAGTAAGGATGGATTGGACTATACTGGAGAATTAATTCATCAAAGAGAACTAGGAAAAGATTATTCAATCACAAAAGAAGTTAAAGAAGAACAAGGGCTAAGTCATAAAAAAATATTAATCCCTTATGCTTTCAGTGATGAATTAGTAACTGAAGAACAATTATTTATATTTGTCTATCCTTTTAGTAATGGTTTTAATGGAACTATGTCTAATAATAGTTTTTCAGTAGATATAATGTGTCCTCTTAGATATAATGAAATCAACCCATATGGTGACGAAAGAATGTATAAAATATTATACGAAATTATAAATATTTTTGATGGGAAAAGCGTTGAAGAAGAAAAATGGGTTGAAAGAGTTGGTAACGTAAGATTTGATGTCAAAGGTTATTGTTATCCTTACAGATTAACAAAAACCAAAAATATGATGGTTTATCCATTGAAAATAAATGTAAAGAGTAGTAATGTGAGATAATATGATAGAAGAGTTAAATAATTATTTAATGTTGCCAGAAGAAATAGAGGGGATAGGAAAAGTATATCCAATAAAACTAAGAGATTGGGACAAATTTTGTAAAATAGGTGGAATGATATTTTCCAATGGAATTCAAAATATTAAAAACCTTTATAAATTTGAAGGGGATTATAGTTTAGATTTTTATGTAGGAAAAGGGACGCCTTGTTTTGTATTTAAAAAAACATATGACAATTTAATGTCTAATATAAACATTTTAAATACAGTAGAAAAAAATATAATAGAAAATAATATTAAGGAACTAAAAAAGTCTATAAAATTAGATTTTACTATAGAAGATGTTGAAGAATTATTTAGTTTAGTTTTAAGGAAGAATGTAAAATATGAATATGTAGAAACAGAAGATAATGTTGAGTATCTATTTAAAATAGAAGACAGTAATTATTCAATAAATAAATATAATTTTGAAGAACTAAGAAAAATAGTAATGAAACAAAATTTAATGTATGAGCCACTTACTTCTCCAGATGAACTAACAAATATGATACTTCAACAATCAGTAGAAAAAATGATAAATAAAAACAAAAGAAAAGGTGGAAGCTTTGAGAATATAGTAGCAATGGTGAGTTTGGAAAAAGGATTAAAAGATGAAGAAGTCCTTGATTATACATATTATAGAATCATGAAAGATTACTACATGATAGAGAGAAAACATAAAAACATATATAATGCTATATTTATGTCTCAAGGTGCTAAGAAATGTAAAATAGAATCTTTTGATGAAGATATAGATATGTATTATAATCCATATGACCATATCTTCGGAGATGAAATTGACGAGGAAGAAGTTAATAATTCTCTAGGAGAAATGAATAAAAATAAAATAAATTCATAAAATAAAAAGGAGAGAAAAAAACAAATGGCAACTAAAATTGAAAACAAAATGTTAGGAAAAGAGCTTATAGAAATCGCAATTGGTGATTTATATATGTATGACGAAGCTACTGGGTTGGAATATTGTACAACTTCATTATCAAGTGCTGAATTTAGCTCATCTGCTGATAAAACCGATGTTCGTGGGGGAGTAAATAATGCCGTATTATATACAATCCCAGGTGAAAAAGAAGTTACATTTACAGTAACTGACGTTGTAAATCACGTTGATATTACTGCATTAAAGAACGCAAGTTCAATACAAGAAGTAGATAGTAAGGAAATGTTCTGTTATCATGTTCCTAAGTTCTATAATGTAACTATTCAATCTACAAACGCTGAAGTTAATTTAGATCAAGAACCAATATCTGGTGAAAAACCAATGATTTATCGTGAAGATGGAACTTTAATTGAAGATGGTGCAGTTAGTATATCTGGTAAGAAAATAACTATTACTAATTCTAGCTTAAACTTAACTTCAGCAGATAAAGTTAGAGTAATGGGATTTAAATATAAAGTTGACGCAAAGGCTTTATACTATACTATCGCAGCAGAAGGTACTACTACAAATCTAGTAGGTGTTTATAAGAAACCAGTATACAATAGAAAGAGTATGAAAGTTGAATACTATAAAGTAGTTTATTATCCACAAATAACAATGGATGCAAACTATACTGAATCAGACTCAACAACTAGAGAAGCTGTTTCAGAAGAACATAGCTTCACTATAACTAAGAAAGACACTGAATCAGTACTTGGTTATGTCTACTACGAACCTGTTACTAACGCATAATATCTTTAGTAAATCTAACATATATTTAAGGGAGGTTTTTACCTCCCATTACATATTAAAATTAATAAAATACATATTGACAAATAAATAAAAATATAATATAATAAAATAAAATAAAGAAAGGGGCAATAATTATCAATACTCAAAAAGTATTCATTATTGCCCCTAATTTTTTGATTTTGAGGAGGAAAGGGAAAATGAATATTAAACCACAACTTTTTATTTACGAATGTGAATTTTTTAAAATTAACAAACCATCAAATAAACTTATGGAAAAAATGTTTGATAAAATTGGAGAAATCCAAGAAGAATTAGGAATAGATAATTTAGACAATCCAAAGATATTGCATTATATAGCTGAAAGAGTTGTTTTACCATTAGTAGAAGATTATGATATGGGAAGCTTGACAGATGAAGAGTTTGAAGAATTGTACAATAATTCAGATTCTTATGGAGAAGAGATTGGAAATATGATGTATGTGCTAAGAAGTTTAGCTTTAGATACTGTTTTACATTATTATAAAAATATTAATTTAAAACTAAAGGAGCAGGAAATAGCCCTAGCAACAGTAGAAGCTAAGAATAAGTTGGTTGCTATTAACCAAGAGAATGAAAGAATTAAAAAAGAGGTAATAGAAACTAGAAAGAAACAATTAGAGATGCCTAAAGTAAATAGAAGAGAAAGAAGAAAGATGAAAAAAGAATTGGCTAAACAAGAGAAGGAAATTATTAAACAACATCCAGAATGGACTAAGGAAGATATTGATGTATTCTTAGGAAAATATAAACTATAGGAATTGACAAATAGTTTAAAACATATTATAATAAACTCATAAGGAGTTGGTTAATATGAAAGATAATGAATTTTATATAACAACAGATAAAAAAGAAGTTATATTTTTATTAAGTAAAGATTTTGATTTAATAAAAGTATATAGAGAAAATGGAATTAGATATTATAAATTCTTAATAACTAGAGGAATAAAATTAGCTATTAAAGAATTTAAGAATAAATAAATAAATAAAATATATGCTTTAAAAGCAGTGAAAGGAAATGGTTAAAAATGGGATTAATAAGTAAAACAGTAAAAGTAAAGTGGAATTCTAAAAATAAAAAATATTATGAGGAATTAGGATATGTTTATACTAATTGGAAAGATGAATTTGAGGTAAAAATTGAAGATTTAACAAATGGTAGTAACGTAAAAGTAGAATGCGTTTGTGATAATTGTAAAAAGAAAAAAGTATTACCGTATAAAAAATATAACAGATACAAAAAAGAAGAATTATATTTTTGTAATAGTTGTGTAAAAATACTTTTTGGAGCAGAAAAACATAGAGAAACCAGACTAAAAAATGGAAAAAATTCTTTTGCTCAATACCTTATAGAAGAGTATGGGGATAATGCTTTAGAATTATATTGGGATTATGATAAAAATACAGTAGACCCTTGGTCTATCAATAAAGGTAGTCAAAAGAAAATATGGATAAAATGCCAAGAGAAAGATTATCATGGAAGTTACGAAATAAGTTGTAACAATTTTGTTAATGGATATAGGTGTCCATATTGTAGAAATTATAAAGTTCACCCAAATGACTCTCTAGGTCAATATATAATAGACAATTATGGTGAAGAATTTTTATGGAAGATTTGGTCAAATAAAAATGAAATAAGTCCATTTGAAGTAGCTCCCCATAGTAATAAAAAATATTGGTGGAATTGCCCAGAAGATAAACATGAACCCTTTGAAAGAAGCTGTGATAAATCTGTAATGTCTGAATTTAGATGCCCAGAGTGTATTGAAGAAAGAAAAGAATCTTTAATAGAAGAGAAAACTAGATTATATTTAGAGGAACTGGGTTATACTGTTTTAACAGAACATAATTGCTCAATAAAACCAATTAATCCAAAAACTGGGCATTATCTACCATTTGATAACGAAGTAATATTGGAAAATGGAAAACATTTAATTATAGAAGTTCATGGTGGGCAACATTATAATGTCAAATATTATAAAACAAAATGTAAATTATCTAAAGAAGACGCTGAGAAATCATTACACCAAAGAAAACTCTATGATCGTTATAAACGAATTAAATGTATACAATCAGGATATGAATATTTAGAATTACCTTATACAGCTTTTGATAAAGGTAGTAAAAAATATAAAAAAATAATAGATAATAAAATAAAAGAAATTTTAAATAAAAAGTAGTGATAAAAATGGATAAAAATTTTAGTTCTGTTAAAGAATTAATGAACTATGTCTATAACCAAGTAGAACAAGTAATGGAAACAATTATTGCTGATTTTATAGAACAAAAACTAAGAGAAAGTGTAGAGGTTCGAGTTTTTGAATCTTATTCCCCTGTACTATATGAAAGAAGGTCTTTAAATAGTGATAATGAAGGTTTGCTTAATTGTTGGAATAGACAAATAGATGAAGAAGGAAATACTATAAGACTTATTATAGAAAATACTGCTACTAAGGTGTGGGAAGATTCAGGCATGTCATTAGCTGAGTTAATAGAATATGGAAGTCCAAAAAGTCAAGGACAGATCTGGCTTGAACCTAGACCCTTCATAGAACCAGTAATGGAAGAGTTAAAGGCTAGTGGAGATTTAGAAAGAATTTTACAACAATCATTAGATTTTTTAATTTAATAGAAAGGAGGAGAAGAAATGTCAAAACTTTCGATAAACATTGGAGCAAAGCTAAAAGATGTAAAAAGTGTTCAATCAGATATACAAGCTCAATTGGAGAAAATTAGTTCTAAATTAGGAATACAAATTGACAAAGTTAAAATTGCTAATATTGCAGGCATAAGTTCTGACATACAACAGCAAATAAATCGAGCTTCTGGAAAATTAACCATGACAATAAATTCTGTTAAAATATCTGCAAGTGCTTTAAAGCAATTAAAAGAACAGTTATCTAATCAAGCTTTAGATATAAAGGCTAATGTAGATACTAATAGTGCAGAAGTAAATAAACAGGTACAACAAACTACTCAATCTGCTCAAAAGCTAAAGAATGACATTGGAGCTATTAATACTCAAGCATTAGACCATATTTATGAAAGAATACAACAAATACGGGAAGAATATGGAGAGATAGCTAAAAAGAAAATTAATTTTAATGGAGCAGGAGAAATGACTTCTACTCTACTCACATATAAAAATTCTTTGGGTCAAGTAGTACAAGAAACTTATGCTTGGAAAAAAGCTAATGAAGAACAAGAAGCAAGTTTTGGTTTAGTACATAGTGCAATTATAAAAAATTATGAATCCATAGATAATTTTAATACAAAAATAAAATCATTAAGATCTGAAGCAGAAGGATTTATTCAAAGCTTTAGAAATAATGGAAAATTAGATAGTACTTTTATTAGCGACTTAAAAAATCAGTTGGACGATTTAGGTAGAGGAGAAAATCTTAAAAAGGCTAAACAAGAATTAGCTGATTTTGTAAGTTATTTAAAGAAACTAAAAACTAGCGAAAATCAAATTATAACTTTACAAAAGTCAATGGATAAACTTGCTGAAATAAAAGGCAAATTAACTGATGGCAAAAAGATAGAATTAATGTCTGACAATCAAGCTAGTGCTGTTCAACAAGTTGAAGTTCAAATGCAAAAAATGCAAGAAGCTATGACTCAACTTCAAGGAGGAGCAACTAAGACAAGTACTGAAATAAGAACTTTGACAACTGAATCTCAAAATGCAGGTAATAACCTAAAAATGGCTTTTGATGAAGGAACAGCTTCTGTTAATAAATTGGGTACTTCATTAAAAACTATATCTAGTTATATACTTGGTGGAGGAGTGTTAATACAAGGTATTCAAGCTATTAAGAATGCCTTTAGCGATTTAGCTCAAATAGATAAAGATTTAATTGATATATCAAGAGTTGCTAGTGAGAGTTTGGATTTAGGTCAATATACTACTCATGCCAATGAATTGGGAATGACTTTAAACCAAACAACTGATGATATTTTACAAACAGCTTATTCTGTACAGAAATTAGGTTATGACCTAGAGGGTAGTGGAGACGAACTTGTTCGTTGGAGTTCTATTTTTAGTAACGTTGCAGATATAAGCGTAGATGAAGCTATGGGGGAATTAGTGACCGTAATGAAAGGGTTCAACCTACAAGCGTCAGAGTCTGAACGTGTCATTAATGCTTTTAATGAAGTTTCTAATAGGATGAGTGTTAATGCTTCTGATATAGGAGAAGGTTTTAAATCTTCTGCAGCTAGTTTACACTTAGCTAATACCTCACTAGAACAGGGTATAGCTTTGATTACAGGTGCTACTGAAGTTCTTAGGGACGCAGGGAGAGCTGGGAATGGACTTAAAACTGTAAGTTTAAGGGTTCAATCCTATTCAGAGAAACTTAAAAAGATGGGCGTTGAAGCTTATGATGCTCAAGGAAATTTGAGAAGTCTTTATGATATTATACTTCAAGCAAGTGATGTTTATAATTCAATGAGTTCAGATAAAGATAAATATAATTTATTAGAAACCTTAGGAGGTCGTCAACAGGCTTCCGTAATAGCTTCTCTTATTTCTAATATAGAAGGAGTTAAAAAAGCATATGATATTGCCATGAACTCAATGGGTTCTGCAACAACAGAACAAGAGCGTTTAATGAATTCAATAGACGCTAAAATGAATGCTTTAAAAGAAAATATATTAGGTATGTGGTTAGATATATCTAATTCTAGCACTGTTAAGGGTTTAGTAGATAACGTTAATGAATTAGTTACTTCTTTAAGAGAATCAGAAAATGTAGCTAAAGGATTTGGTACAGCATTTAATGGTATATCTACAGTTATAAATGGAATTGTTAGTGTAATAGGAAAAGGTATAAATAGTATTGGTTTACTTGGTACAGCTATTACTATTATGGTTGGTAAGTTAACATTAACAAATACTAAATTTAAAAATTTTGCAGATAATTTAACTAATTGTATTCCATTTGTGAAAAACTTCAAAGATAAAATTACTGAATTAGGTGTCAAATTATTATCTTCAGCAGATAATACTCAAGAAGCTATAAATGCTCAAAAACAGTTTATGGCTCAAAGTGAATTAAGTGGTATGGCTAGTGCTAACGCTTCTTTACAATTAGTGGCGTTAAATGCAAAGATGGCTTTATGTAAAGTCGGTGCTATAGCTTTACAAGGGGTAATTTTAGCTTTAAATACAGCATTATCAATGGGATTAAGTTTTGCTATAAGTGCAGGTATAAGTGCTATAAGTAATTTAATTCATGCTCAAGAAAATCTAAAACAATCTAATGACGAATATTTAGAATCTTTGAAGAATGGAGATACTTTTAATGCTAGTGGGGCAGAAAAGGCTTTAGAGTCTTATAAAAAGCTATCACAAGAATTATCTAATTTAACACCAAATACAGAGGAGTATAAAAATAAAGAGCAAGAATTAGTTGATGTTAAAAACCAATTAATTGCTTTACTTCCAGAAGCTGAACAATTGTTTGCTAATTCAGCAGAAGCTAAAGGGTTAGATACTCAAGCGACAGAAGAACTTATAGAAAAAGAAAAAGAATTAGCCAAAGCAAAAGCTTATGATGTATTAGACGATAATAACTATAAAGATAAATCAAGTGTTCAAAAAGAAATATTAGAATATGAAGCATTACAAGAACAAATAAAATTAGCTAATAAGCTTAGAGAAGAAGGTAAAAAGACTGGGTACGCCAAAGTTTCCGAGGATTACAATGGTTCAGGTAAGTTGGCAACAAGTGCTAGAGATGCTGAAGCTTACGCTGAAAGATTAGAACAAAGTGAAAGTAAATTAAGAGCTTTTTATGAAGCTATGAATCAATTAGACGATGGTTCTGGTAAGTTCTCTGAAGAAATGAAAATGATTTCTGATACATTAGGAATTGTTGATGAGACTTTACAAAACACAACAGATACTGCTAATAATACAGACTTAAGTAATATTGTTGACCAGTTTGAAGAAGGAGCAGAAAGTGCTGGTAATTTTGAAGATGCCATTAAAGAGTTACAAGACTCATTTTCTGGGTTTCAAGATGGGGTAGATCTCTTGGAACAAATGATTGAAGAATTTCAAATGTATGGAGAGCTTACACAAGACACAATGGAAAAGGTACTAACAAGTGGAGATGCTAATATAATTGCAACTTTAAAAGATAGTAACACCTTCTTAGAGAAAGCTATACAATTACAAGATCAGTATAGACAAAAGAAAGAAGAAACTAAAAATGCTATAATTGACCAAGCTTACGCAGAAGTTGAAGCTAATGGACAATCATTAAATTCTATCAATGAGGTCACTCAAGCCTATGAAAACCAAGCTAATGTTATAGAAAGAGCTAATCAAATGTTAGCTAATAGAGAAATAACTACACCAGAAATAAATATTGGAACAGATGTTGTAGATAAAATATTAGAAGAGTATGGTAGTGTAATTAATGAAATGATAGGTATGTCAGATGACTTATCAAGAGAAATGGTTCAAGCCATAGCTGATTATGTTAACCAGGGTGGGCAATTGTATGCCCAAGACTTAGCTAATAAAGAATTATATGAACAAGCTAAATCTCAATGTGGACAAATGTGGAAAAATCAAGAAATTATGGATTTAGCAAATATGATAACTGCTAATGCAGATAATTATAGTATTGATGTTCAAAACTGGGCTAACGCAGTTAACACTAAATCCACAGATGGTATGGTATTTGAAGATAATGTCATTAATCAAATAGCTGAAATGATAACAGCTAATGCTCAAAACTACTCTGCTGATACTGTAAATTGGGCTAGTGCAATTACTAATAAAGATAGCAATAATGTTATGATGGTTAATAGTATTATTCAAGCTATTGCTCAAATGATATTAGCAAATAGTCAAAACTATAGTGCTGATACAGTAGCGTGGGCAGAAGCAATCAACAATAAAGATAAAAATAATGCTCAACTATGTAGTGGAATTACACAACAAATGGCACAAGCTATTAACAATATGAACACTCAATATATGCAAGATGTTCAAAACTTCCAAAATGCTTGTAACTCTAAAATAGCTATGTATAATTCTATAGCTTCTAAAATGCAATCCATTAATAATAGTTTAAGTGGAACTGTATATGATGGAAAAGGTGGAGACGATATTCCTGCATTAAATCAATTAAAAACAGCTCAAAAACTTACCAGTCAAATAGCTAGTAGTATGCAACAAATAGACCAAGTAAGTTCTGGTTATTCTGGTGCTAGTGTTGCAGGTATCCAAGTTGCAGGAATGGCAGGAGCTAGTGGAGTTGGTGGAGGTGCTGTTGGTGGTAACTATGTAGGTGGTAATGCAAACAAAGGAGCTGGAGGAGGCTCTGGCTCTGGAGGAAGAGGTTCTAGTGGAAAAGGTGCTAGTGGAGGAAAAGGTTCTGGTGGAGGAAAAGGTTCTAGTGGTAGTGGTGGTTCAGGTTCAGGTGTTACTGAAAAAGAAGTAGCTGATATGGAAAGTTTAGTTGATATATATGCTGAACTTGAAAAAGCTATATCTAAGACAAATAATGAATTAGACCTTTACGCAACTTTACAGAAATCTACTAATGGTCAAGAGTCTGTAAAATATATAGAACTTCAAATTGGAGCTTATAAGAAATTACAAAAACAAGAGGAAGACTTATTAAGAAGACAACAAGCTAGAGCTAATGAATTAAAAGCTCAATTACAATCCAAAGGTTTTAATATTGACAATGAAGGTATGATAGCTAATTATGAGTCTCAACTAGAAGCATTAAGACATAATGCAAATAGTCTTTCAGGTGAGCAAAAGCAAAAAGAAATTGATAGGGTAAAAGAGCTGAACGATTTAATAAAAGAATATAATGACTTGGTATCAACAGAATTAGGTTCGACTAAAAAAGAAATAGCTGATATTAATAATCAAATAAGAGACCTATATAGGACTAAATTAGATTTAGTATCTGAAGCAGAAAGTAATATATATGATGTTATAGAATATTATGCACAAAAGCAGGTAGACGCTCAAAAAGAAGCTTTAGAAAAAGTTCAAGATGCTAGAAAGAAAATGAGAGAAGAAGATGATTATGAGCGAAATAAGGCTGAAAAGATGAAAGAGTTGGCAGATTTAGAAAGTCAAATTGAGATATTAAGTAGGGATGGAAGTAGAGCAGGTCAACAAAAACTAGCTGAATTAAAACAAGAATATGCTGACTTAATGAATGACCTTAATGAAGTAGTAACTGATAATCAAGATAAGTTATTTGATGAGATGATTTCAAATGAAACAGCTTCTCTTGAAAAACAATTAGAAGACTTTTTAGACCCGACAAATATCAATAAAGTTATAGCTGATGCTATGAATAGTGGAATGGTTTCAGTATTTGACCAAACATATGATTTACAACAACTAACTAATGCTTGGATTTCTGAAACTGAAATAGGTATAACTAATGCAACAGTTAAAATGAATGAATATTGTGACGCTATTAGACAAGCTCAATCTGCATATGTAGATATAAGTTCAGCTTATCCAAATACTGGAATGGACGGTACTTTATATAACCAAGGGCAAAATTATAGTAGTCAAATTTCAGGAAATAATAATCAAAATATCCAAGCGACATATATTATGCAGTTCCCTGAAAATATTAATAGTATAGATAGAGAAACTATTGAAAATATAGTACAGCCAATGTTGGATTATAGCCAACAGGAAACTGTAAATATGGTTACAAATGCTTTAAATGGGAAGTAATAAAATACTTCCCTTGAAGTAATAAAATACTTCCCTTGTACATATTATTAAAATAATTAAAACATAGTATAATTAAAATTAGAAGAAGGTGAGAAAATGGCAAATTTTGATAGATCATATCATCAAAATATAATTGTAAATCGAATAGATATAACATCAAAATATGGATTAAGATTTGTTACAATAGATAAGGATTCAAGTTGGGGAGAGGGAGATATCATTAATTTATCAATTGGTACAGAAGATGGTTTAAATGATATTCCTTTGATAAAAGAAATAAAAAGAGATACTGCTGAAATCCCTTTAAAACTAATGCCTTTTGATGAGTTGGGAGAACCCAAAAAGATTAATGACAACTTTCTTAGAGAGGTTGCTAGAGTTTTATATGGTGGAGATAAAAATGCTAAAGAAGTAAGAATAGGTGATTATCTTTATTATGGATATTTTCAAAGTATAAAGAGAGTATGGAAAACAGCCACTATATGTTACTTAAGTTGCACTTTTAAAATGGTAAGTCCTCACGTTTACTCCATAAAATTAATGGATACTATTGGTGTTTCAAATGGAACTAATTCTATACAAATATCAAATAGAAGTAATAGTTCAGAATTTCTATATCCAGATATAGTAATAAGAACTCAAAGCAGGTGTAACCATATAACTATAACAAATGCTAATGATAGTTCTATTTTTGAATTAACAGATATCCCAAAGAATGCCTACATTTATTTTTATGGTGATAATATAAATCAATTAGAAGATAAAAATAAAAGCACCAATATAGATTATTTTGAAAAATGGAATTTAAATAATTTAAAACTTGTATATGGTATAAATAATATCCAATTATCTTCAGATGGACAATGTGATATAGAAATTGTTTTTCAAAATGAATTATCATTATTTTAATGAAAGGGGAGTTGATTTAGTTGTTTAGGCAACAAAATATATATAATGAAAATAAAGAATATAAATATATACTAATGAAAAATATAAAAACTCAATCTGCTATAATTCCTAAAGATTATATAGAAGAAAGGTATGATAAATTTAGAGAAGCAACTAAATTAACTATTCAAATACCATACTACATAACAAACAAAACTGGGAAAAAAGAAGTTAATAAGATTGCTACTAAGTTTTTAGGTAAAGGGCAAAGAATTAATGTTTTATATAAAGAAGAATTTATAGAAACTTTTATAATTACAGATATGAAAAAAACAGATAGTTATTATGGCTCTAATAATGGACTTAGAGGTCAAAGGGTAATAGAGGTTGAAGCTTATTCTTATGATAAAACTTTAGAAGAAGTGGATTGTGTTTTGGACAATTGTACGGTTCAATTATATAAAGAAGAAAATGCTAAAACAGATGTAACTGATGGTATTTTAAACTATTTTGAAAAAGATAATCCATTATGGAAAGTTAAATACGTTAGTGAAGACGCTAAAAAGCAATTTGGAATAGTTGACGTTATCCATGAAGATAAAATAGGAGAAAACATAACTATAAATAGAATGAGCAGACCAGTAGTAATTTTAGATACTAATGTTAATATGCTACTAGCTGGTGAAGTAAAATTACAATCTAATTTATTAGATAAAAATGGTTATGCTCTATTAGATAAAAACAATTATTTATTAAATGACAAAGACGGTATTCCTACCGTAAGAGAAGGAGAAACTAAGGTAAAAAATGTAGAAGATATAATTAATGTAAGCGTATTTTTTACTGGAGTAAACTTTTATTCAACAATTAATGGTGAATTAGAATTATCTGATGTAAAAATAATGCATGAAAATGTTTTTAGTTCTTATGATAATATTACCCACATAAGAATAACATATATGTCTACTGAAGAATATAGAAATTGTTTTAAGTATGAATTTAGATTAGAAGATGGTAATACCATTCATAAAGAAGTTGAAGTAGCTTGTTATGAAGATTTGAAAATGGAAATAGGGAATATATATGTTAGGTATACTAATGGACTACAAGAGCCACAATATGCTACTAAGTATAGAAGTTTTGAAAAGGGAACACAAAAATGGTTAAAGTTTCTTAGGGAGAATGTTGAAAGTGCATATGATGTAATTTTTGATTTTGATACATATAATAGAGAGTTGTATTGTTATGCTACAGAAGAAGTTGGTAAGAATACAGGAATAAAATTAACTTATCAAAATTATTTAGAAGAAATGCAAATTCAACCAGATTATGATAATGTGGTTAGTAAATTATGGGTATCAAGCGAAAAATGTAAGATATCGGATGTCAACCCTACGGGAACAGACTATATTTATGATTTTAGTTATTTTGAGAATAATGGATTGTTAACAGAAGAATGTTGTGAAGCTTTAAGGCGTTATAGACAAGTTGTTTCTACAAGCGAAAATAATCTAGCTGAATTAAGAACAAATAGAAATACAGCCGTAAAACGTCGTATAAGGCTAGAAACAGAATTACATGAAAAAGAAATTCAATATTCTGATGTTAGTAATGTTCTAGCAGTATATATAAAAGAAGATAATAAAAATAAAGTAGCTGAATATGGAAAATATAAAGCAGACTTTGAGAAAGAAATAACTCAACTAATATATATGATTTCTGAACAAAAAGACTATATAGAAAGTTTAGATAGAGAAATAGACACTTATTTAAAGAAAGTTAGTTTAGAAACTTGTTACGACGAAAACGGACAAATTTTTAATGAAGAATTATTAACTGAATTACAACTAAATACTATAGAAAAAGAATTAAAAGATGAAAGCTTTTTAGTCGCTCAAGATTTATATGACTATGCTTTAGAGCAATTAAATAATTGGAATGGCGTACAACTACAATTAGATTTAAATATAAATGGTTTAAAAGAGAGAATGGTAGTTCCAAAAGATATGTCATGGAATGAAATAATTAAAGTAGGTAACTTCTTCACCGTGATAGATTTTGAAGAACCACAAAGAATTGTTGGGGTAAAGTACAGCCCTAAAGAAGATACTATTAAAAATATTGAATTATCTAATACATTAGAGAGAGTGGACAGTTATAGCAAATTAAATGATATATCAACAGTATTGACAGAAGCAGAATATACTATGGAAAATATGAAAGATATATGGCAAGAAAGTGCCGATGTTAATGATTTTGTTAAGAAAATGCAAACAACTTATTTAGACAATGTAGCTACAGGTATCAAAGGTAGAACACAGCATAGTATTCTTGATATGACAAGTGGAAATATATATGTTACAGATGCACAAGATAAAAATAATGCTGTTTTTGTTGGAAGTTCTATTATTGCAATAACAAATACAGGTTGGCTAGATGCTAAATTAGCTATTACGGCTGATGGTATCATTGCAAATCAGTTAATAGGGCAGGTAATTTTGGGTCATAAATTATATGTAACTTCAGAAAATGGTGAATTTTATATAGGAGATATGAATAATGGTTCTCAAGGGTTTGGATTGAGAATAACAGATAGTGGACAAAAAGAAAGAGTATTCTTAGGTACAGAGTTAGTAAATGGACAAAGAAAAGCTAGATTAAGATTATATAATCGAAGTGGGCAAGGTTTGAATTTGAGTGAAGAAGGAATAATTCAAACATATCAATGGTCTGATAGAGACCATGTAGACCCATATAATAGAGCCAATTTTTACTTTTGGTCAGATTCTAGTGTAATAGATTATAAAAATGTTTATATGCATATTGTATTTAAACCATACAGAGTATATTCTAAATCTTTAAGTGCAGGTGGTACAGTTAATCAACATGCTGGAACTTCTGTTACTGGAGGTGGTGGTTCTACCACAAGTGCTAGTGGTGGAGGATATGCTGGAACAAGTGCTGGTGGTGGAGGGTATGCTGGAACAAGTTCTAATGGTGGAGGGTATAGTAGTTCCTATTCAGTAACTAGTGGACAAAATTCTACCTACTGGCAACATGTTCAATCAGACCCAATAACAAATAATGAAACTAATGTAAATGGTGGACACCATTATCATAGTATAGGTAAATCAGCTTTTAATCATACACATGACGTTACCATATCTATTAACGTCCCTGCACATAGTCATAATGTACAAATACCTTCTCACTCACATTATGTACAAATACCTTCCCACTCACATTATGTAGAAATACCTCCTCATAGTCACACCATAGATCTAAGTTTTAGTACAGTTCACACACATAACATTGAATATGGAATTATTGACCTTGGTGGAAATGAGAATTATCCTTCAAGTGTATCATTAATAATAAATGGAAGATGGGTAAAAGATTATATTCAAAATAATGAAACAATAGATATTAAAAATTATATAAGTAAGGGAGTTACAACTCCAAATACAATACAATTGACCTCTTCAACTAAAGGTGTGTTTCATGTTAGCTTTTTTGTCAAGTCTTTTAATTCATTTGAATAATTTTGATATTAATAAACAAATAAAAAATATAAAACTTTTGATAAAAAATATATAAAAAACTTATAAACGATAAAACAAAAGAAATTTAAAAGAAGGGAGATTCTTATGGCAACAGTAAATAAAGGAATTTTAACTAAATTCTATACAGATTCAGATGGAAATGTAATATCTATAAAAGTAAATAGAGAACAATCGCAAGTTTCTAGTATAAATTATGTGGTAACACTAGAAGGTATTCCAGAAGAATTTAATAGAGTTACTTGTATTAATAAAGATACAGGAGACGTATATACCGAAGTTAATAGCCTTTCTGCTTTGCAGGAAGGTTGTTTTTATGTAGATTATCAATTAGGAAAAGTATATTTTAATAGTACAGAAGCAGGAAAAGTTGTTTTATTTAATTATTATAGTCAAGGGTATGAGTTGATAAGCACTACCAGAATTTTTGATGAAACAGCTTATCGTGAAAATGATATTGTTAAAACATTACAAGACATTATAGATGCTGGAAGAAAAGGCTTAGATTATCTTGAAAATATAGGACAAGGAGATACTTTAGTTGCACAATTACAAGAACAGGTTGCGATAGGTAATACTTGCTATTCAAATCTAAAATCAACTATAGATAGAGGAGATAGTTTAAATGTAACTTTAGAAGCAAATATACAAACAGCTACCACAAAAAATACAACTTTGGTAAATAATTTATCAACTGTGGATAGCAAAAATTCAACTCTTACTTCTACTATAAATAGTGCTAAAACCATAGAAGGAACTTTAAATAGTACTATTGATAACGCCAATACAACAAATACAACTTTAAATAACACTATAAGAACTGGAAATACTTTAAATAATAATTTAAAAGATACAACAACAAAGGCTAATCAATCATTATCAGATTTAAATACTGCCATAGGTAGTTCAGACTTATCTACTATAAATACTACTTTAACTAACTTACAAAAGTATACAGTTGTTGTTGGAACTATAGCTGAATTACGAACAGCAGTGGCTAATGTGGGTAGAACAGGATATGCGAGTACTATATTAATAAAAGCAGGTATTTATACACCTAGTAGAAGCTTTGAACTATGCCCTTATACACACATTGCCCCTTTAGGTGATGGTGAAGTTATTTTTAAATGTAATAATAGTTCAGTAAATAATATATTCAGAAATGAATTGGATGGGACAGAAGAGGGGTATGAAGGAGCAAGTCATATAACCATAGAGGGAATAACTTTTGATGGAGTTAATACAGTAAATACGATAACACCAGTGGCGTTTGCACATGCTACGGATTGTAAAGTCATAAATTGTACTTTTAAGAATTTTAACACTTGGCACAACATAGAATTTAATGGCTGTAGTTATTGTTATGCAGACCATTGTAAGTTCTTAAACTATGGACTGACAAGTGGGGGCAACCCTACAGAAGTTATTCAGATAGATTATTGTGGAAGTTCAGATCAATACCCTTGGAATTGTAATTATGACAATACTTCGTGTAACCATATATATGTAAGACACTGTGAGTTTACGGAGATTGTAGGAGCTTGTCTTGGAAATCACGCTTTTACTAGTTCACTACGTCAGAATAACATATATTTTGAAAATAATTATGTAGTTCATGCTGATTATGCAGTATTTATGGGTGATGTTAACAATGTCTATATTAGATACAATAAAACAGAAGGATGTAGAACTTTTGTTGAACTTAAAGAAGGTAGTGGACAACACTTATACAATTGGTATGTTGAACAAAATGACGTTGATTTAGTCCAAGGTGGAACATTTCATGGAGTAGAAATGGGAGTTAATACAGAGGGTAGATTTTGTAGATTTGAAGCAACTAATCCATCTGTTAGGAATTGTATTAATGGATTGTTTATAAATAATAATCACGTTAATAATGCTAATACTCATGGGATAACATTTACTGCTAATTTTGTAGAGTGTAATAATAATTTCGTAAGGGGTTGTGGTAAAATAGGCATATTTGCTTACGGAGGTACACAAGCTGTTATTATGAATAACGTCATAGCAGATTGTGGTAAGAGCAATGCAACTAACAGAAATTTTGCTATAGGTATAGGTGATAATGGTTCTTATCCCGTATGGAGAATCAGTTGTGCAAATAATGTATGTTATAATATAGCAGTATTTGGTGGAACAACCTCAACTTATGTGCATGATAATATAGCTAAAGTAGTAGAAATTAACAACCCTTCATATATTAATAATAACAATCATGATATATAAAAAATAATTTATAAAAGGAGAGATATTTAATATGAAAATAGCAATTGATAAAGGACATTGTTTGTGTGGATTTGATACTTCTGCTGATGGTAGAAGTGTTGGAGGTTTTTTAGAAAGTGAATACGATAGAGTTTTAGGTGATAAAATTATAAACTTACTTAGACAGAATGGACAAGAAGTAGTAGATGTTACTGTAGATAATGGTAATCAATTTTCTAACATGTATGGTTCTTTAGGAGCTAGAACATCCAAAGCTAATGCTAATGGTGTGGATTTATATATAGCAATTCACTTTAATGCAGGTGGGGGTAGAGGTGTTGAAACTTACCTAGCTCCTAGAAGTTATTACGGTTCAGATAGTTCTTATAATACTAATTTAGGATATGCTAGCAGAGTTCAACAAAAAATGGTTTCATTAGGATTTATAAATAGAGGAGTTAAAACAGAAGAGTTTTATGTGTTAACAAATACAAATGCTCATGCTATATTAATAGAAACTTGCTTCTGTGACTCCGTTGCTGATAAACAATTATATGATAGTTTAGGAGCTGATAAAGTTGCTAAAGCTATAGTTGAAGGAATATTAAATATTTCTGTAAATGCTCCAGCACCTTCAGCTCCAGTAACCACTCCTCCTAGTTCAAATACAACTACAAATTCAGACGCTCCATTTAGAGTAAGAAAACCAGATAATAGTGCTAGTTCACAAATATTTGCAAGTGGAACTTTAGAGGGTGCTAAAGCTAATTGCCCTACTGGATATTGCGTGTTCGATAAGAATGGAACTTTAAGATATTCTAACGTTCCTCAAAATACAGGATCTGATTATGACGAAGATGGTATATTTTATTTCAATACCACAGTTAGAATAAGAACAGCTCCTACTATAAATGGTGGAGATACAGGTCTTTGCTATTATGCAGGTGAATATGTAAAATATCACCATGTATACAGAAATAGAGATGGATATAATTGGATTCAATATACTAGAAGTAATGGTCAACAAGGATACTGTGCTGTAAGAGATTTGTCAACAGGGGAAAAATTCGGATATGCTGAATAATTAAATTAAAAGGGATGATTTTATGGTTATAAAAACAGAGTTAACTGTAAATGGGTATAAAGCTACTGTAAGCCCTAAGTTATTATTGCATAAAGGTGATAGTGTATTTTTAGAGATTACTCTAATGAACACTATCATAAATACAATAGAAGGTGTAGAAGTAGATGAAGTAATGCCAATGCAGTTTCTAAGAGATGTAAAATTATTATTGCAAAATCCAAATGGAGTTTTAAAAGTTGAAAGTACTGAAATAGAAGGAAATAAAGCAATATTCAAATTATTACCAGAACACACTCAAGAAGTGGGAACATACTTATTTCAATTGGTATGTTATGATGACGACGATTGTATATTCCATATTCCAGAAGTTCAGTACACTATTAAAGAACCTATTGGAATAATTTAAAATAGATAGGTGGTGGTATTATGTTTTTTGATGAAGAATTAACTATTGATTTAACAGAAGGTTATTCAAGGTTAGACCATCCTATAAAAGTATATTATCAAGATAAAAATATAAATATACTTATTACATTAATGAAAGACGGAAGGAATTTAATAAACGAAGATACTGATGAAGAACTATATGCAGGAGCTACTTTAATAAAACCAAGTGGGAAAGAAATATTTGTAGAAGGCATGGAAGTCGTAGATAATAAAATAGTATTTAATATAGATACTGAAATATTAGACGAACCTCATGAAGTGGGCAAATATAAAATGCAACTACACATATATGAAGGTAGTATGGCTTACTCTATGGCTACTAGAGTAAGGAGTATTCCTAAGTTCAGTTTCTTTGTTAAAGATAGAATACATGGCTCATTAAGTGAGGAGTATATAGATGATCCATCTTTTCTACACGATATTGAGGGAGCTTTAGTATTTGACAAAGATGGATTTACAATAACATTTTTAGAATAAAGAAAGGAAGAAAAAAATGGCTGTTACAACTAATACAAAAACAATGAATATTACAGTAGACCATTTTAATGAAATAATACCATTGTTAGAGAAACTATTTAACAATGAATATCCTACCAATGAAGAATTAGTAAATGTTCTACAACAATATGTTAGTCAAGAAGCATTAGAAGGTGCTTTGGTAGATTATGTAACAACAGAAAAATTAGATGAGAAAACAGCAGGGTTACAAGGTTTAACTCAAGAACAAATAGATAAAATAAATAAGGTTACTGAATTAGAAAATACAATAACAACTTTAAATGAAACAATTACAGGGTTACAAGCTTTAGAGAGTACTGTAGTAACTTTAAATGAAAAAGTTGCACAACTACAAGCTTTAGAAAGTACTATAGCAACTCTAAATGAAAAAGTTGTAGAATTACAAACTAGAATAGAAGCTTTAGAAAATCCAACTGTTCCACCAGAAACTCCTCCAGAAGTTCCACCAACTGCTCCTATATTAACTTCTATACAAGCAGTGGTAAATATTCCTGAAGAAGTAAGTATTACTATTTCTACTCCATTAGAAGATTTAAAACAATATATAGTAGTTAATGGAGAGTATGATGATGAAACTACTAAAGAAATTACAGAGTATGAACTACAAGGAACATTAACTACAGGAACTTCAACTATTACAGTTGTACCTACAGAAAATGACTCTATTACTACAACTTTTGACGTTACTGTAGCTTAATAAAATTTGAAAGAGAGGGATTTTTATGGAAGAAATTCAACAAGCTTTATTAACAGCTTTAACAATGATTGCAACCGTTTCTATAGGTGTCGGAGCAAAATATTTATGTTCTTTATTAAAAAGATTAGGGGATAAAGCAGAGATTCAAACTTCTAAAATAGAAGATGAAAAGGCTGAAATATTATTAAAAAATACCTTAGATAAAGTAGAAGCATTAATAGAAGATTCTATTCATTATACAGAAGAAAATTTAGTTAAGGAATTAAAATTAGCTACTGAAGATGGTAAATTAACTTTAGAAGAAGGAAAAGAAGTATTACAAACTACAGCTGAAAATGTATATGCAAAATTAAGTCCACAAACAGTAAACTTACTTCAAGAAACTTTTGATAATTTAATGGTATTCATAGAGGAAAAAGTACAAAATGTATTTGATAGAATGAAAAGATATGGGGAAATATAAAAATTCCCCTAATACATATTCTTTGAAGGGAAGGGGAGAGTAAAAATGATAAGTAATATAGACATAATGATAAATGAGTATGAAGCTACTCTTAGTAAAAAAATAAAACTTTATAGAGGAGATTCTTTAACATTAAGTTTTGCTTTATCAAATACTTTAATTAGTAGAATTGAAAGTGAAAATATAATAGATGGTATACTACCCTTAGATGGAAGTATAACTGCGAAAGTGTTAATAGAAGATGCAGATAAAATAGATTATATATCTGGAACAATAATAAAAAATAATAGAATAGAATTTAAATTGTTAGAGAAACATACTAATAAAATTGGAGTTAATAAAATGCAAATAGTATTATTACAGGTTTCAGAAGATAATCTTACAGAAATTTTACACTCTCCTCCTTTTGAATTTGAGATTAGAAATCCTATAGGAAATCTGGATGGGGAGTATAGAACAGATAGAGACGTTACAGATAAAGCAAGAACAGACTCTTCTGTAGGAGAGACCACATATATTATAAATTTAGGTTATACACCTTGGGTATCTAATGAAATTATAGCGACTTCTAAATTAAATTTTATGTATAATTTAATTTGTAAAAATATATTAGATATAGAAGAGTTAAAATATAAACCTATATCTATTACTAACCTAAGTTTATCAAAATCTATAGCAGAAAGAGGAGAGGTTGTAACTAATTTAGTAGCTAATTGGTCTTATAGTAAAACTCCTGTTTCTCAATCTTTTAATGGGATAAGTTTAGATAATAATATAAAAACCTATTCTATAAATGGTGCATATTCGTCAGACACAAGCTTCACTTTAAAAGCTTCTGATGGTAAAACTAATGTTAGCAAAAATGTAGATATAAAATTTTATAATGGAAAATATTTTGGTTCTAAAGCAGAACCTATAGTTTATGATAGTAGTTTTATAAAATCACTATCAAAAACATTGACAAATAGTAAAAATGGAAATTTTACAGTAAACTGTGGGGCTGGACAATACATATATTTTGCGATACCTTCTAATTTTGGAACACCTAAATTCTATGTAGGAGGATTTGAAGGAGGTTTCGATTTAGTAGCAACTATAAATTACACAAATGATTATAACTATACCGAACAATATCAAATATACAAGTCAGGCACTTCCAATCTAGGAAACACAACAGTTACAGTAAATTAGGGAGGGAAATTTTTAAAAATGGCTAAAGTTGAAATTATTGCAAAACTAAAACAAAAAAATGATGCTGATTTTAAAATCGCTGACGCAAAAGATATCGAGATGGAAGATGGTAGTGATTTACAGTCAACTATAGACGATATAAAAAAGAATGGAACAAATATTGATACGGAAAAATATGCAACTAAAGAAGAGTTAGAAACAAAGGCTGATAGGGAGCATACACATGATTATAATGATATCACCAATGCTCCAGAGATACCTAGTATAGAAGGATTAGCAACAGAAGATTATGTAGATACTGCAATAGCAAATGCTCAACTTAGTGGAGGAGAAATAGACACTAGCAATTTCGCAACTAAAGAAGATTTAAACGCTAAAGTAGATAAAAAATTAGGATATAGTTTAGTTTCCGATAGTGAAATAAATAGATTATCTTCTATAGACAACTATGATGATACAGAAATTAAAAATGAATTAAATAATAAATCAGACTTAGGACATACTCATAGTTATAAAGAATTAAGTGATAAACCAACAATACCTTCAATAGAGGGATTGGCTACAGAAAACTATGTTAAAAATGAGATAGCAAACGCACAGTTAAGTAGTGGAGAAGTAGATTTAAGTGGTTACGCTACTAAAGAGGAGTTAAGTGTAAAAGCAGACAAAATACACACACATACTATAGCAGATGTAGATAATTTACAAACAACACTAAATAATAAATCAGACTTAGGACATACACATAGTTATAATGATATCACCAATACTCCAGAGATTCCTAGTATAGAGGGATTGGCTACAAAGGAAGAGTTAAATAATAAGGTGGACAAACTAGAAGGACATTCTCTAATTTCTGATAGTGAAATCATTAGATTAAGCAAAGTAGATAATTATGACGATACTGAATTAAGAAACAAATTAAATAATAAATCAGATAAAGGACATAGACATGATTATAGTGAAATTACTAATCCTCCAGTAATTCCTAGTATAGAAGGACTAGCAACCGAAGACTATGTAAAGAATGAAATAGCCAACGCTCAATTATCACAAGGAGAAGTAGATTTAAGTGGTTATGCTACAAAAAATGATTTAGATACTAAAGTAGATAAGATAAATGGTTATTCTCTTGTATCAGACATAGAAATTACAAGATTATCTGGTTTAGATAATTATGATGATAGTAGTATTAGAAATGATTTAAATAATAAAGCTAATATTAGCCATACTCATAATATAAATGAAATAACTAAATTACAAAACATATTAGATGAAATAAAAAATGGACAAAATATTGACTTAACTAATTATGCTACAAAAGATGAATTAAATAATAAAGTAGATAAGAAAAAAGGTTATAGTCTAATTGCAGATAATGAAATAACTAGATTATCTAAACTTACCAACTATGATGATACTACTATTAAAAATAGTTTAAATAATAAAGTTGATAAAGTTGATGGATATTCTTTAATAGCAGATAGTGAAATTACAAGATTATCTGGTTTAGATAATTATGATGATACTGAATTAAGAAACAAATTAAATAATAAATCAGATAAAGGACATAGACATGATTATAGTGAGATTAGCAACACTCCAACGATTCCTTCTATAGAGGGATTGGCGACTGAAATATATGTAGATACTAAAATTGCTGAAGCCCAATTAAGTGGGGGAGAAATTGATTTGTCTGGATATGTTACCAAGGACGAATTAAATAATAAAGCTGATAAAACAGAGTTACATGAACATAGTAACAAAAATATATTAGATGGTATAACTCAAGATAAAATATCAAGTTGGGATAATAAAAGTAACTTTTCTGGTAAATATGAAGACCTAGAAAATCCACCAACAATACCTACAGTAGATGTTAATAAAAACTATGTTGATACTCAATTAAATAAAAAAGTTGACAAGAAAAATGGCTACTCTTTGATATCTGATACAGAAATACAAAGACTGGCTAATGTAGACAATTATGATGATAGTGATATTAAAAATACACTTAAATCAAAAGCTGATAAAACAGAGTTACATTCTCATAATAATAAAGAAGTTCTTGATAGTATAACAAGAGCTAAAATTAATTCTTGGGATAATAAATCTGATTTTAGTGGAGACTACAATGATTTAAGTAATCCACCAACAATTCCTATAGTTGATAGTGCTTTAAGCTCAACTTCAACCAATGCTATTCAAAACAAAGTTGTTAAGAGTGCTTTGGATGGAAAAGCTAATAGCTCACATAATCATAGTTATAAAGATTTGAGTGATAAACCAACCATACCTACAGTAGACTCTTCATTAAGTACTACTTCAACTAATGCTATACAAAATAAAGTTGTTGCTAATGCGTTAAATGGCAAAGCAAATAGTTCACATACTCATAATATTTCAGATATAACTAATTTACAAACAACACTAGATAATAAATCAGATATAGGGCATATTCATAGCTATAAAGATTTGAGTGATAAACCTATTATAGATAGTGCTTTAAGCTCAACTTCAACCAATGCTATTCAAAACAAAGTTGTTAAGAATGCTTTGGATGGAAAAGCAAATAGCTCACATAATCATTCAATTAGTAATATTACTAATTTACAAACAACATTAGATGGTAAATCTAATATAAACCATACTCATAGCTATAAAGATTTGAGTGATAAACCTACTATACCTAGTATAGAAGGATTAGCTACAGAGAATTATGTTAAAAATGAGATAGCAAATGCACAACTAAGTGGAGAAGAAGTAGATTTAAGTGGATATGCTACTAAAGATGAACTAAATACTAAAGTAGATAAGATTGAAGGATATAGTTTAGTTTCTGATAGTGAGATAGAAAGATTAGCAGGAGTAGATAACTATGATGATACTGCAATAAAAGCTAGTATAAATAATAAAGCAAATAGTTTACACACTCATTCAATTAGTAATATTACCAATTTACAAACCTCTTTGGATGGAAAATCTAATGTTGGTCACACTCATAGCTATAAAGATTTGAGTGATAAACCTACTATAGATAGTGCTTTAAGTTCAACCTCAACTAATGCTATTCAGAATAAAGTTGTTACCAATGCTTTGAATAATAAGGCTAATAGTTCAGATGTTTATACTAAAACTCAAACTGATAATTTATTAAGTACTAAAGCTAATAAATCAGATTTACATTCTCATAATAATAAAACTGTATTAGATTCTGTTACTTCAGATAAAGTAGAAGAATGGAATAATAAATCAACCTTTAGTGGAGACTATAAAGACTTGGATAACAAACCAACAATACCAGTAGTAGATAGTGTTTTAAGCTCAACTTCTACTAATGCAATACAAAATAAAGTTGTAAAAAGTGCTTTAGATAAAAAGTCTAATACTGGACACAAGCATAGTTATAGCGAATTAACTGATACACCAACAATACCAACAATGCCCACTATAGATAGTGCTTTAAGTTCTACTTCAACAAACCCTATACAAAATAAGGTTGTAAAAAGTGCATTAGACGGTAAGTCCAATGTAGGACATACTCATAGCTATAATGACTTAAGTGATACCCCTATAATACCAACTGTCACAAATGATTTAACTAATGCATTAAAATCTAATTATGACACTGCCTATATTCATTCTCAATCAGCTCATGCTCCTTCAAATGCAGAGAAAAATGTTCAATCAGATTGGAATGTAACTGATACAACAAGTGATGCATTTATTAAAAATAAACCTAGTATTCACAATCACAATAATAAAAATGTGTTAGACGGTATAACTGTTGATAAAGTGAACGAATGGAATAATAAATCTGATTTTAGTGGAGACTACAATGATTTAAGTAATCCACCAACAATTCCTATAGTTGATAGCACTTTAAGTACAACAAGTATTAATGCTATTCAAAATAAAGTTGTAACAAACGCTTTAAATAACAAGGCTAATTCAAGCCACAATCATACAATAGATAATATAGCCAATCTACAAAGTACATTAAATAATAAATCAGATAAAGGACATAGACATGATTATAGTGAACTAGAAAATGCTCCTACAATTGATACAGCTTTAAGCACAACAAGTACTAATAGTGTACAAAATAAAGTAATAACTACTGCATTAAATAAGAAAGCTAATACTTCTCATACTCATAACTATAGTGAACTGACAAATCCTCCAACAATACCTACTAAAACTTCTCAAATCACTAACGATAGTGGATTTATTACTAGTACTCAATTAAACACTGAATTAAATAAGAAAGCTAATACTTCTCATAATCACGCCATTGCAGATATAACTAACTTACAAAATACTTTAGATGGTAAAGCAAGTAGTGGTCATAGACATAGTTATAATGATTTATTAGATACTCCTACTATACCTACAGTAGATTCTACTTTAAGTACAACAAGTACTAATGCTATTCAAAATAAAGTAGTTACTAGTGCATTAAATAAAAAAGCAAATAGTTCACACACCCATTCTATAAATGATATTACCAACTTACAAAATAGCCTAAATAGTAAGTCAGATAAAGGACATAAACATGATTATAGTGAACTAGAAAATCCACCAACAATACCTACAGTAGATTCTGCTTTAAGTACTACCTCAACTAATGCAATTCAGAATAAGGTAGTGACAAATGCTTTAAATAATAAAGCTAATAGTTCACATACTCACAATTATGCAGGAAGTCCATCATCAGGAGGTTCGGCTTCAAGTGCTATTAAATTAGCAACTAGTAGAAAAATATCTTTGAATGGAGACGCTAGTGGGTCAGCCAATTTCGATGGAACTTCAGATATAACTATTAATACATCTGTTAGAAAGTATTGCATGGTTGGGTCAGACGTAGAAAATAGTAATGGCTGGTATAAAGTGGCATCTGAAACAATGAGTGGATATGGAGATACTAATATTACTTTTGTAGTAACTTCTACTTATGGAAATTATCATAGTGGGATATTACAATTACAAATTAGGTCAGATAATACAAATATAAGCTGTAAAACTCTAGTATGGTTTAATAGGTATGGATTTTCAACAGATAATTTCATAGTAAATATAAATAATATGACTTGGACTTTATATGCAAATCAAACTATTAGGTATAGTAGACTAATGTTTGAAGTTATATCAGAAAGTTCTATTAAAACAAAGACTACTGGGATAACATTATTTAATTCAAGCACAAAAGAATCAACCACTCCAGTAGCCACTGTAAAAAGTAAAGATGGAGGAAAAGTAGATAATGCATTAACTGCAAATAAATTAGCTACTAGTAGGACTTTAACTATAGGGAAAACAGGGAAAACTTTTGATGGTAGTGCAAATGTTTCATGGAGTTTAGATGAAATAGGAGCGTCAGCAAGTTCACACACACATACCATAAACAATGTAACAAATCTACAAACTGCTTTAGATGGAAAGTCAAATACAGGACATACTCATGATTATAGTGAATTAAACAATCCACCTACAATTCCTGTTGTGGATAGTGCTTTAAGTTCAACTTCTACAAATGCAATTCAAAACAAGGTTGTAACAAATGCATTAAATAATAAAGCTAATAAATCACATACGCATAGTTACAAAGATTTAAGTGATAAACCAACAATACCAACAATGCCCACTATAGATAGTGCTTTAAGTTCAACAAGCACCAATCCTGTTCAAAATAAAGTTGTTAAAACGGCATTGGATGGTAAAGCAAATAGTTCGCATACCCATTCAATTAGTAATATTACTAATTTACAAACAACACTAGATGGCAAGTCCAATACTGGACATACACATGATTATACCAAACTAAATAATTTGCCAACAATACCAACTGTTACAAATGATTTAACAAACGAATTAAAAGCTAATTATGATACTGCATATACTCATTCTCAATCAGCTCATGCTCCTTCAAATGCAGAGAAAAATGTTCAATCAGACTGGAATGTAACTAATACAACAAGCGATGCTTATATAAAGAATAAACCAACTATTCCAAAGGTTGATTCTTCATTAAGCACTACTTCAACTAATGCTATTCAAAATAAAGTTGTTAAAAGTGCTTTAGATGGTAAAGCAAATAGCTCACATAGTCATAATATTTCAGATGTAAGTAATTTACAAACAACACTAGATAACAAATCTAATACAAACCATACACATAATTATGCAGGAAGCTCAAGTGCAGGTGGAGATGCAACAAATGCTTTGGCTTGTAGTGGTAATGCTAAAACATCCACAAAACTACAAACTGCTAGGACTATTAACGGAACTTCTTTTGATGGTTCGGCTAATATAACTACTAGCAAATGGGGAACTGCAAGAAATATTACAATAGGTAATACTACAAAAACAATTGATGGTAGTGGCAATGTAAGCTGGACTTTACGAGAAATAGGGATATACGATAGCGTTGTAAAAATTGTAACAAATACCCAAGAGTTAAAGTCTGCTTTGTTACAAGGGGGTGCTATTTATGTATTGGGAGGAACTTACCCACTAGCACAAAACGAAGTGTTGGAATATGTATCGAATACACACTTAATTGCTATAGGAGACGTTACAATTTCTGTTAATCCAACTTCTAGTACTTACATAGCAATGAGACCTCATTTAGACGGAACTGAAGGAGGATATACAGGAGTAACAAACTTTAATATGTCGGGGATAACATTTGACGGAAATGGTGCTACAAATGCTTGTGGTTTATTTGCTACAGCTCATGGGCGAAATATTCACATAGAAGGTTGTACTTTCAAAAATATCAATAATTCTTGGCATTTGGTCGAAATTAACTCAAGCGATACTGTCGTTTTTGATAGATGTACTATTAGTGACTATAATTATAGGGAGATAAAGGAAGGTGATTACTTCACTGAAGCTTTTCAATTAGATTACGCAGGAGAAGGAGGACTATACCCTTTTACATGTCTTCTCGATAATACTGGTTGTCAAAATATCACTTTCAACAATTGCACTTTTACAAGAGTAAAAACTACTTGGACAGCTTGTATAGGAAGTCATTCCTATTTAAAAAATTCTATGCCTAAAAATGTAACTATAAATGGGTGCAGTTTCGATGATATTGATAACTGTATATATGGGCTTGATTATAAAAATTTAAGTGTTATAAATTGTAGTTTTTATAATGTAGCAACTGCTATTATTATTGACAGTAAGGAGGACAATAATGGCACTAGCATTACGGCTATAGGCAATAGATATAATGGTAAGCAGAGATATAAAAATATTAGTCAATTCAATGGAACTGAAGAAGGAAGATTTATAATGCACCATAATTATCATAACAGGCTTTCTTCTAGTAATATTAGCAATAACTTTATAGAATGGGCTTATTCTCATGGAATAGGGATAACTCCTGTTGATACAACTATTATAGGAAACTCTGTAAGATATTGTGGAAAACATGGTATATATTTATATGGTGGGCAACAAACTAGCATAATTGGGAATACTTCAGTTTATAATGGTCAATTAGAGTGGTATACAGGATATGATATATATGTAATAGAGGGGGCAATTCAACGTGTTTGGCGTTGTAATATAAGTAATAATGCTGCCTATGTCACAGTCAATACCACTTCCAATTTTAACGATGTTATTGTAGCCAATAATCTAAATACTAAGGGGTGATAATTAAATTGGCAAATCAAATATTTAAAAAAATAGTTAAAATGTATATTTCTGATGACGAAGCTACTTTAAGTAGCGAATTGAACTTCTATAAAGAAGACGCTCTTAATATATACTTTTATATACAGTCCCTAAATTTTGAAACAACAGAACAAATAGATGGAAGTGTAACTATAGAAAATCAAGCTATACCATTGACAGGAGTGAGTGCTAAAATGTTGATAAAAGTTCCAGAAGAAGTTCCGATAAGTGTAGAAAGTGTTAATATAAATTCAGATAATAGTATAGAGTTTAGATTTACTGTTCCTTATGTAAATTATATAGGAACTACAAAAATGCAAATAGTATTAACAGATAGCCAAGGGAATATATTACACTTACCTCCTGTTAATGTAAATATTAGAGAACCTATAGGACTATTAGATGATTCTGATATAACACATAACCAAACTATTTCTACCTTTAGATATTCTACTGCTATAGACGCTAGTCAATTCACATTAGAAGGGGAACGATATTATGTTGATATAACCCATACAATACAAGGAACAGACGGAAATGTTTTTATATCTGTAATAGATGGTGCTACTTCACAAGATATACCTCATGTTAAAAAAATCATAGATTCTACACACTTTAGATTATATTTAGAAGAAGCTAAAAGTGTAAAAGTGTCTGTTAGAGGGTGATTATAAAATGGCTCAAAGTATATTTTCTAACTTAAAAATTATCATTCATGACGGATATGAAGCAGAATTACAATTTAATAATTCTAGTGGGCAAACATTAAATATGTTGACTTTGTATATGAATGATAGAATTCTTTGTCATGTTAAGATATTTGATGAGTATTTTAATTCAGATATAGATAATGTAGGAAGAGTATTAACCCCTATAATAGGGACTACAGCTACAGCTATGATAAGAGTTAATGGTATTTCAAATAAAACCACTGCAACAATAGACGAAGATGGGAATATGGATTTTGTTTTAGAAATTCCACATGTAACAACCTATACAGAGGAAGGAGTCAAAGGTGAATTCCAAATACTAATTAAAGATCTTAACGGAGACAAAATCCATACTCCAATAATAGATTTAAATATTAAAAAGCCAATAGGGAATATAAAAACAGCAATAAATAATAGAGAAGCACTAGAGAAATATTTAAAAGAAAAAACTAGAAAAGAATATGAAATTCTTCCAAGTAAGCTTGTTAAAAATGATATGGATATGTATGAAGTGGTATTAAAACATAGCATTAAGTCATGTGATGGGAATATATTTGTATCTGTTTTAGGGGAAGATAAAATGGATAGACCTTTTACAAAAATAAAAGTAAGTGATAATGAACTAAAGATAATTGTAGAAAATAAAGAGAAATTATATATAGCTTTAAGAAAATAAAGTTTAGTGGCTTTCTAAGAGGTAATATTTTCAGACTACTACTTCTTAGGATAAATCTATAAGACATAATATACAACCACAAAAGGCTGAAAAATAACTATTGACAAGATATATAAAATGGTATATAATAAGCTTATAAAGAAAAGAGAGAGTGGTGAGAAAATATGATTAAAAAATTTGAGAAAGGAAAGACTTATATATTTTCAAAAGAAAGGTGTATGGAAATATCAGGAATAGCTACTGAAAGTAGTGGGAGAAAGTGGTACGATAGAGTTGATGGTGTAAAAGTAGAAGTAGAAGGTGCTAATATTGGCAAGTGTTGGGAGATGCTTGTAGTCCCAGAATGGTGTGAAGAAGTGGACACAGAACCGAAGGCAAACATTCAAATAAATAAAAAAGAAATAGAGCTAATCATCAAAAGTTTGGACTACTTAAATAACAATAATTATTTTATAGAAGAATCGGAATCTGAATTAGCAGAAAAATTAATTAAAGAACTTAATAAAAAAGCTAAAGAAAACTATTGACAAATAGTTATAAATAATTTATAATAAAATCATAAAGAGTTAAGGGGGCAACATTTATGTTGGAGAATAAAGAATTTTATATTGAACTTAATGATAAGGTATTTAAAGTAGAATTAATTAAATTTAGCGACACTTTAAATAAAGCTTTAGTATTTATTCCAGAGATAAATAGATTAGAGGATGTATATGTTAATGAATTAATAATTAAGGATAAAAGGAGTGAGTAAATATGGAAAGAAAAGTATTGCCACTTACAGATGAAGAGAAATTAGAATATTGCAATATGCACTTCGATTGTTTGGACTGTTCTGGCTGTAGAGAATGTTGTCCAATGGTAAGTAAAGAGTTGACTGATGAACGAATAGATGAAATTAGAATGAAATTAATCAAAGAATAAGAAAACTATTTAAAATAAATAGGGTTGTTTGAAAGTTTTTATATAGTACTATATATTGATCTTGAAACACCCCTATTATAAAAGTATTAGCAAATGATTAAAATAGGATTATAACAATGATATATCAAAGATGAAGAATATGATTTGAAAGGGGTAGGAGGTTTGTTATGATGAATGATAGAATCAAATTTGTATTTAAAAGAAAATATGCTTGGGATTTAATAGATATGGGATTTGAATTAGTAGATACCAAGATAGATAAGAAAAGTCCTATGAACATGATATATCTATTCAAAGACACACAAGAATTGAGAGAAGCTTTAGGTAAACTAATGAATAAGGATAAGAGAAATAAATAATTTAAAATTTATAGGTGCAAAGGTGATACAATGGAAAATATTATTGAATTTACAAGGCAAGATATTTGTGATTTATTAGGAGTTACAAAAGACACTCTAAAGAAGATTGAACAAAAAAGTCAATTATATAACAGACTATATAAAAGAGGTTGGATACTTACAGAAAAAATAAAAAGAGGAAGAAACGCAATTTATTTATTACGACAAAGTAATGAAAATAAATTACAATATTCTTTAATATGTGAGAACAATTTTAACACCAAGGAATATGAATCTTTCGGGAAGTATTTCTTATATAGAACATATAATTTAGACCAACCTATTACAAGAAATATATTAGCTAAATTATGTGAAGTATGTGTAGAAACTATTAGAAAGTGGGATGGACTCATGGTAGAGAATAATATTTTAGGAAAAGACGGATGGTATTATTTAAAAAGAACAAGAGATAAAGAAACTAACAACTTCAAATGGGAACTAACTTGTAAAGAGGAATTTGAATCATATAGAAGGTCTAGTAGGCTGATTAAGAAAATTGGTGAAATTAAAAATTTATATATAGAAAATAAAATTGATTTAGATACTTATACTGAATTGATAAGAAGCATAGAAGGACATTCTTGTGTACTAGAAGAAAAGGCTATATATAAAGTAAGTAAGTTTTATTTAAAGCAAGATAAAGAACTATATGAAGAAATAAAATCTTTAATATATAAAACGTATATATCTGAAGAGAAAGATTTTAAATTAAATTTTAATAAATAAAATAGGGGGAAATCAATTGGTGTTATATAATTATTATAATACTAATTAAATTCCCCCTATTAATAAAAAAGGCTAGACTCCCCCAATAAAGTCTAGCAATTCAAATGATTTAAGTGTAATAACTCATGTTCAGTTCATTACACTTTTATCATTTGCTGAAGATTAAGTTATTATACATGGGGAAACCATTTTGTAATATGTCATTAGGATTGATTTTATGTGATAATAAGGTGGTTTCTCCTTTATTAATATACAATAAAAAGTAAAAAATGTCAATAGAAAGGAAGAAAAAAATGAAAGATATTTTTATAGAAAATGGTGAAAGAAAATTTAAATTAGTTCCTAATATAACAGTGGATAGCTTAGGAACAGAAACTGTTACAGTTGGGGTAGAAGAAGTAGCTCAAGCTATGACACCTGGGTATGAAGTGAAATTCTTAGTTAATCCAGATCTAATATTAGATAGTTCAACTAAACAACCTAATGCTGAATTTTTAGCTTTATTTACTGGTATGGCTCTCAAAGGAACAACTAAGATGTCATACTATGATACTGAAGATCTGGCTTTAAATAATGCTGGTTGGACAATTAGAATTAGAAAGAAGAGTAATAAAAAAGCTCAACAATGTACTTTTAAGAAGAGATATTCAAAAATAAATAAGAAACCTACATTAACTCAAGGCGATATAAATAAAAGTGTAAAGAGAGCTACAAGAGAAGGCTTTAATACCCTTACTCCTTTTATTGGTGGTTGTGAAATAGACTATGGATTTAGTAAATGTACTTTATCTTATAGTGCAGATTATAATATCGCAGAAACTGGAAAAGGAAATACAGATATACCAGATTCAACAACAAGTATTCAATTTATTAATACTAATAAACCAGCTATATTTACTGAAGATATATCTACTATTAGAGAACATGGGGCAGTAACTTTAACTACATATGAAGGAACTTTTAAAGGTGTAGTTGCTGTAGCACTAGATGTTATGACAATCAAGGATGAACTTGGATCAGGTACAGAAACTATTTGTGAAGTTAGTTTCAAATTAGAAGACTATACTGGAGTAAAATATGAAAAACAAACCGACCTAATGTTAGTAAATAAATTAAGAGAAGAACTTAGAGCCGTATTAGTTGAAAAAGGATATTTATTAGAAAAAGATGGATTAAAAACTAATATGATATTACAAAGATATTAGTTTAAAATAAAATATATATACAGGAAGGGGAGAAGTAAATGGATATAAAAAATCTTAAATTCTCTGCTGAAGAAATAGATAGTTTATTAAATAAAATTAAAAATTTAGATTTATCTAATATAGAAGCAAGTGCTAATATAGATTTGACTATAGGACAAGTTAAAACAGTAGAAAACATTGAAAATGCTAGTGCTAGTATAGTTAGGAGTGGTGACAGTTACAAATTAAACTTATCTATTCCTAAAGGGAAAAAAGGTGATAAAGGTAGTAATGGAGCATCACCTAGTTTTAGTATAGGAACTACTACCATAGGGACAGAAGCTAAAGTTATTATAACTGGAGACTTCCCAAATTATGTGTTAAATTTTACCCTACCTTCTACTAATGCTACTATAGGTGGGCTAACAGAAGAACAAGAACAAGCAATAGCTAAAATAGATATTATTGAATCAAATGTTAATTCTATGAAAAACTCCAAAATAGACTCGGTATCTTATGACGGTCAAAATATGACTTTTAAAGCAAATAATTCTACTGTGCAAACTATGTCTATTCCCGTTGCAGATTTACAAACAAGGGTAGCTACAATAGAAAGTAATGCAAGTATGTCAAAAGGAACGGCTAGTGGGAATGTTGAAAAAACCTACGTTATTATAGACAAAGGTACTAAAACAAAAACTCATTATATTACAATGAGTTTTACAGAACAGGAAACAGTAAATGCGTACAATGATCTTGCTGGTGGGGAAGGTAGTAACTATAATGGTGCATACTGGTGTCCTTTTTATCATTCTGTAAATTCAAGTAAAGTAATAGGGGCTAGTGTTCAAATAATAGATGTAAATAAATGGGGTTATAAGAATTTTGGTGCTTGGAAATATGGTGGAGTTTATATAGGTTCTATTGGAAGTAATGGGTGTTATGTATTTGTAGAAGATACTCAACATACAGCCAGTGGTGGAATAGGTTTAAAATTTATAGTAACAATTATAGAAGATATAAGCTAATGATAAATAATGACATTTTTTAGAAATTAATATAGGGAGGGAAATTAAAAGGAAAGTAGGTTTTAAAATTTGGAAAAGCAGGAAGACAAAAAACCTATATCAAATACTAAAGAAGAGTATGTTAAAATTCCTAAAGCATATTTAGATACTTTAAAAGAGCAAAATGAGAAAATGATGAAGGAATTTCTTGAAGAACAGAGAAACCATGAAAATGAAGTAAAGAGATTTGAGAGAATTATAACAAAATTCATTATAATGAATGGAATTATTATAGCATTGTGGTTTATATCTAATTGGATTGCTACTATATTTTTAAAATGAAGGCAGGTGAGAAAATGAGTAATATAATAAGAGCCATATTAAAAACTATGCTACCTTGGTTAACTAGGTTGACAAATAGAGTAAAATCTTTAGGGAAAGCTAAAGATAAAAATGGAGATAAAGGTGGAAAATGTTAATGGGAGAAGAAACACAAAAAGTAATTAACGAATACACAGGAAAAAGAATAGATAAGCTAGAAGATAGAATGGAAAAAATAGAAAGTAAAGTAGATATTTTGGAAACTCATGTCATTACTATTGATACAAAAATTGACTCTCAATCAACAATGTTGCAAATGTTAATTGAGGGGCAAGAAGAAAGTAAGAAGAGAAGGAAAGGATATTTTGACTCTGCCATGAATAAGATAATAGTTCTTATAATTGGTGGTGTTGGATCTTTTCTAGGAGTTGCCATAATGAATTATATTAAAATATTATTAAAATAAAGAAAGAGGTAATTAAGAATGTTAAAAGAATTAGTACAAGAATTAAATGAAATTTTAGTGGCAGTGGAAACATTAACTGCTGAGAATGAAACTATGAAAAATGAAGTTAGGGTTAAGGAAAATAGAATTGTAGAATTAGAAGCTCAAGTACAAGAGTTGACAGCAAATCATGAAAGGGTAGTAGCTGAAAAGAATGCTTTAGTTGAAGAAAGAAATGCTTTAGTAACTGAAAGAGACGCTTTTAGAGTTGAAAGAGATAATTTAATAGCTGAAAAAGATAATTTAATAGCTGAAAAGAATGCTTTAGTTGAAGAAAGAAATGCTTTAGTAACTGAAAGAGATAATTTAAGAACTGAAAAGAATGCTTTAGTTGAAGAAAGAAATGCTTTAGTAACTGAAAGAGATAATTTAAGAACTGAAAAGAATGCTTTAGCTACTGAAAATGAAGCATTAAGAGCTAGAATTGCTGAACTAGAAGCTCAAGTGCCAGAACAAGTTGATTTAGAAGAATTAAAAGCAATAGTTGCAGAATTAAAAGCATTAGTTGCAGAGTAATATATTTTGAAGGGAGTTTTTTGATGAATAAAAAGAAAGCGATAGTCCTTGGTGGAGGGGGTTCACTAGGGGCTTATCAAGTAGGCTGTTTTAATTATTTGCATGAAATAGGATATGAATATGACATAGTTTATGGGACTAGCATAGGTAGTGTAAATGGTCTAGTTATGTCACAAGGATTAGAAAGTTACCCTTATCTTCAAGAATTATGGGATAATATTACTATAAAAGATATAACTGATGATGACATAGAAATGTATATGAATTTCGAATCATTGCTTAATACTATAAAATCAGTAAAAGATATAACAACTAAATTAGGTGGAAATATAAAAACTTTAGGAGCTAATACTGATAATTTTTACAATTTCTTAACAAAGAAAGTTGATATAAATAAAGTTTTAAAATCCCCAATAGATTTTAAATTAAATACTATTAATATAACTGCTCCTCATATACTTGTTACAGACAAGCGTAGAATGGGAAATAAACTTATAGATTATGTTATAGCTTCTTGTAGTGCTACGCCCGTTCTACAACCACATAAGATTAAATATGGACTTATATATAATTGGTATGTTGATGGTGGCTTTAATGATAATTTAATGATAGACCAAGCTTTAAAAGATGGATATGAAGATATTCTTGCTATTGATTTAGTTTACTTAAAACCAACTCATGAAGAGTATATGAACGATCCAAGAATTAAATACATTTTCCCTTCAGAGAATTTAGGAAGTTTCTTTACTTTTGACCATGAAGTGTTAAGTAAAAATATGGAAATAGGATATAAAGATATTAAAGAATACTTTGAGAAGAAATAGTTAAAAATTAAATATTCTAAGAAAGGAGGTTATTTCCAAAATTGATTAAGAGTAATATAGATATCAATGTAAAGGGCTATAAGGCTGTCTTAGACAAAAAGATTCAAGTATATCAAGGAGATACTTTTTATCTAACTTTTCAATTATCGGATACTATAATAGATGAAATAGATAGTGTTAAAGTTAAAGACGGTATTCTTCCACTTACTGAAGATATTGAAGCCTATATGCTTGTGGGTAATGATAAAGTAGATGGAACTTTAATTGAAGATAATAGAGTAGTATTTAAATTAAAACAGCAATATACAAAAGAAGTTGGTATTCATTATCTACAGATTGTCATTACTGAAATGGACGAAGATGGCGAAAAAGAAATAGTCCATACTCCAGAGTTTGCCTATGAAGTAAAGGAAGCTATTGGATTATTAAATATCCCTGAAGAACCAGATGTACCTCCTCCTAAACCACCACAAGATGATTATTCTAGGGTAGATGAAGCTTTAGTAGACAAGGGGATAGTTGCTAGAGCTTCTTTATTTGACTTAGACGCAGATGTTAAAAACATGGAGATTACTATTGATTATCTTCAAGATAAATTAGAAGGTGGTCGTTGGTATAGTGGTGAAGTTATCACAGAATTAAAACTTAATCAAATGTGGGGAGTTTCTGATGATCATGAAGGAAGACTAAGAACCATTGAAAGTGCATTAGATGAACTAATGTATAAGCCTATTATAATTAGCTCTTTAAGTTTATCTAAAACCGTTGCAGAAATGGGAGAAATAGTGACTGGATTAAAAGCTACTTGGACTTACAATAAATCACCTACAACTCAATCATTTGATGGAATAACCTTGAATAATGCAGTTAGGTCATATGATATTATTGGAGATATTACCTCCAATAAGTCATATAGATTATCTGCTAGTGATGGTAAAACAAATGTTAGTAGAAATGTAGGGATTAATTTCTATAATGGTAAATATTATGGGGCTACTTTAGAACCTACAGGATATGATAGTAGTTTTATAATGACTTTAAATAAACAATTAACAAATAATAAAAATGGAGATTTTAGTGTAAATTGCATGACTAATCAATACATATTTTTTGCAATTCCAACTAGATTTGGTAAGCCAACATTTAAAGTAGGAGGATTTGAAGGAGGTTTTGTGTTGGTTAATACCATTAAATTCACAAATAAGTTTGGATATACAGAAGACTATAACATTTACAAATCTGAAAATGCAAGTTTAGGTAATACTACGGTTTCTATAAGCTAGAGGTGATAAAATGGCGATAGAAGTAATTGCTAAGATTAAGCAGAAAAACAATGGTACGTTTAAGTTAATGGATGCTGTAGATGTCGAAATGTCTAACGGTCAAGACCTTCAAACATATTTAGATAATTTAAAGGTTGGAGGAGGGCAAGACGTAGTTTATGTAGGTGAATCTCCACCAACAACAGAAGATATAGATAAATATGAAATATTCATTGATAAGTCGACTTCTAGTGGGTTGCAAGGGGCTGTAAACAATATTGATAATGTCTTTATGAACGAAATTAGAAATATGTTTCAAAGCCTACAAACGACCATACAAAAGCAACAGAAAACTATAAACGATTTACAAGCTAGAGTATTTTACTTAGAATCTTTACATGGTGAAGTCCCTCCAAATGTGAGAGTAGAAGACGCTTTACTAATGGAAAATGGTGGATTATTCTTACTAGAAAATGGTGGAGCTTTATTATTAGATAATATTGAACGTCATGAAGCAAGTATTATGCTTGAAAATGATGGTATGTTATTACTTGAAAATGGTGGACAACTATTATTAGAAAAGATTAGGATACCTGAAACACGCAGACCAAGTATCAAATTAGAAAATGATGGTATGTTATTACTTGAAAATGGTGGACAATTATTATTAGAAAATATTAAGATACCTGAAGCACATAAATCAAGTATCATGCTTGAGAATGGTAACTTTATGTTACTAGAAAATGGTGGAAGGTTCATACTAGAAAATGCAGAAGAAGAACAAAAAGTAGTAAGTATCTTACTTGAAAATGGAGGTTTCTTGAGAACTGAAAATGGAGGTAAGATATTATTAGAACAAAGTGCAAAAGAAGAGATTAAAGGAATTAAGAGGTTATTACTTGAAAATGGAGGAATGTTCATTCTTGAAAATGGTGGAGTTCTTCATTTAGAAAATAGTTATAACCAAGAAGAAACTAAACGAATAATGCTAGAGAATGGAGGACTATTCTTATTAGAGAATGGTGCTAAATTACATTTAGAAGATTCGTTAATAGAAATGGAAAATGGTCAAGCAGTTATTAAATTAGAAAATGGAGGAGATTTACTACTTGAAAATGGTGGACAAATTATCTTAGAGTTTTCTGAAGAAGAATATGCTTTACTATTAGAAAATGGAAGTGTCCTATTAAATGAAAAAGATGGACGTATAATATTAGATTAAAAGGAGAGATAAAATATGGCTGTAAATGACCAAAAAGCGTCAGAGTTAAGTCTTGCGACTTCTCTTAATGATAATGACAAATTTTTAATTATAGTGGCTGATAGTTCAAGTGAAACTGGATATACAAATAAAATTGTTAATTCCAGCGTACTTAAAGCTACTTATGGTGGTGGAAGTGGTAACAATAATAATCCAGCGATAGTGTTACCATTAGATGCTAGTGATCCAACTAAAATAGACTATTCCAGATTAAGTGCTATGACTGGTGCTACAACAGATAGTTTATTATTAATAAAGGCAGATGGAACAATTGGTAAGATGACTATAAGTGCCGTTAGAGGAAGTGGAGCTAGTGCTGGAACAGGTAGTGGAACTCCTTCTACAGGTGGAACTTCTAATGCTAATCAATTAGACTTTAGTGAAGTAGGAGGAATATTAGCTTCAACAGATACAGATATGGCTTTAATACTAAGAGAAGATGGATCTTTAAAAAAGGTATCTGTAAATGATTTAAAAGGTGAAGGGACTCTTACTACAAATTATATGACTTTAGATGAAGAAGTTGGTACAACTTATAGAATTACTGTTGGTAATGACGGTAATTTAAAAGCTGTAAAAAATAATGCATATACTGCAACTCCTCCAACTGCTGTACAAAATACTAATTTTCATGGATTATTAATTAATTCTATGTATGGAGCAGGTACTGCTACAACTGGTATGCCTATAAGCCATAACTTTATAGAGTTATACAATAATACAGCAACTGAAAAGAACTTAGAAGGGCTACACTTGTGGTACAAGGATACTACTACTTATACTACATGGGAAGGATTAGCACTACATGGTTGTATTCCTCCATATACTTCATTCTTAGTAGTTGGTGGACAATGTGCTAATAGATGGGATACAGATTGTAGACACTTTATAGAACACTATGACCAAAGATGGATGGTGGGAGACACTGGATTAGGTATGAAATTTAGTGATAATGGTTTCTCTGTTTATTTAAGTGCTACAGGAGATACTCCACCAGAAACACCAGACGCATTTACAAAGAATCCTGATGGTTCATATAGTACTAATAAGACAGAAAACTTTATAGACCTTATGGGTGGTGGAGGACTAACATCTGCTCCACCTGCAAGTAATTTATTCTATAGATCAGGAATGACAAAGAAGAAAGGACTTAGAAAGGTAGACTTTTATAATAGATTCAAATTAAAAGATTTCTCAAACTATATTTCAAACGAATGGTGTACTGATGATTGGAGAATGACTGAAATAGTTGACTTTACTAATTGTCACGAAGGTAAATTCCCTAAATCAACTACTGAAGGTCATTGGAATATGTTTGAGAACTATAAAGATATGTTTAATGACGAAGGCATAAATTACTTTAATTTAGCTGTTGGTGAAGACGATACAACTAGATGTTTCTGTTTTCAAATAAAAGCTACTAGAGAACCTTCATTTGTTTGGTATAGAAAGAAAGGCGAAACTTCTTGGCAAATGCAAGAATGTAAAGTTACTAAGTGGCATCATCCAAACATAGACGTTAATATTTGTAAAGCTATCGTTAAAGACTTAGAATATGCAAAATATGAATACCAAGTTGGTACACAATCAATGAGAAGTGGTGTTCATGAATTTGATGTGTTCAATAAGGATTTAAGTGCTGGTGATACATTAAGAATTCTTTGGACAAGCGATCCCCAGGGCTGGAATGAAGCAGAGATGAGAGCATATAGAAATGTATGTGAAAAGATAATGAAGGATTGGGAAGCTAATCCTGATGGAACTTTAAACTTTGATATGTGGCATTCAACTGGAGAAACAAACATCTCCCTATATTCGCAAAGAGTATAGAAAACCTTTTTAATTGCTGGAAACCCTTAAAGATTTCTACACTACAACGTAAGGTTAAATCCTAAGCGTGAATGTTACGAAAGTAGAAAAAAGTAGAAATATGGTGCATGGTTAAAACCTAAACACTACTTGACAAATGATTTAAAATATATTATAATAAAATCAAAGTCAAGGAATAGGCAATCAGCAGGGAAGTTAATTAATTGCTTAGTAAAAAAGAAAGGAAGTGATAGTATGTATGTAAAGAAGAATAGAAAAAGTGGAGGAAAAACAGTAAAACTTACATTAGAATATGTTAAAGAAAAGTTTGCAGAAAAAGGTTGGACTTTATTAGCAACTGAATATAAAAATGCACACACTCCTATGGAATATATATGTAACAAAGGACATAAACATTCTATACAGTGGGCTAATTTTCAACAAGGATTTGGTTGTCCAGATTGTTATTACGAACATTTATCAGAGATAAAAAGAATGCCTTTTGAAGAAGTGAAAGCTTTTATAGAACAACAAGGTTATAAATTATTATCTGAAAATTATAAAAATGCACATCAAAAATTATTATTAGAATGTCCTCACGGGCATGTATTCACAATGAATTTTGATAAATTTAAAATTGGACAAAGATGTCCTATTTGTATAGGGTCTAGTGGAGAAAAAGAAGTAAGAAAATACTTAAATCAATTAGAAATAGAATTTGTAGAACAAAAAAGATTTGAAGAATGTAGAAACATACTACCTTTACCTTTTGATTTTTATATTCCTTCCTTAAACATGTGTATTGAATATGATGGAGAGCAACATTTTTTAAAAGGTTGTTTTGGCGATACTAAAGGACAAGTTTTATTAGAAACTCAAAAAAGAGATAATATAAAAACCCAATATTGTTTAGATAATAATATAAAATTAGTAAGAATTCCTTACTGGGAATTCAATAATATAGAAAATATTTTAAAACAAGCAATTAATTAAAACCTTCAACGACTAGGCGAAAGCCGTAGGATGTAAGCTATTGACATCCGAAATGGAAGGGTTCTCCTTATAGGAGAATGTGATATAGTCTCAACTTCCATAGAAATATGGAGCAGTTCATAAGAGAACGTATATAGTGTAGCGAACTATATAGAAGATATTTGATGAAACTCAAAATGGAATACGCGTGAACCCAGAAATGTACTGGTCTAACTTTGCTAGAGGTGAAGCTAGATTTACAGTTCCTTTTGCAAGTAATATAGGTAAGTTTATTGCCCCTTATTATAGTAATATAGTAAGTGTATTGTAGTAGAAAACGGGAAGGCTAAATATAATTAAAATTATTCTTGACAAACAATTAAAAGTGATGTATAATAATTAATATAGAGAGGAGATGAGACGAATGGCAAGAAGAGTTATATGTGGAATTTATATGATATTAAATAAAGTGAATAATAAAGTTTACATAGGACAATCTGTAGACATATATAAAAGGTGGGCAAAACATAGAAGAGAATTAAGAAATAATAAACATGATAATGACCATCTTCAAAAATCTTGGAACAGAGATGGAGAACAGTATTTTGATTTTATAATATTGTGTGAATGTCCTCAAAATAAGTTAAATGAAATGGAACAATATTATATCTTATGCTTTAATAGTAAATATAGAGAATTTGGCTATAATAAAGATATGGGTGGAAAAGCTAAAACTTTTATAAGAGAAACTACTAAAAAGAGATTAAGAGAAGCTAATATTGGAGAGAATAGTCCAGTAGCTAGAAAAGTATATTGTATAGAATTAGATAAAGTTTTTAATACTATAGCTGAAGCAAGTGAAGAAACAGGCGTTATAAGCACTTCTATACTATCTTGTTGTAAACACAAATATAATTATGCTGGAAGGCTAGAAAATGGTACTCTATTACATTGGATGTATTATGATGAATATTTAGAAAAAGGGATTACTTCAATTAGTAATGGAAGAATAAATAAAATAGGTCATAAAGTTTATTGTGTAGAATTAGATAGAAGTTTTGACACTTTAACAGAAGCTAGTGAATATGTTGGATGTGCCTATACTGGAATAAGTGCTTGTTGTAGTAAAAAAAGAGGAACTTGTGGGGGATATCATTGGATATATTTAGAAGATTATAATAAGAACGAAATTCCAAACACTGCTTCTAACTATAGGAAAAAAGTTTATTGCTTAGAGTTAAATAAAACTTATAACTCATTAGCTGAAGCGAGTAGAGATACTGGGGACAATAAATCAGCTATATGTAATTGTTGTAAGGGTAAAAAAGAAAGTGTAAATGGACACCATTGGAAATATTTAGAATAATTTTAATTATACATGTTAATCCGAGTGGAAGGCTAAGGGTAAAAACTTAGTCACACGCAACGCATAGGTTTTGAAACTAGAAATAGAATATAATAAACCCAAGAGACTACAACATCCTTTAGGGGATGAAAAGATATGCTAAACTGGAATGGAAATGACCATTCGATGAAAATGAGGGAAACCTCCAGAGCCATAGATAAAAAGCTATGGGTTAATAACTAATTGAATAATGATTTATATCGCAAGCAGTATGGGAACGGTTTTCAAGTAAATTATTGCAATGAACAATCAGACGCAACAAAAGCATGGAATGGTTTCTTCTTCCAAAGAATAGATGACGTATTAATTGTAAACTACAGCTCAAATGAAGATCTTGATTACGTTACAGCTAAAGACGGTGCTTTTTCAGAAGACCCAACTTTAGGACAATGTGCTTCATGGGATGAATTCTTACAGAAAGAAGCAGATGCTTTAGAAGAAGTATTAAATCCTATTGTAAATGGAGCTAATCCACCACAATGGATTATAATGGCGACACATCAGATGCCTTGAGTAAGGGGCAATCTAATAGAAATATTAGAATTTTAATCGAGCAAAATCGGAGAACACTAAACTATTAAAAGTATTAAATTCTTTATTGACAAACAATTAAAAATAATATATAATATAGGTATAGGGAAGGGGTGGAACAATGTTAAAGAAAAAAGATTGTAAAATATTTATGAAAATTTGCACAAAGTGTGGAAAACTTAAAATGAATTTCAGATTTCCTAAAATAAGGAAATCATATTTTAATAGAGAAAATACCTGCTATTCTTGTAGACGTTCTAAAAAAGAAAAGAAATATGAAAAAATATGCCCTTGTTGTAAACAAACATTTAAAACACACAGGAAAGATAAGATTTATTGTTCAGAAGAGTGTTATCACAAATATAAAATTATGAATAGAATTGTTTGCTATTGTGATTACTGTGGGGAAGAGTTACATTTAGCAAAAAAAGAATATGAAAGAAGCAAAAAACATTTTTGCAACAAAACATGTAGTGGAAAATATCATGAAGGAGTTAATAATCCTAGTTATAATTTAGAACTTGAAGAAGAAGATAGAAGAGTAAAAAGAAGGATATTTGGGTATAAAAAATTTAGAGAAGAAGTCTTAAAAAGAGATAATTATACTTGTCAAATAAGTGGTGAAAAAAATTGTGAATTAGAAGTTCATCATTTAGACGGATATGATAATTATAAAGAAGCAAGATTAGACACAAACAATGCTATAACATTGAGCAAGACAATCCACACTCTTTTTCATAAAACATATGGATATGGTGATAATACCAAAGAACAGTTTGAAGAATTTAAAGAAAAATATAATAATGGAGAATTTAATTAATTTTTAATAGCATGTCAACACCGAGGAAACTAGGACATCACCTAGTTCCGTAACGCATACTGATTGAGCGTTAAGAGAGCAATAATATCAGCAAGAGTGTTCGACATCTGACCAAGTAAAGTTGAAGATGAAAATGTATGCTGAACTAGCCCAGAATTGACTGGGTATAATGGAGGAAACTCCTAGAGCATAGGGATAAAAAGCCCTATGGATAACAATTTGTTTACATGTACTCGCCAAGCTAAAATGCAGAAGTTTATACCTGTAATAGAGAAATATGCTGACCTACATATTGGAGGTCATCAGCACTGCTTTAGTGCCACAAAACCTCTAAGAACAGGTTATAATGGAACAGATCCATATAACTTCTACTATGATAATAACCAATCGCCAAAATTACAAGCCGCTTTAGCAGATGAAAGTGGAATAAATAAATATGGTGATAAAGCAAAAGGTGTTAGGTATATATCACTTAACTCTTCAGGATACAAATGTTCAGGAAAGCAGACAAACTTAACTAAAATAGAACAATATTCTAGCACAGCAGTAGAAGGTAAAGAATTTACAGATGATTCAAAAACAACTTTAAATACTGGTAACTTTGATAGATATGCAGATATGCTTCCTTGGTGGTCATGTCGCCAAGGTTAAATCCCGTAAAATCGGTGAAGGCTTTAATATGCTAATACCGAGGAAAGTCTTTAGATTGCGAAAGGCTAAAGACCTCCGTAGAGCGTAGGGAGTGAATAAATATAATCTCCCCAAGAGTATGGGACACTTTAAATAAAAGTGAAAATGTACGCCAAACTGAATGTGAATTAACACATTGATGAAAATGAGGGAAACCTCCAGAGCCATAGATAAAAAGCTATGGGTTAATAACTAATTGGGCATGATGATGGAGATTACTCAATGAATGGAGAAGTAGGTGCTAATGCAGTTAAAAATCCAACTTATGCAGTAATCGAATGTACTAAAGAAAGAATTCATGTAATAGTATATCAAGTAACAGGAAATAAAACTTCAGAAGAAGTTAATGGTGTTCAAATGCCAGTATTCCCAGACTTTGAAGAAGTAAGAAATAAAATGAATAGAACAGTTATCTATGAATGTGAAATCTTACAATCTGATAGAGCTGATAGAACAACTAGATAATATATATAAGGGAGTAGTTCACGCTACTCTCTTTTTTACATATCCAATTATATTTTAATTGGAATTTTAAAAAATACTTAAACTAACATATTAACGAATGAAAAATTCTAAAAATTTTAAAAAAATTTGAAAGGAGAGAGAATATGAGTTTATTGAGAATAAAAGATGGAAATAATAATCTTATAACCATTCCTACTCATGCAATGGAAATGCCCATATTAGATTTACCAGACTATTATGAGTCAGAAAATGTAGAAGGAGCATTAAGAGAAATTGGTGCTAAAATAGTAAATGGAGTGGCAACTCCTAATGAAATAGAAGCATTAATAAAACAAATAGAAATATTACAAAATAATATAAGAACAATAGTAACAGAACAAGTTAAAGAACAGCTTAAAGACTACAAACCTTCTATACCAATAGATAAAGCCGAAGTAGAAGCTATTGTAGACGAAAAATTAGCTAATATAGATTTAGGTGGACTTACTGGTTTAGATACAGATACTTTAAAAATAATTATACAAGCATATAAAGACGGAACTTTAGGAAGTGGAAGTAGTGGTGGTATAGACGAACAACAATTCTACGACTTACTTAACTCTCAATTGAACGTTAATGTATTAAATCAAATAACGGAAGCATATTTAAATGGTGATTTAAGTGGAGGAGGTTCTGGTGCAGTATCTCCTACAATAGAATCAGAATTTGCTAAAGAGACAGTAATAGAAGAAGGACAAGATGTTAAAATAGACATCTATTTCCAAACTCCAAACTTAGGAGAAGGTACTGCTTATATTACTATCAATGGTATAGAAATTGACTACTACCCTACATTATCTCAAGGGGATAATATAATTAAAATAGAAAATAAATATATCACAAAAACTGCCAATACAATAAGTATTTATGTCAAAGATAGAATGCAAATGACATCTAACAAATTAACATTTAAAATCATCAGTGGTGGTGTTAGTCTTACTACAACTTTTGACTATACTATAGACTACGTTGTTGGTCAAAATATACTATTCCCATACTATACTACAACTGAACTTAGTGGAGAAATAACTTTAGAAGTAGTTATAGATGGTATTCCATTAGAGCCTATGGTATGTGCTAATGGATATAACAGTTTTTATTTGAACAAATATATTACTGGTGTAGGTGTTCATGCAGTTAGAATGCAGGCATTTGTAGGAACTTATCACTCAAAAGTTTTAAACTTCAACGTTGTTATATCTTCTTCAACTCAACTAATACTATCTACAGATTTACTAGAAGGTAGTCAATTTGAGTACGGAAATCCTATTCAAATGGGTTATCGTATATCTAAGTTAGGTTCAGAAGTGTTTACGGTAGAATTCTATATTGACGAAATATTAATAAGAACCTCAAAAGTTCAAACAGGTAACTACTTCTGGACAATAGGTGGAACAGAAATGAATATTGGTACTCATAAGTTAGATATAATAGCTTATGGTATAACTGGGGATAGGGCTAGTGTAAGTGTCAATATAGAAATAGTTGCAGGAGAATTTGTCCCTATAGAAAATGTCTCTCAAGGATTAGTTTGTTTTTTAGATAGCGACGGTTATTCTAATGAACAACAGAATAAAGAAATATGGGTAGATAAATCTGGAAATGGTCATAATGGAGAACTAATTGATTTTAACTTTACTACGAATGGTTGGAATCCTTCTGTTGCCGAAGTAGACGAAAATGGGGAAGAAGTTGTGGTAAAATATAATGGATTGGTTTGTAACAATGATGCTTATGTTAGAATTCCATACAAGCCTTTCTTAGAGAATGTCATCAATGGTTACACTATGGAAATAGTTTATACTCCAGAGCATAGTGGAAACGACTTGGCTAGAGTACTAGAATATGTTGATCATGACTCACCATACACAGGAGTGTTTGTCGACATAAATGAAGCCAACATAAAATCTGAATCAGAAACTTCTATGGGTATAGTTGATCTTGACTATGAAAGTGGAGAGATTCAACTAGACTTTGTTATTGATAGAGAAAATAAAATGTGTAGAATGTATGTCAACGGCATAGTATCAAGGTATTGGATGTTATCAGATACTGGTACTAAGAGAGAAAACTTTGCTATTGATACTGACTATATTTATATTAATTTTAGTGGTTTAAATCAAGAATATTGTGGTGGAACAAATATAGTCAGAAAATTCATTTGCTATGAAAGAGCATTGACTCACGAGGAAGTAGTTCAAAATTTAATTGCTAATCAACCAGATTTAGCAAGTATGCAAAAAATGTATAAATGGAATTATGAAACTCAAATCCCTAAACTATATGTTTATGGTGATATCAGTAAATGTTCTACTACAAACCCTAGTTATGTTAGGGTTAAATTTGAGTCTCCTGACACGAATTTATATGGAGAGTCTTTCGACATGGAGTCTAGTAATACTCCTTTTTATCTACAAGGTACTTCTTCACTGGGATATAGCAGAAAGAATTACAGGTTTGTATTAATGGATAGTAACGGTAAGGAATTTTTTCATGCATTAAGTCCAAGTATTTTACCAGAATCTACATTCACTCTAAAATGCGATTACGTCGACAGCTCGATGACATCAAATGTTTGTTTAGCTCAAATAGCAAATGACGCAGTCTATGGCAAAGGTTTTACTCCTGCACAAAAAGACAATGCAGATAGAAGAACTGCGATATATGGACATGCTATAGAGCTGATTAATGTAGTAGATAATGAGCAAGAAAGTCTTGGAGCTTATATGTTCAACATAGATAGATATGCAACAAAGAATATGGGATATGATATTAAACAATATCCAAATATGCTTTGTATAGAAGGAGAAAGTAACTCAGATGTCGGATCCAGTGCTTTCTTTAGTTATTCAAACCCACAATCAAGTGGTTCTCAATTCCCGAATGAAATTGCATATCACAATGAAGGATGGAGAGTTGTATATCCGTCAATTAATGAAGATGCATGGAACTTTGCTCCAGTTAAGAGACTGGTAGACTTTGTTTCTGATGCCAGTGATGACGATTTTAAAGACTCATTTGAACAGTATTTTAACAAAGATAGTATATTAAGATACTATTTGTTTGATATGTTTATTGGTGGTATAGACGGTCTTTCAAAGAACTTCCACCTTTGTTCATGGGACGGACAGATATTCTACTGTCTGCCATATGACTTGGATTAAGTGTGAGTCCAAGTAAAACCTTTTCTAATTGACTTGGAAGCCCAGAGGTGGGTGACAAGGGCGAAGATTTTTTAATATATATATTGACAAATGATTTAAAATAATATATAATAATTATATAGGAGGTGATAATATGAATGGTAAAATATATGTTTACTTTAACAGAAAAAAATATGAAGAAGAGGGAATTAAAAAATATTACATTGGACAAACAATTAGAACTATAAAAGCAAGAGCTGGGAAAAATGGTATAAACTATTGTAAAGAAGGTTGTACTAGCAAGTTTGCCAATGGAATTAAAAAATGGGGATGAGAAGCTTTTGAAGTAACCATTTTAGAAGAGAATATAAAAACTTTAGAAGAGTTAAATGAAAAAGAGCAATATTATATAAAGTTGTATGATTCTTATAATAATGGATATAATTCTACAGAAGGTGGAGATGGTGTTCAAGGATGTCATCATACAGGAATGTATGGTAAAAAACATACTGAAGAAGCTAAAGAGAAAAATAGACAAGCTCATTTAGGTCTTAACAAAGGTGAAAATCATGTTATGTATGGAATTCCCAAAACAGAAGAAGAGAAAGAAATTATTAGACAAGGCTTAAAAAGATTTAGAGAAGAAAATCCAGATTTTAAATATAATCACAAAACTATTTCAGTATATTGTAAAGAATTGAATAAAACTTTTGATAGTATAGAGCAGGCAAAAGCCTATATGAAAGATAATTATGGTTTATGTATGAAGAATTTATCAAAAAATTTAAATGAGCAAGTTCAATATTGTGGCGTTGTTATGATAAACAAAGAAAAAATAAAGTTACACTGGTCATACATAAATAAAGAGGATAAAGAGTTTTCTAAAAAGTTTGCAAGAGAAATGAGTAAAGAAGAAAAAGAGTCTTTATCAAAAAAAATGAAAGGCAATAATTACGCCAAAACTTCAAAAGTATATTGTGAGGAGTTAAATATGATTTTTGATTCCATCTCTAAAGCTCAAAAATATATAAAAGAAACCTATAACACAAATTGCTCTAATATCTCTGCTGTTTGTAGGGGTTTGAGAGAAACTTGTGGAATTATAAATATAGATGGAGAAAATAAAAAATTACATTGGAAATATATTAATTAATCACGCTGAACGACTAAACGAAAAGGCTACTTATAAATAAAGTAGATGCGATAGTCTGAACATCCGATATAACCTAAAAAAGAAGTCGGAGAGGAAGGGTCGAGTGTAAAGACACTCTTGGAAGTACTTTTCCCGAATTATATTTAAATATAATTTAGTAACAAAATTGTCATGTCTTGGTGGCACAAACACTGGATATTTAAGAGTTCCAGCTTCCTGTGAGGTAGGAACACTATACGATACAGATGGTACAACTATCTTAGAAGAAAATCATTTTAACTCTTGGAACTCAAGATTATGGGCAAGAGTTAGAAGTACATTTAGCGTGGACTTAAACAATATGTACAGTACACTTCGTTCAAATGGATTATTTACCCTAGAGAATATGCTTTCATACTTTGAAAAAGTGTGGGAAGTAATTCCACCAAAAATGTACAATGAATCACAACAGATAAAGTATATAAATGACGGAGCAACAGGTATGGTTGCCCTACATGGAAATAGAAAACTACAAATCAAAAAATGGCTAAGAGAAAGAATTGCCTACTTAGATTCCAAGTTTGGATACTACGCAGGTGGGGGAACTAACGAACAATATGTAAACTTCCGTATGAATTACCAAGGAAATGTTTCTTTGGATATTTCTACTTATTATACCGTATATGCGAAAGTTAGATGGGCTTCTAAGAATGAGCAAGTAATTAGAATAGCGAAAGGACAGAAGAAGACCTTCTCATATTATTCAGACGTTGGAACAGACCGTGAAGTTATGATAATGCTTCCAGAGTCATTGAAAACAATTGAGAATATTTCTAATATCCATCCAAACTCAATTGACATAAGTAAAGCAACAAAGCTTACTCAAATTGAAGCACATAATCCTAACTTATTCTCTGTTGACTTAAGTAAAAATAAGTATCTACGAAAAGTAGACTTCAATGGTTGCGAAAGGCTAGGTACAGAAACAGCTACAATGACATTGAATTATTGTAAATATTTGAATTATGTCGATTTAAGGAATACTAAAATAACAGCAGTAACCTTTAACAATAAGGGTGGTAGTTTAAGAAAAATATATTATCCTACAACTATACAATCTATCAATTTAATGAACCAAGGTTTATTAACTGATATGATTCTTCCTTATGGAGAAGATGGCAGTAAAGCCCCTGTAGATTTAGCAACAATTAACATAGAAAATTGTCCTAATATTAATAAACTAATAGACCTAAGTTCAGATCCAACTTCATTAAATGGTATGAAATATTGTAGAAATTTAACATTGAATAATTCTATTAAACTAACAAGATTTAACTTCTATGGTTTCACTAGACTTGCAAATGTTAATTTACAAAATATGGATACACTAGAAGAAGTTGACTTCTTAAACATGACAGAGGTCGGTCAACAAAGTAGCTTACGTTACATTGGTGTATCAGCTTGTCCTAAAATGGCAACAATATCTATGAATGTAGATAACCCAAACTATGAGATTACTTGGGCAGATCAAGGTATATTAGATTTACAAACTGCTGGTGGGGTAAAAAATATTTATAGTAATTGTATCATAAAAGGTTTAACAACTATATTATTACCAGTTACTATAGAAAATATGTACTTTACCAATGAATATGGTAGTGGATATTCTGATATAGAAAATATATGGTCTCCTGCTTCTGCAACAGTATCTAAAACAGGTGTTTATCCAGTTGCTTATCATTTAGATGATAACAATGAAGTGGATGACTTTGTTGGCATGGATTTAAAAGGGTCTCATTTATATAACATAGACTTAGGAGCTTTGGTTAATATACCAGAAGCAATTAACTTTAGTTTATATCCTACCAATACCAATCCTAATTTTAATAAAAATAGAGATGGACAAACCCTTCCTTATTTAAAACCAATAGGAACACTAGACTTATCAAACTACACAGAATCATTAGCTAAATTCTTTAACGGAGTTGACTTAGATACATTACAATTAATATGTACAAATATTCTACCTCAAACAGATTTTAGTTATTGTTTCTATAATTCAACATTTACAACTTTAGAAGCTATTAATCCAGTACTAGAAAAGATGAGTATGGTATCTAATGCCAGTCATATGTTTGATAGTACTATAATAGATAATATCGACGTATTAAGTAATATTGCCTTTTTAAATGGGGCAATAATAGATTATATGTTTGCTAATACTAGAGTAACTAATATAGACGGTTTTAGTTTAAAAAATAATATTAGTTCTGCTGAAGGATTATTTGATGGTTGTGTATTAATTACTTCTGCAAATAATATGAATTTAAATGTTAAAGGTAAGCTAAACAATTTCTTAAGAGGAGCTAAGGTATTAGCTACAATGAATAATTTAACTTTAGGAACAGCAGTAACTTCTGCTGAATATTTTGTGGCTAATTGTCCTAAGTTACTTAGTGCTACAAATATGAAACTTAATACTAGGGGGAGTCTAGCTCATTTTGCAGATAAAGACGGTTTATTATCTACTATCACGGGTATATCAATTCCTAATGCTACTAACTTAAGCTATATGTTTAATAGATGTAGTAATTTATCAGATTATTACGATACTATCCCTTCAACTTGTGAAAATTTTGGTTATATGTATGCATATACTGCTATTACTGAAATAGATGGCTTCACTGCTAACTACAATAGTGTGGCAATGTCAAATAATAATGAAATATATGATAGAGTAATTTCCATATTTGAAGGTTGTGATTTAAGCAGAGTAGATAACTTTAATTGGGATTACCCAACAGGTTGGGAAGATTATGGTTTATTTAAAGATATGAGTAGTTTAAGTTATATTTATATAATAACTGGAACTCATTGTACTAATTTAAATAATATGGCTAGTGGAACTGCCGTGTCTCATTGCCAAATAGATGGTAATAGTTTTAATAGCATAAATAATACTTTTAATAGTATATCTTCCAGAACAATAGATTTAACAATAGATGTTAGCAATGTGATAAATGCTCAAGAAACATTTGCGAATAGTAGTGTTTTATCTCTTGACTTAACTTCATGGAATACTTCTAAACTTCAAGACATGACTTCTTTCTTAGAAGGAGGTAAAATACAAACTTTCACAATGGCTAATTGTGTCTTAGATAATTTGAAGAATTTAAATAAAGCATTTAACGGTTGTAATAGCTTAAATAGTGTTAATTTTAGTGGTTGTAATTTAGCGAACATAACAGGGACTACTGCGACTAATATGAGGGGGGACGTTAACTTATCTAATACTATTTTAGGCACTTACACAGTAAAGCATCCTATGAGTTTTGCTAATGATTTCTTAAATGCTAATTGTACTTCTATTAATTTAGACAGTGCAGTTTTAGGAAGTTTAACTTTATTAAAATGTTTGCCATTTACAAATAAACCTTCATTACAGTTAAGTGTTAATGGTTTGGATTTAACAAATTTTACAGATTTCACAAGTATGCTTGAGAATTCTTATGTGGGCAATGCTGATTTTAATAATGTTATATTTAATATAAATGCCAAACTTATATTTGATTATGCTTTTAAAAACTCTAATGTAAAATCAGATATATTATTACCTACTAAGACTGGTAGCTGTATAGAATGTTATTATGGATGTTCTTCATTAATAGACGCTCATAAAAACTGGGAACAAACTTATTTCTATGGTATAACTCCTACTGATTGCTATAAGGGATGTGTAAATTTAACTAATATAGATGGAGTTAGTGTTGTTAATGAATATTCTACTGGATTAGATGACGTTCCTACTAATTGGGGTGGATACGGATTTTTTAAATGGTGTACTGGAATATACAAAATAGATACAACTTTATTAGGGCAAGATGCAGAAGAAAATGATATTCTTACAGTAAATTTACCAAGCATGCCTCACACTACTTATGATAATGGGGTAGTAAATTGGGGAGATGGTACGGTAACTGATAAAACAGTATATTCTCATACTTATGCAAAACCTGGGGTATATGTTATAAAAACAAAACGTCAGCCGGGTGGAGTTGGATATGGTACTTGTGTCGATTTTCAAAAGTGTATGACTGAAATATTACAATATCCTACAGATTTTTCTCCTCAAGGTATTTGTTATAATTGTCGAAATGTTGTTTCTGCTAGAATAGAAAATAATATAATAAATTCTAGGAATAGGTCTGGAAGTATTCATACTATATTTAGGGGAAGTTCTAAATTGAAGGATGTAGTATTAACCTTTGCAGAAGACGTATATCCGACAGGGGCTGATGGTATATTTATGGCTTGTTCTTCATTAGAAACAATAGATTTATCAACTTTAAACACATCAAGGATAGAGAGAATAGCTGATTGGTTTAGCGGATGTACTAATTTAAAAACAATAACTGGGTTAAGAGTAACGTCATATACCAAAACCTTACAAGGTATATTTAGTAATTGTCCTTATTTAGATTTGAACGGTGTTGAGGGAATATCAGAATGGGACGTATCTGGAGTTACTAATTTTAATAATTGTTTTGCTGACTGCACTTATATGACTGGTTGGGAACTAATAAAAAATTGGGATGTTAGCAGTGCTATTAATATAGAGTCAATGTTTTCCAATAGTTCATTAAATGATGAAAACTTTATTAATATATCTAATTGGAATTTAGCAAATGTCCAAAATTTACACAGAACTTTTTATAAAACTAAAATAAAAAATATAGACCTGTCATGTTTTAACTTGTCAAATGTAAATAATATGCAAGAAACTTTTAGGGATAGTGTTGTTGTAGAAAGTATAACTTTACCAGAATTACCTTCAGTAACCAACGTGAATGCAATTTGTAGTGGATGTACAGCATTGCGATCCTTTGATTTTTTAAAAATTAAGGGTGCGATAACAACAATTAGACAAGCATTTGAAAATTGTTGGAAACTTGCAGATATTAGTGGATTTGCTCAATGGAATGTATCAAACGCTAAAGACTTTTATAAAGCATTTTATGCTTGTCAAAAAATATCAGGGGAACTAGATTTCTCTAATATGAATTGGGATAGTTGCACTATTCTAGGAGAATGTTTTAAAGGAATGGGCTTAATTACTAAAGTATACCTTCCAGTTACTAATAAGGTTAATAATATGAACGGTACATTTCAAAATTGTTCTAATTTAACCTATATTAATCGTTTAGCTTCTGAAGTAAATTTTAATGCTGATACAATATTAATGTCCACATCTATTCAAGAAATAGGTTATTTAGATTTAACACATTTAGTTAATACTTGGGCTATAATTAGAGGAAATAAAAAATTAACAACATTAGCTTTTAAGCCTAATAGTATTCCTTATTTAAGGAGTGATATAACTGGTATTACAGAGTTATGGGTTAGATCATATGGAACTAATACTGATTTAACTAAAAATAGTTTATTATCTTTATTAAATGGGTTAATGGATTTAACAGGAACTGATACCCCAACTTGCAGTATCACTTTATCAAGTTATTACATGGCTAAACTAACTGACGACGAAATATCAATAGCCACTAATAAAGGATGGACTATTATTAATGGAGGTAATTAGAAGTGCAAATAATTGAAAAGAATGGGCGACCTTTTAAACTTATTGCTGAAGAGAATATGAAAATAACCAAAAATCGTGATATTTTTATGGACGTTGTATACTTAGGTATAAATGAAAACATATCTGATTGGGAAGAAGTTGGATATGATATATGGAAATATTTTATAGAAGATGAAATACCAAAGAATAAAGTCGAAGAGTTACAAAAGCAAATTTCTAATTTACAAGAAGATAAAGAGAATCTTGAATTTGTATTGCTTGATACTAATTTTAGATTAACATGTATGGAACTAAAAGATGAAGGACTTTTAGAATAATATAAAATATGGCTTTGCAAGTTGTGCCATTAAACAACTTGCAACAATAGAAAGGAGGGTTTATGCAAGTGTATAAAATACTAAAAAGAGCCATAGAAAAACAAATGTATACTAAAGAAAAATTACAACAAATGTTAAATGTATATTATTTAGTTGGACAAATAACAGAAGAAGAATATTTAGAATTAGTTGATTTATTGGCTCAAGCATAAAACTTATAATAGGCTAGAAGTGTTTCTTCTGGTCTATTTATCTTTTCTAAAATTTATATATTAGACAAAATAAATAATAAAAATAATAGAAGTAAGAGAGAGGAATAAAAATAATGATAAGCAATAAAACAAGAGAATTAATTAATTTAGCAATAAATAATTTAGAATTAAACAATCCTACACAGGAGGACATAAACAAGGCGAGTAACTATTTAAAAGAAGCAATAAAACAAATAAAAAATGAAAATGTCCCAACAGAAGAAAATTTAGAAAAAGAATTTGAATTACAAAAAAATGCTATAACACAACCATTACCTATTGGAGCAGACTTAGAAATACCTTATATAGCTAGAGAGTTCTATAACCACACTTTTAAACCTAATCAAAGAGTTGAAGTGGGGTTTTATATAGATACTGATACAATGGATTTCTATGAAAAAGATATGGTATCTTTATTTAGAATAAAAGCATATGTAGACCATAAATTAGTATCTACAAAAGTATTTAAAAGTGGTAGTCATATATTTGATTTTGGAGTACTTACAGAAGGGGAACATATTCTTGCCTTAGAAGGGGAAGATATATATGGAAGAAAATCTTTTAGAGATTATTTTGAAGTAAGAGTTAAAGATGGAACAGTAGTAAATAGATATGAAATCACTTTAGATGACCTTAAAAATTATGGAGTTAAAAATGATTATACTGAAGATGTTTGTGAGCCTATGACTACTATGCTAGAAGAACTATCTAAAAATTATAATTATTTAGTGTTACCTCAAGGTACTTATAAAACAGCTATAGACAAGACAATAGATATTCCTACAAATACTACTGTAGATTTAAATGGTGCTACTATCAAAATGGAAGAAGGAAAAGCTGGAAACCACGCTTTACAATTACGCATCTTACAATGTGAAGATACTCATGTTATAAATGGTATTATACAAGGGGATTATGATACGCATGATTTTGCAAACTCTACAAACAATTCTGAATGGGTTCACGGTATTGATATTAGTGGTAGAAGTAAATATAGTTCTTTTGAGAATATTGAAGTTAAAGATGTGACAGGATATGGTATTACTTCTGGCTTTGCAGCAGATAAAGATGGAGCTGGGTATTGTTGGGCAAATGTTGGTTTTAAAACCACTTCTAAGGTATCTAAAAATGCCACTACAGGACATTTAGATGCTAGTTGTTATACTGATTTTATTGATATATCCAAATTTAAAGTTGATGGATGTAATTATTTTCAACTTGGAAAATATTTAGGATATCAAGGTTGCCCTTCTACTGCTTGGTATTATACTTTAGAGATGTATAATGAGAATAAAGAATTAGTAGATACTTTAAATGGATACTACTATAGAAGAGTTTATATACCACAAAATGTAAGGTATATAAAACTTAAAAACTATGCTAATTCAACTCTAGCGTTGTGGATGGATAATACTTGTCTTTTTGCATTTAAAGTCCCTATTAATTGTGAAATTAAAAACTGTAAAATTGATAGAGCAAGATGTGTAGGGTTTGCTCCTAACGCTATGGAATCTTTAAGATTATTGGACACAGAATTTACTAGAAGTGGTTATAATGGTGCAAAATGTGCCTTTGACTCAGAAGATGGTTGGGATATGATGCATGATTTCTATATGACAAGGTGTAACTTCCATGATAATCCTAATAATGATTGGCTAACATGTGCAGGACATAATTTCTTAATAGAAAATAATGAATATAATGGTGCTATTTATATGTGGGCTAGAGCAGAAGGAATGGTTGTAAGAAATAATAAAGTAAAGGCTATAGGTGAAGGTAATAGCAATAAACAATCTAAACATTATAAGATATATAATAATGAAGCTACTAATTCTATAAGTTCAACAAGATGTACAATTAAAAATTGTAAAGCCACAAGTATAAATGGTAATAGTAAAAATTGTGAAATATATAGTTTATCCAACAGTCAAAATCATAATGGAATTAATAACAAATATATTTTCAAAGACGGTTCATCTGGTTATATAACAAACCCTAAAATAAAAGATTCAGAAATAAATCATGACGGAACTAAAGAAAGTTGCACTCTATCTTTTAATAAAATAGATACCGATACTTTGTTCGATAATGTAAGATTTAATGGAAAATATATTTTTTTAAATCATAATCAATTTAATAGTGGAACATTTAAAAATTGTGAAATAGACCATATTTATATAGATGCAAGATGTCAAGATAAGCCTAATAATAGTGAAGTAGTATTTGAAAATTGTAAAATGACTTTTAGCAATTTATTAATGAAAGGTAATCCTAATGCTGGTAGCCAAGGGGAATGTCACTTTAGATTTAAAAATTGTGAAATTGTTGATGATGGAGAAGAATATAGTTGGCAATATGGAAAAGTTACAGATATGATTTATTTCTTCTCTCAACCAGTAGATAATAGCTACATTACTTTTGAAAATTGTATAATTACAAAACAAGGTGGAGCTTTAGTTGGAAGTAGAACTAAAACAGAAACAGTTAAGTGTAATATAGAATTTAATAATTGCACTCTTAATGGAGATTTCAAAATATTTGGAGAGACTACAATACCTGAAAAAACAAATATAAAAGTATTTATAGATGGGGTAGAACAACTATAATTACTATATTTTATAGGGAGTATAAGATTAATTTCTTATACTCCCTATTTTTTTGTTCTTACAAAGTAGGTCTATCTCCTACATATTCCTTTCTCCATTTCTTATAGAACTCTAAATTAGTTCTACCACATGGATACTTTTCACTACAAAAACCTCTGTACACACATTCTGGAACACAACAAAAAGCTAATTCTTCATCCACTTCTTTTAGTTTTCTTATAGTTTTATTCCACACTTGTTGAGTTTCTATATGTGCTTGACCACATAATCTCTTTCTACTTATATTAATAAGTGCTTGAGCATTAACCAATAGCTTTAAATTTACTAAACTACCTTGCTTGGCTTCATCTCTAGGATTTAAGACTTCATCATTATCCTCTATGCTTATAGCCATTATTTCTTCATTTCTATCTTCTCTTTGCGTAGACATGAATGGAGTAACCCCTATATTATGCCTAACTAAATGATCTGCAATCCATCTTTTAATTCCATGATATTCTATCATAAACATCTTACATCTAATAGGAGAATGTTCTGCCATATAAATATCTTTCATAAATTGTTTTGTAGGCTCTTTCATTAGATCTTCTCTCCAGACAGTTGTCCTCGCTGAATTTAAAACTTCTTGATTAGTTGTTAATTCTCTTATTTTTATTTCCATTCTTTCACCTCATATATTATTTTACTCATTATATGGTTTTCTAAGAAGTTTTATTTTTAAATGATAAATTATTCATTTAATATAATACCCCTCCTTAGAAAACCACTAAACCTTATATATTATGCTCTCTTCTCTATTTCTAATGTCATTGGTGGAGTTACATAAAATATTTTACCCTTATATTCTATATAACCTTTAGTAGGTGAAATAACTTCCACCTTCTTATTTGATAATTTATGATAGTCTTCATTTGATTCTCCAGTTACTATCTCATAGAATAAGTAACTAAAAACATATTCCTTGTCAAAATCAAATTTAAACATATAATCACCTCTAAAAATTATCACTTCTATTATTTTCTACTTCTCTAGTTAATCTTACGTTTTCTCTTGTAAGTTTTTCAATCTTTTCTTTTAATTCTTCATTTTCCTTTTTTAGTTCTTCTATTTCGTTTACTTGGTTAAATACTATTCTCTGTAGTCTTTCTATCACCTCTACATAATATTTGTCCATAATTATCACTCCCTATATATATTTGCTTTACATCTAGCTTTTAATCTTCTGTTTTCTAATTTTAAATGTTTGTTTTCTTTATTTAATTTTTCAATTTGTTCTCGTAGGGCATTTATTTCTTTTTGTAGCATAGCTACTACTGTTTTTATTTGTTCACTCATCTTTATCACTCCTGTTTATCTTTTTCTATAATATTTATTACTATAATTGTTAGCACTAAAGAATTTACTCATGTAATCTATAGTGGGTCTAAAACCTTGTAATTTTACATTTATATGGTATAAATTATAATTATCTGCAAGTTCTTGTAGTTCTTCATAAGTATAATTCTCTAATACTGCATACCATGATTCATAAGAGGTATAATCTTCTTCTTTAGTAGCTTCGCCTTCTTGATTGTTAAAAACGATTTGAAAAAATTGACTTAAATATCCCATACATTTAACTCCTTTTTATTTATAACTTTATTATACTCCACTTTAAATCATTTGTCAATATATTAATCTTAATCTAAGAAACTTTCATCTATAACAATATCTTCTTCTGTATATTCACTAATATCGAATAAAATCTTATCAGTAATACTAAAGAATATGTCGTTTAGACTTCTTGCACCGTATCCACTTGCTATAGCCTTTTTACAAATAGCTTTTTTACATTCTTTAGAGAAACTTAACTTTTTATCAAAGTATTTGAATAATTGAACTGACTTGTCTAATGCACTGTTTTCTTTTTCAATAATATTCATTAACATATCTTCAGTCATGCTGTCTGTCACTGCAAATGTTGTTCTACCTAAAAATTCTGGTGTTAAACCATACTTATTTAAATCATCTTTTGTTATTAATTGGTAGTAATCTTTCTTTCCTTCAACCTTTTTATCATTAGTTATTCCTACTCCAAACCCTACACTCTTTTTCTTATCTTCTCCTAATCTCTTCTTAACTATGTCTACAATACCATCAAATGCTCCTGCAAATATGAAGATAACGTTGTCCAGATTTAATGTGAATGGAACTTGTCTACCTCCCATACTAGCACTTAAATTTATTTCTCCCTTACCTTCTACTAATTTTAATAATTCTCCCATAACTAACTTACCAACTTCTTTAGAGTCATTTGAAAAACAAGCTAACTTATCTATTTCATCTAAGAATATTATACTTGGTTCACTTTCGTTATATCCTCCTTCAGATACTATATAGTATAGTTCGTCATTAATTCCAGTTCCTTTGTAGCTACTCGGAGTCAATTGAGAAGCATTTATTGTGTATACTGGGATATTTAGCATATCTGCGATACATTTTACTGAATAAGTTTTAGAAGTTCCAGTTCCTCCACAAATTAATATATTTGGAGTGTCTAATATATCTTTAGATTGTCCCTTATTCATTTCCATAGTTATTAATTTTCTATAGATGGCTGTAGTTAATTTCTTTTTAAGATTTTCATTTGCATAGATTCTTTTATCTAGTTCTTTTACCATTTCTTTAGGTGTTGGAATTTCTTTATTTTTCATACCATCCACTCCTTTATTATCATCATTATTTACATAAGAAACTTGAAATGTTTCTTGTAGGTCTTTTACATCGTCTTCGGTCTCTAATAAATATTTGTCGCACATATTGTATAATTCAATACCATTCTCTAAGTCATCCATAGTTTGTTGAAATAATATTATTTGATCCTCTAAAAGATCATCTAATTCTTCATTTGTTAAACATATTATATCTTCTTTTGATAAAGCTTGTCCAAGTGACCCATCATAAAAATTAACATTAAGCACCATAGACATATCATCTATCATTTTCATAACTTTTTCAATCTTTTCTTTTCTGCTATCTTGAGGACTAGGTTCATATTCATCAGTGTCTATTATGAATAGTAATAACTCAAGTATTTCTTTTTCACTCATATTTTTTAGATCTTCTTTTGTTAATGGATGGTCTACATCTCCATATATACATATTCCGTCTCTTTCTTCTACCTCTTTGATTTTATTTAATATCTTGTCAAAATCTCTATTGTTCTTTTTCATTCTACCAACTTCCTTTCTTTACTTTATGACTTTATTATACTCTCTTTTTAACTATTTGTCAATAGTTTATTTTTATAAATATCTTATTTCTATTTGTATATCAACGTCTTTAAATTCTTCTTTAATTATTTCTCTAACTTTTCCCCATTGCAATTTATCTAATCCACAACCAATCTTAGGCATTGCTAAATAGTGTATATTATACTTTATACAATAGTCCCTCATATATTTGATACATTGTGTAATAGATTTATAAGTGGGCTTATTCCAATACTTACCTTTTGTAACTAAATTAAATACATTATTGATAGTTATTAAATCTGGATAAGTGCCTGACCCAATATTTTTTAAAGTGCTTTTTAATTTAAATGTCTTTTGAAATTGTACTGCTATTCCTGCTCCCAATTCATAATCTGCACTTATACAATGAGCAAAATAATATATGTCCTTATCCAAGTCGAACAAATTGCCCTTTTTCTCGTTTAATATCATATATTAATACCTCCTTTTATAAAAATTATATACCCTTTATGAGTGTTTGTCAATACTTTATTTTAACTTTTGTAATATGTATCGAGCCTTATTTAGGCTCTTTAAGATTATCTATATCCTTTTGAGTTATATATACTGGTCTTTTCATATTAGGCTTTTTAACTATCATATACCCATGCTTATCTAGGAGTTTTACTAATTTATAATATTCTTCATAGTCACTCCATCTTTCTGCTTTAGACAAGTCATCAAACGTACAATTCACATCATAGTCCCATTCTACATATTTCCAATGAGGAACTACCATGTCGCCATTCTCATCTATTTGAGATAGCTCCAAAGTAAAGGATTTTATCTGACTCCACAAATTATGAATATATTCTGCTATAATTTCTTTTAATTCATTATCCAAATTATCACCTACTTTATATAATATAAGGAAGAGAATTATATCTCTTCCTTTGTTTTTATTTATTAGAACTACCTAAAGCTCCAGTTCCTCTTTCAGACTTAGTCTCTAAAAGTTCTTCATAACTTACTTCTTTTTCTTTAAATTCTGGAACTTCAATCATAACAAATTGTGCTATTCCTTTTGAATAAGGATAATATATAATATTGTGGTTTTTTACTTCCTTCTCTGTATCTTCTTTAGATAACTTACTAATTACTAATGGGATAGTATTGCAATTAGTTATAGGAACAAACCACTCTCCTCTATACCCACTATCAATCACGCCTGCTCCATATTTAATTCCTTTAGAACCAGTAGACCCTCTCTCCTGTATCTGTGCATAATATTTAGGGCTAAAAGCTGTTGCGATACCAGTTGGTATTAACTTTGTTTCTAATGGATTGATTAAAATATAATCTTCATCAAAACAAGGATATAGGTCTCTACCAGCGTCTTCTTCTCTTTTTGCTGGTATGGTTGCTTCTGGTCTAACCTTTGCAAATATTAAATCTTCTTCAAACCCTTCAATTTCTTTTTCTCTAACATATAAACAATTACCATTAGTAAATTCATAACTTTCTTCATCATAACAAATTACATTTTTTCCAAATTCTACTAAATATACTTCATATACTTCTTCGTCATATTCACATTCAACAATTGTTCCTATTTTACCCTTTGTAGAAAAAGCTCCATTCACATCTACCAAACATCTAACTTTATTTCCGATATTAAATTTCATATTATCAATCTCCTTTTAAATTATTCTTAATCAATATAAATCATTACTTTTATTTCTTCATGTTCGTCATAAATAGTCTCCACTCACTGTATTATAAACCTTAATATATAAATCTTCAAGTTTATCTAATTCTTCTTTGGAGTAAGCTATATCAAATTCCTCATCAACTTCAAAAGCTTTAAATCCATATTTTTCAATAGAATTTAATAGATGTACATTATAGCTTCTATTATGTTCTTTATTATATAAATGATATTTATATACTCTTTCTATATCTACTCCACTAAAATTATATCTTTCACAAAAACCTTTTTCTTCAATTGTTTGTCCAATATAAAGTTTATTGTTAATTTTATTTCTAATTATATAAATTATTCCATATATTTCTTTAGTTTCTTGCATATTACTATATAATGTCTCCTCTCATATCTTCTTCTATAACTTTTATACTACCAATCTCAGCATAACGCTTATTATTATCTGAAATATCAACTAAATACACATTTTCTGTATTACATTTTTTACACACTATTGTTAATTCTGTAAGTTCCCTTTTAAGCTCTTCGCTATATACACTACGAACACTCGGAAAATTTAAACCAAATCCATCTTTTGTAGTCACAAAATTATTACTTAATTTAACTTTTCCATTTTCATCATACTCAACTGTACTACACCCACAATAGCCACATTCAACATAGCCATTACTATCTATTTTAGCATTTACTTTCTTCATCTAATCACCTCAAAAATTAATTTCACAATTACAATTATCGCAAACTTTTGTTACTGTTATAATGTTATTATGAGTATCTAAATCATATTCTTCATCTTTTATAATTGTAAAAGTTTCTCCCCCACATATTGGACAAATATTATTATCTTGAGCATATTCTTCTATAGCTTCACTTAGTTCAGTTATTCCTTTTGTTCCTAATTTTATAAATTGTTCTAACACCTCATTCATAAATTTTACAGTATCTTCTTTAGTATATTCTTCCTCAACAATTTGAACTAATTCACTAAATACTGGATTTGTCATATTCAATTCCCCCTTATGATTTTATTATATATTAATTTTAATTATTTGTCAACCTTTTTTTATATTCTTCATATTCTTCTTTAAGATAGAAAGAAGTAGAACTAAGTTCACAAAATTCGTAGGTTCTATAGTTTGATAAACGTAAAACTGCATTCTCTAAAAAGTAGTCCTTTATTTTCATAAATTCTAATTCTTCCATATTTTTACTTTCATTTACACCAATTATCTTAGTTCCTAAAGGGAGTTTAACAAACTCTTCTCTGGTTAATCTGTTTGGTTTTCCATCTTTTCTCCATATTATATCTGAATTACGATAATCTAATAGTCCTTCTAATTTACGACATTTTTTGTTAGGGGAATATACTTTATTTATATAATAATCATCTTCCTCTTCTAGTAAACGATCAACTAAATCATATCCATTATCATATAATATAGTATTTCCCATAACCACTCCAATATTTTTAATAGTATCTTCTCCTTCTATTTCGTTACAAACTTCTACTATAACCCCAGTAGTCAATAAATCTTTTAATTCTTTATTTTCTTTCATATTCAATCTCTCCTATTCACATAAGCTTTTAATTATTTTTATATTTCTTTCCAAGTCATCGTCTTCACTTCTAAGCACTATATCATATTCGTTAATAAACGGTTCTATTTCATCCATATCACTATTCATTCTTCTTATAGCTTCTTTAACCATATCATCAGTAACTTTATCTCTATTTAAGTATCTATTAATTCTAGTATAGTAACTGGCTTTCAACATTATAGTAATAACTTCTATGTCATTTTTAAACTCTTTATTAATAAACTCTTTCAATGCTCTCATTCCTTGAACGTCCAATATTACTGCATAATTCCCAAAGTTTTCATAACATTTACAAACCTCTTTATAAGACAATCCATATAACCAATTATCACCATTAGCTACTTTATACAATCTCTTTTCTATGAAATATATTCCATTAAATTCTTCTTCAGTTACAAAATTATATTCTCTTCCTTGTTTCTCTGTAGTTCTTATAGGGCGTGTAGTGGTTGATAGAAGGGTTTTTACAACTCCTCTATTAGATAATTCATTTAAAGTAGTGTCCTTGGAGGAAGCCGTAGAACCTGATATAATAAATAATTTAGATTTGTTTGATTTCATTTAACCAACTCCTTATTCTTTATGATTTTATTATAAAACATTTATATTTATTTGTCAATAGTTAATTTACTTATAGCTTCACATACAAAATTATGCTTACAATATTTACAGGAATTCTCTCCATAAAGAGAAGATATGTTCTCACAATCTTCTCTCATAGATTCTATTACTTTATCAATTAACTTTTCTACCATACTATCACTCCTAATACATACTTATATCATCTTTATCATCTCTTATTATGCCTTTCCACGTTCCAAATCTTAAACCGTATTGTTTTGTTTTGCTATTTTGAGACACCTCAAAATAATCTATTGTTACTATTTTACCGACTAATAAATCTGGCTGTTCCCAATAAAGTATACGTTCTTCTTTACTAAAACCAGATCCACAATTACAACTATATAATTCCCCTTCATGTTCAAACTGTATCTCTATTCCTCCTAATTTTCCCACGTTCTCTCCTGTACCTTCATACACTCCCAATACTCTTACATCTGCTTCATTAAATTTCTTAACTTTTAATATATTGTCTGTTCTTTTACATTCATAAGGTAGGTCTAAATTAACCATAACACCTTCTTCTTCATTAGCTATAGCTTTATCTAACAGCTCCATTATTTTATTTGTATCCTTCCCCTTATATAATATTTCAACCTCTTTTATCCACTTATATTCCTTGTTAAATAGTGAGTGTAAGAACTCTTTTCTTTTGAAGCAATTGTCCTTACTCTTACCTTTTCTAAACTCTTCCAAAGGAATTATATCAAAAGCATTAAATATTAAGTTCTTCTTTATTCCCTTTCTCCTAGACTCCTTCATTGTTTCTCTATACAAATCCTTACTTGGTAAACCATTTTTATTTTCTAAAAGCAACTCACCATCTAATACATAGTTGTCTGGAAGAAAATCTTTTAACTCTTCAGCAATATCATTTAACCCTTCCATTGGTTGTCCTTGCCTAGTGAAAAAACTTATATTACCATTTTCTTTAATACCTACAAGTCTTCCACCATCTAATTTAGTAGATATGCAAAATTCCTTTCCCTCAACTTTATCCATCTCTTCCCAATATTTCTTAGCTAACATAACATTGAACTCTGGAATAAATCCTTCTCCATAAACTTTGTTTAATGTTTTAGCAGTGCAACCTATTTTTAATGACTTGGTAACTATTTGAGAAACTATTTCTTTTTCATTTTCTGTTAGAAAAAATAAATAACCTTGAACTGTTGCTATATCTATATCTCTTCCTGTATTATTCTTTTTTAAATATTCCACAAGAACATCTAATTGGGTTATATGATAACCAATAGATTTAACTTTCTTTTTTAGCTTCTTTGAGGATATCCCTGTGACTAAATAAGGATCATAAGTAAATTTAAAAACTCTCTTAATAAAATCATTGTCTTTATTCTCTTGTAATATTGTTTCCTTTTCTAGTCTACCTGTAGTAGCTTGTAACTCTTTAATTACTCTTATTAATTCTTTCATATAAAATTCCTCCTAATAAAATACAGTATTAATACAATAATTAATTAATTTAAGTTTATCTTTTAGATGTTGTAGCTCATTATTATATATATTAAATCGTTCAGCATATTTTAACTCTATTCTATCCAACCAAAAAATAGCATTATTATATTGTTTTATTTCTAACTCTTTATCTTTTTCTAGTTTTTTTATTTGCTTTTGCTTATTTTTAATATCTGTTTCTATTTCAAATCTCTTTTGTTCTAATTCAAAATATCCTTTCATAGCATATCCTCCATTAATAAAATATTACCCATCTTTTGTAATATGTACAGTAGCCAAAAGGCTACTCTAAGTTATATATTGCTATCAACATTAATGTAATCATTATAAATATTAACATATCATCAACTCCTACAAATCAATCAATACTTCTTTACTCATTAAATATCCTTTAGCTTTTCTATATCTATCTTCTGCTAATTCCATAGCTGTATAAAACGCTGGTCTAAATTTAGCTACTCCAAATTCAATTTTATCTGATATTACTTGAATATCTTCTAAAGCCTTCACATAGTCTTGGAATACTCCATATAATCCATTATCTTCTAAAGCTTTTTTAATTATATGAGCTTCTGTTTCTAATCTATCCATTATTATTGAATCTACATAGTTAAGTTCTTCTCCTTTGTAACTATTGAATATAGCTTCAATCTCCTCTGATATTTTGTTTAGATCCTCCACTAATTGTAAACCATTCATTCTTTTCATAAATATCAATCTCCTTTTTTTATTTTATGATTTTATTATATACTCTTTATAATCATTTGTCAATATATTTTTTAACTTTTGTAATATGTATTGTAGCCAAATGGCTACTTTCTAATTTTGTATAAAACGTGAGAACCACGTTCCTATAAATAATGGAATTAATATGAAACATAATATAGCTCCTTTAGGGAATTCTACTAAAAGTAATAACAATACTAAAACATCTTCCCACTCTACTTTAATTTTTAATTCTTTATTTGAATAAACGAAACTGTGGAATCCTAATAAAAATGAGTATATAATTATTAATAAAAAGAATACATTCTGCCAATTAATATTGTTCAAAGTTATCCTCCCCTTTTATTTATTTATATCTTCTGTCTACATTATTTATTATAATGGATTTTAATTTATTTGTCAAGGGTTAATCTGTAATTTCTACTTCATATTTATACATGGCTTCATAAAGTTTTTGAGGAATATATGGTTTATATTCATCTGCGACTTCTTTTATATAGTTCTCTTTAAATTGTTTATAAGCATAAAATGCTTCTTTTGGAGTTTTAAATGTTCCTAAATGTTCTCCTACTCTACTTTCTATTTTATCATTCATTTTTGAATGTGTAAAACAAGTAGCACTGTATCCATTTTTACCATTTCTAGTAACTCCTATTGGTAAATCCCCTCTAAAAGCATCGGACTTAACAAATAAGGTGTTTATTTTTTGAGGTGTATAGACACAGGTGTTTGGAGAATATATTTTATTACCTTTTATTAGTATATCTTTATCTAAATTCATCCTTTGTCCTTCTATTTCATAATAATTCTCATTAAACCATTTTTCAAAATTAGCAAAACATTTCCATTCATCGCAAACTCCTGCCTCTTTGTAGGTTGGATGTTTCTCCAAGCAAAAATCATAATAGCACCTTTTTAACATGTTCATCCATGAAATATAAGCTTTTTTAGTTACACCTTTTTCATCTATACTTTTACTATCTCCTAAATATCCAATTCCCAATACTGTTTTTGTATTAGGTGAAATTAATGTCCCAAACTTAAAAGAGTCGTAACAAGTATGATAAACTATAGATCCATTATCAAACTCTACATCTATATCTTTAGCATTCCCATATCTTATAATTGTAGCCTTCTCTCCAGATTTCATAACCAAACTTCTTCCAACTCTACTTTCATATTCTTTTTTGGATTCTAATTTTCCATTTTTAAAATGACAGTAACATTGATGTTCCCTTATATATCCGTCTTCAAATTCTACATCTATATCTTGGCTATTTTTATATCTAATAATTTTAGCCTTTAAACCACAATTCATTACTCTCTCTTCGCCCAATCTATTACTTTCATTTAATCTTGATTTTATTTTACCATTTTTAAAATGGGAATAGCTTTTATTATAAGCTATATACCCATCTTCAAACTTTACATCTATATCATCAGCACTTCGATAGCAAATTATTTCTGCTTCCAAACCACAATTCATAATCTTCTTTTCTCCAGTTCTATCTAAAGCTCTTCCCATTAATAATCTATCCCCTTTTTATTTATTTTTTGATTACTTGTTGCTAATTTAATTTTATATTGAATATTATTATCACAACTCAATCTTTCATTATAAAAACCAGTTTTAATATAATCACATAGCTCTTTTTCAAATTGAGGACAATCTTTCAATTCCCAGCTAGTCCATAACCATAACTCCTTACCTGTATTTTTTAAAATTTTTAAAAAATCTTCTAATTCGTTATGGTTTTGATCATTAGGTTCTCCCCCAAATATATCTATTCTATCAATCATCTCATTAAAGTCTTGTATTTTATTTAATATCTTGTTTGCCTCTTCTTTATAATATTTTCCTTGGTTAAAATTCCAACTTTCAGGATTGTGGCAATTAGGGCAATGCCCAAATTGGACATTACCTTTACAACCTGCCACATATATTTCTAAAGATTTTCTACTTAAAGTATATTGTGTGGCTAATATATTAATATTAATCATTCCCTTCTGGATTTCCAATGTCTCTCTTTTTATACATTTGTCTATTTGGAGCGTCTTTTTCTCTTCTTACTTTATGCCAATTCTTAATATTTGTTAAGAAACCTACCACTCTAGTATAAAAATCAGTTATTGTTTCCCCACAAATAGGACATATTTTATCAGACCCAACTGTCATATGACCATGCTTACATCTTCTTAGTAAATAATTAATTGCAAAGTATATAACGCCCTGTTTTGCACATAGTTTAATTAATGCTTTCATATCCTCTATTTCTTCTAATTTTTCATCACAAGATATGTGCATTATACTTCCACCACTAAAGTATTTATCAAATATACCTTGTAGTTTAATTCTATCTAATAAATCTGCATTTACTATTAGTGGAATAAATTGATTAGAATATAGTTCATATTCATCTTGATAACCTAATAAACGGTCTTTTTGTGCTAATTTTATACTAACATTTTCAGCAGGAATTTGTTCACAGTTGTGAGGAGTTTTAAATCTTTTTTGCATTTTATCATTTACAGAATTAATACACTCAATAATTTCTATACCTAGTTTAACCCCTTCTTCTTCTAATATATCTTCTCCTAAATATGATATAGCTTCATTAAAACCATTAATTCCACAAGTATTGTATTGAGTATTAATATCTATAAAACCTAAAGAATATAGTGGATGATTACCATTATCAATTCTTCTTTGAACAATCTTTCTTTTAGCATTGTTTATTCTAGCACATAACTCTACTAATCCTTCCAATTCTTTTTTAAATTCTGTTATATTATTTTTATGTCTTATTGCTAATCTAGGTAGATTTATAGTACATACTCCTAAACTTCCTATTTTAGAAGAACCTGAACCAAAACTATTGAAGTATTCATTATTTTGTTCACTTCTTAATCTACAACAAGAACTCAATGTACTAGATTTACCTATATATATATTAATGAAGGCAAATTTTAAATTCTTTTCTGAAATAAAATCTACAAACTCTTCATCTTGTATTTCATGTTCATCATTTATACTAAAACAAGCAGTAGTTACTGGGAAGGTTATTGGAGTCCTCTCCATTTCTCTATTCATAATATTTAAATATAAATTTTGTATTTTTTTAATTAATTCCTTATCTGGAGAACTTCCATCTGGAAATATATAATCGCCACATAATTTATCTAAGAAATTATCATCATATATGGACACATTTGTAAAAGGAGATTGATTTCCTCTCATAGGTTGATTTATAGTGTATATAAAAGAAGTTATTTTATCATCTACATATTCCCAACAATCTTCTTCGGTAGCAAAATGATAATGCGAATCTTTTTTATCTCTTAATATATTTTTTACATAATAACTCATGACCACCAATAAATCTGCAAGTCCACATGCACCTAAAGTTGAATTACTTGCTAATACTATAAATTGCTCTAGTTGAGATTTAAATGCTGATAAATATTTTGGGGGTTGGCACTTAATTTTATTAACCATATTTAGACCATTTGTCATTATATCATAAGTTGTATAGTTATAACAATATGGCAATCCTCCTCCAACACCATGAAAATCATTTATATAGATATCTCCTGTTAAATTCTTTTCCACTGATTCGTTTGCTACCTTAAGACCATATAATCTTTTACATTCCTTCCACATCATATAGTAACTATTTATTCTTTCAAAAGGTTTTTTTAATTCATTTGTATAACTTATTACAGATATGTCATCAACATTACTATTTTGGTCTACTGATATATCTGTTGTAGTTTTAATTGATTTTCCAAAAAAATCTTTAGAAAATTTTGATAAATCTAACTGTTTTCCTATTCCGTCTAAGTCAAAAAGTTCTTTTGGATATTTCTCTTTTAAATATAACATTAAATCATTAAATTCTTGCTCATAACTAATATTTAAATACATATTATCTTAATACCTCCTGTAAACTTACTAATTCTCCATCTTTTATAATAAAAGGCATACTCATTTTACCTTGTTCTTCTGCCATCTTTATTATTTGTTCTTGTTCTTCTTGTTCTTTATCTTCTAATAAACTATATTCAAATTCCACCCCCTTAGCAGTTAATACTCTTTTAGCCATCATACATGCTCCACAATTTTCTTTTCCAATTACTTGTATCATTATATCATTTCCTTTCACTAGCTACTCTCACTCACTTTATTATTTTATTATCTCTGTCATTATAAATTATAAATCCATTAATATCTTATTAAACTTTTCAATGTACTCTAAATATTTCTCATTAAACTCTTCTTTAGTTATCTCCTTACATTTCTTTAAGTCTCTAATCATTGGATTGTCTAGCTCTATATAATCAGTTTCATCTACCACGTTTATACAAAATCTAAGCACTTGTACTCTATAAGGATTAAAGTCACTATTTCCTCTCATTCTAGGGATAATCTCTTCTGGAGATACTATTTTACAGTATTCTCCTTGTCCCAAATCATAACATTTACCTACTAACTTCATTACTTCATTATACTCTTCTTTTATTAACTCTTCTTCAATTACATACAATTTATTTCTTATTTCTATATCTTGTTCATTTAATTCTTTTGATTGTTTTCTTAATTCTTCTAATCTACCCATATCGCTCACTCCTTATAATTTTATTATAATCTATTTATAAACATTTGTCAAGAGAAGTTTAGAAAAAACTTCTCTTTTTTGCATTCGCTTCTTTAACCTCATATTTTTGAATAACCACTTGGGGATATATATTATCATTAAATTTATTTATTTCAAAACTACATATAGCGTTTATATTTACTTTTTTTACCTTCCCTTTCCCAATTCCTCTAGTGGTTCTCATGGTCAGTTCATTATAAGTATCTATACTGGTTTTAAAAATCATAAAATTAATGTCTTCATTTGGTCTTTTATATTCTATTTTAATAGTATTTCTCTTATCACCTATTAATAATATATTCTCTATAGGAATTTCTAAATTCTTAATCATAAATAAAGGTTTATTTAATCCATTCCCCCATAAATCAGATAATAACCCTACTTCTTTAATATTTTTATTTTTTAATCTATTCGCTTCTATTTCAAAATCTACCCAATCTATTGGTATCATTTCTATATCTCTAAACTTTTTATTAAAATATTCTTTTAGTGGAATAACATTATCTTTAGGTAATATTACACCGAAAGCATTATCATGTCCATGAGCTTCTCCTAATCCACTAGATATAATCTCTTCTGCAAAACTGTGAATAGGTAAGTCTCCCATTCTACCACTGCCACCAAAAGTGTCTTTGTCCTTTTCATTTAAAATTAAAACAGGTCTATTTACTTTACTAAATTTATTCGCTATTAATCCAGAAAAAGTTGAAGAACTATTCTTTAAGGCTTCTGTTCCATCTACTATAAGTATTTTATCTTCCTCTTTTAATAGTCCCTCTGATTTTATTTTCTTATTTAGTTCTTCATAACATTGTTTTACCATTTTATCTTGTTTAGACTTCATACTAAAACATTTGTTAGCCATATATTTTTGAAAAGATATCTCTACTGGGTCTGGTTTGGGGTCTTCTTTAGATTTTCTTCTAGGCTGATATATTTGTTTTTCACCTTCTCCGTTAATAGCAATAAATAAATCTCTCATTTCTTCTCTAGTAGCACATCTAATAAATCCATTAATCTTAGGAGATATATTCCACCCGCAATAAGATATATTTATTTTACTTTTATCTACTTCTTCCCATGTTTCTGCTTTACTTTCGTTTTTAATTATAATTTCTTTAATAAAATCATTATTAATATTCGCTATGCCTTTTAAACATAAATATCTAGTTTCATAGTTCTCACATAAAGATACAGCGTCGCCTATACATCCTAGAGCCATTAAGTCGATATATTTATCAGCATAATTTATCTTTAGTTTTTCATCCATATATTTAATAAATTTATAAGTTACTCCTGCTCCACTTAATGTATTGTTTGGATATTCTCCATCTTGATTATTTATTAATATAACTCTATCATCATTCTTATCTACTCTATTCTCTTTTTCTATTGTATGATGGTCTAATATTAAAATATCTAAATCATAATCTTGTAGTATACTGGTTGCTGATTTTAAATCGTTTGAACTTGAATCTGGAATAATAATTAACATTTCATCTTCTAAATATTCATCAATATACTTTCTAATTAAACCATGTTTTTTACCTTCATTACAACTAAAAGTAATATTATCTACTTTTAAATCTTTTAGATATTGATATATTATAGACCCAGAAGTCAATCCATCTTGATCTAAATCGAATAATATATGAATATGACTTTTATTATCTAAGTGCCATTTTAAACACTTCGCACCTTTTTCTATATTTTTAAAAAGAGAAGGAGGATATATACAATCCTCTGTTAAATTTAAAAATTTATTTATGTCCCCTTTAACTCCTCTACTTCGTAATAATGTTTCTACAAGTTTATCCTGCTGTATTATTTTATTCAAATTTATATCTTTATTTATTATTTGATAATTCATATTATCACCCCATTAATCATTATAAGTTATTTTAATTTATTTGTCAAGTATTTTAAATCATTTTCTAAAAATGTATTTCTATTATTAACTTCGCTTTGGCTTATTCCATATTTTAAAGCACTTCTTTGAGCTATTAGAGAACATTTATATTTTGCTCTAGTCAATCCAGTATATATTATGTTCCTATTTAAAAGAGAATACGCACCATAATCTAAAGTAAAAATAGTATAAGGAATTGTTTGACCTTGACTGACATGAACACTAAATGAGTATCCTAAAGTAGTATTTAATAATTGCTCTTTTTCTAAGACTACCCTATCTCCACAATCAAATTCTATAGCAACTCCTTTATCTAATAATTCTATTACTGTTCCAGTCATTCCATTAAATATAGCTGTACAATTTAATTCAATCTCTTTATCAGTCATTTCACTATAATTAATTCCATATTTCTTTGTTTTATAATTATTTCTCTTATTTAAAATTCTGTCTCCAACAAATATTTTAAATTTAAATTCCCCTTGTCCTGCAATAATATATTTCTCTTCGGTTTCATCGTGCCATATTTTTTGAATTTCATTGTTATACCAATAACAGCTATTCTCGCCTTTATTTTTAATAGGACACAATATAACTATATCTTCTTTATTTACTCCTTGATTTATATAATCAATATATTCATTCATAACTATATTAGGGATATCTTCTTTATTATTTATTATTATTTCTTTTAGATCCCCTTCGTCCAAAATGTATTCTCCATCTTGTTTAAATATTTGTTTCCCGTCAGCTATACTATAACTTACAGGTTTAATTCTGGAATCGTCACTTTGTCTCATAACCTTAGTATAGTGATTAATAGGAATAACTTTACTATTTATTATATCTCTTAATATAGCACCTGCATTTATACAAGGTATTTGAGCCACATCACCTAACATATAAACCCTACAACCATCTGGAGTAGCTTCTAATAATGGAAGCATTACAGACAAAGAACACATACCAACCTCTTCTAATATAAGTATATCTATATCTAATGGATTCTTTTTATTGTAAGCAAAACCTCCTCCTTCTGGATTCCATTTTAAAGCTCTATGAATAGTCATAGATTCTTTCCCTGTTATATTCTTTAAATTATCACTAGCTTTTCCACTAAGAGCTACTTGTAATATTTTTATATCTTCTGAAAAACAATTTAAAGTGCCATTAACTGCTGAACTTTTACCAGCACCTGCACGGGCAAATGTTACTACTACATTATTATTTAAATTATTTATAATTCCATTATATTGTTCCTTCGTAAAATTAAATCCTTGTTCTTGTTCTGTTTGCTTTACTAACCTTTTCCAATTATCTAAAGGCTTTACTCTAGGTTTAGCTTTCATTAATCTAATTAACTCTTTGGCTATATTCTCTTCCATATCTCTATATTTTTTTAAACCTAATTTACTATGATCTTTATTAGTCCATAGCTTTTCTTCGTTAACCAATTCTCTTAAACCTTCAGCGATTAATTCCTCATCTTCTATTTCTAAATCACTTATTACACAATCGAATACATTATCTGTCCAAGTCCATGTACTTCCTTCGTTACTAGCCATATCTTCAAACAAAAAAATAATATATGCTTTAACTCTTCTTTTATCATGTTCTCCGACTAATCCATTTCTCAAAGCTATATCATCTACTTTTTTAAAACCAAATCCTTTTATATCTGTTAAACAATATGGATTATCTTTTATTGATTGAATGGCTATTGTTGAATTATCATTATAATACTCCATAATGGCTTTTATTTCAGCTTCGGTTAAGTCATATTTACTAAATGTTAATATATCGCTAGAAGCTCCTTTATTGGCTTCATATTTCCCTATGATTTTTTGAGCCGTCTTTTTTCCAAATCCTTTTAATTTACTTAATGTTTCAACATCACCATTTTCTAATATTTCTATAGGATTGGGTAATTGAGTAATATTATTATATTGAGTTTCTGTTAGAATTGCCCTCAAAAACGTCCTTCCATTCTCCCCGTCTTGTAATTTTTCATCTGGATTTTTCATTATAATTATATTAAAACTTACTCCATATTTAGGACTATCATTTACTTCAGCTACAACTTTATATATACTATCATCGACTATCTTAGGTATCTTACCTGTTAATATTATAGTTTCGTAATTACCTTGAAGTAAGTCACTTTTAAACACGTTTTCTGTAATAACTCTCTTAGGTTCAGCTATAAGTCTAGCCCATACTCCAGGTCGTATTAATTTTTTGTCCTTAGGATAAGTTATAGCCTTAACACTAACTTCCATTTCAATCTGCCCTATTGCTTTAAGTTTCTCTATATCCATATATTCTCCTTCCCAAATAGGGGGAAAGTGTTGTTTATTATATATATAATTATATACTAGAGTTCACAACAAATTCCCCCTATTTTATTTATTTTTTAAAAATATCATATATTAAATCTCTCACTTCTACATATAGTTCTTTATTATTCCCAAGGCGATATCTATTTATTTTATAATAAAATCTATCCCTAATAATATCTAACATTAAAGCTTTTTCCATACTATATTGTATTAATTCTTGAGTATCTATCTCTCCAGAGTTATATTTATCTTCTAGTTGTTTATATATTTTTACCATAGCTTTGCTATGCCAAAATTCTGAATATTCTTTTTTACTACATTGACTTAATTCTCTTTGTCCATTTGGAAGTGTTTCTATACAAAAATAAGAATATCCATCTTTAGCTATAAGTTTATTATCTATCATAATCTTATCCCATTTACTTACAGTATTTAAACACACTTTAGACCTGTTAGCTATTTCTTTTTTACTAATTATATTATCAGTGTTTTCTGTTCTTTCTATGAAATAGTTAGCAAAGCCTTCTTGATTTTCTGTCTTAAAAGTTTGTTTACACATATTACTAAAATCCTCCTTAGACTTACTTATCAATTCAATTTCATAATAATTATTTCTCCCTTCTTTTGTAATAGAAATTAGTTTATAACCTTTTGCTTCTAGTTTATTTTGTAATTTATTTTGTTTAGTTGCTTTCTTAATACTATCTAAAGAAATCTTTAGTATGTCCGATAATTCCTTTCTATTAACTTTTATAATAATTCCTCCTTCCTACATAATTAATTATATCCCACTTTTAATTGTTTGTCAAGTGGGATATTTATTTTTAATCTAATTCATCTAAAATTTCTTTTATTTTATCATCTATTAACTTTTTATATGTTTCTTTTTTATCGAAAGCTGTATAAGGTATTTCTAAATATTTATAACCTGCTTGTTTGCATTTTATACGTTTATAACGATCTAATACTCGTCTATAATGTAACTCTTCTTCTGTTTTTGTATACAATCCATCAACCTTATAATGTTGTCCTCCATGAACTTCAATTATTAAATGTTTCCCATTTGCTAAAATAATTTCATTATCAAATGGAAGTGGATGGTTATTTTTAGGGTTATTTGGTCTTATAGTACAGTCATGTTCTGTATAGACTTTATACCCTAAAACCTCAAGATATTCTTTTGTTTTACATTCTATTATAGAACTGTTTAGTTCTTCTATACATTCTGGACATCTAAAAAAATATTTCACAGAATTGGATATAATTCTATAATAATCTTTATGTTTATTATCTAAACATCTCCACCAAACTTTTAGTCCAGATTTTATCGTGTATTCAAAAGGAGATTTCTCATTTTTATTACTCCAAATCTTCCATAAAAACTCTTCTCCATAATTGTCTATAATATACTGACCTAAAGAATCTAATGGAAGAACTTTATTACTTTTGTGGCTACAATAAGGGCATCTATTCCCAATAATAAAATTGGCACAAGTAATTTCATAGCTACCATGATACTCCTTCTCTTGACATTTAATCCATACTTTTTTATTACTTTTTACACTAATTTTCCAAGGGTCTACAGTATTTTTACCGTAGTCCCAATATAATTCTAAAGCATTTTTGCCATATTCTTCTATAAGTTTTTCTGCGAATGATTGTTTTAACGTAGTTTTTAATAATTTGTTTACTCCAAATATTTTATTACTACATTTTCTGCAATAAATATTATTATCTTTTTTATTTTTATTGTAATCTTTATAAGTTGGTTTTAATTCTTTACCACATCCATCACATATGCAATCTACTTCAACATGACTATTTAAAGGTAAATCCTCTACTTTAACTTCAAATTCGTCTTTATCATAAGTATATAAATATCCTAAATTCTCATAATGCTTTTTAGTAGCATTAGTCCATTTTATTTTAACACTTTTGCTTATTAATCCCATTGTTTCTCCTCACTATATTTGGTATCTTTCACTTTGTATCCTTAAAGTGCCATCTTTATTTACTTTATTAATTTTCATTATTGTGTGATTACCATAAACTGAATTACTATATTTCTTACATTTAAATATATCTCCTTGACGTATTCCACTAATTAATAATAAAGTTCCACGCTCAAACCATGATCTATCTTTTACTACTTTATTACTACCTTCCCCCTCTGATACAGTTTTATTATAATGGGCTATTTGACCTTTGCTCATTTTTACATTTACTACTTGAAAATCTGTTGTTAATATAGTTATATAATTCTTTGTTGTATTCTTATCTATTAAAGTTCCTGCTATTCTAAATAATTTAAATTTTGGATATTTATTACCCTTTATATTAAACCAATCTTCCACTATAGGTTCTTCTGGTACATCTAAAAAATCTGTTAATAAATAGTCTGAAGTATTTACATTCTTTAATTCATGTCTATTTGTTTCATAAAAACCACAACTATCAAAATGCCATGTATCTCTATCTCCTTCAGCATATTCATTTATCAATTCTTGTTCTTTTATATCATTATATATATTTTTACATTCTTCCGTATTGATATATTTCATCATTGGTTCAATTTTATTTTTAATAACTGATTCAAAACTTCCTTTTCTTGATGTTCCTAATAAAATTTCTATTTCTCCTATACTATTATATTTATAATCTTTATTTTCTATTAATTCAGTTTGTATATTTTCCTCAAAAAATCTTATTAATCGTTCTTCAAATTGCTTATCATTATCTCTTAATATATACCATTTTCCATTTTTAATTTCTGTCGCTTTATAATTATCACATTCGATAACACACATTTTATAATTGTAGTATCTTATACATTCATTATATTTTTCAGGTATAGCACCTATTTCTATCAAATAATCAATATCTTTTATAGTAAATTTACTTTTAATTGGATTAATTAAAAGTATTGCTTCTTTTACTAATTCTTCTCTACTTTTTCCTTTTTCTAAATCATCAAATGCTCCTGCTTTAACTAAATTTAAAAAAGCACTATTATTAACAATACTTTTCTTCATAGTTTTACCTGTAGATAATACTTTATCAACTTTAGTTAAAACCATTCTATTATAAAAATCTTCAAGAGAGATATAAGGTTTATTATTTTCTATAGCTCTAATAGTCTCATTATTTAAACCCGATATTTGTTTTAAGGATATTATGATTCTATTATTATTGATATCTGGAATATACTTTCCATTCATATCGTTTATATTATTTACTACAACTTCTATATTATTATTTTGTAATAAACTAATAGCTTTGGTTATTTCACTTGTATTGCTCATTTTCTCTTTACCATAAAGTTCGTAATCTTCAGGAATATCTTGTTGTACACTATTACTTTCTATTAGTAGAACTGCTGTATTCCAAAATATTCTAGGATAATGGAAGTTTAAATTTGCTTCAATAATGGCGTTCCAACTATAAGCACAAGTGTGATTTAATGAAAAACTGTAACCGAACTGCATAGAGAACCTTGTATTCCATATATAATCTAAAAATACTTCTCTACAACCATTTTTTAATCCTGCTTCAAAGAACATTTGTTTAGTTTCTTCTAAGATATCTTTTCTTTTCTTTGCTACAGATTTTCTTAATTTATTACTTGCAGGGACATCAAAGTTTGATATTCTTTTATCCATAGATAACTTCATCATTGTTTCTTGCTCTGCACATAAACCGTAAGAAGGTAATAAATGTTCTTTTAATATATCCATTTCTTCTTGATTAAGACCATAATCTCTCATGTCTTTATACCATTCATTAATATCTTTTTTATATCTACTATATTGCTCCATAGGTTGTTCACCATTATCTACTTGCAATCTCATTAACGAATTTGAAGTGGCTAGTTCTAGTAAACTATGAGGTTTTATAAAATCTAAAGCCTTTTTACCCATAGGAGTATCAAATTGAAATAGTTCTAAATATCTATTGTTACAAATATCTTCCCACATTTCATAAGAAGTTTGGTCTAATATTTCTGGTAAAAAATATTTATCATAAGTTTTACGCAAACTTCCTTGCCATTCTATATATCCATATTCTAGCAATAATTCCATACAAATTTGAACTAATGAAGCTTGTTTAGTACATAGAAAATCTACTTTGATAGCTGAACAATATTCACTTTCATGTAACCCATAACATATAATTGTTTCTCCGTTAGGTGCTTTCATTTTACTCATACCATTCTTTTCCATTTCATAAGAAAAAGGAACTATTCCACAAGGGTGGCTTGTTATTCCAGTTATTAATCCTTGGCATTTTAATAACTTATCTAATAAGTGTATATCTTCATATTCATCAATTATTCGTTTAAATTCACTAACAGGTAATCTACCTTTTTCACTATTTCCATAATAACAATCTTCTATACTCCATACATTTCCTCTTTCTATAGGAACTAAATTGGATACATATGCACTTAAATCATTATTTATTTTACAACCTCTGAATACTGTATTAATAGCTGATTTAGAAGTTTCTGTTCTAAATGCTCCACATCTAACAACATCTCCCCCTATTTCTCTAAAGTATTTTCTAACTTCGTAAAAAACTCTATCTCTTTTATGACTTGGCAGATCTGTATCCACATCTGGGAAATCTATTCTGGTAGCTGATAAGAACCTCCAATGAGGTAAATCAAAAGATTGTTTTAAAGCATCTACTTGAACTATATTTAATAAGTATGCAGTAACAAATCCTGTAACACTACCTCTGCCACACCCTACTATAGATTCACTATTCTCCCATATTAAGTCATTTATCATTTTTTCAGTTGTAACTAAGTAAGCTGATACAGATTGGTTAAGACCTTTAGATATACCTACTAACTCTTTACACTCCAATTCTATTCTATCTAAATATTTTTCAACCTCTTTATTTATACAACCTTTATATATCTTTCTAATTTCACATAACCCTTTGAATACTAAATGTATAAAATATCTATCTTGAGAATTATCACTATTATATAATTCATTGATATTAGGATAATTGATAATTGTTTCTTTTAATTCTTGAGGTATATTAAACCATAATTCCTCTTGAGGTAATTGAATGGTTGGTATTATTGGTTGTTTTTCTAAATTTATTTCCTCACATTTATCCCATATCTCTAAAGTATTCTTTATACTTTGGGATATTATTTCTTCTGGTAAATAAGTCATAGCTTCATATATTTCTTCAACCTTGTATAAATGTGTAGAGTCATAGAAATCTCCTATTTCTCTAGCTGATCCGCCATTGTCATCAGAAGTAAGAAAAGCTTCATGGAAGTCTTTATCTTCTAGTCTTAAATAATGAGCATCAGTAGCTATTATAGTTTTTATTTCATATATTTTAGCTAATTTAACTGCAAATTTATTAAATTGTATTTGTTCTTCCATTAAATTTGGTTGCAATTCTAAATAAAAGTTATCTTGACCAAATAAATCTATACAAAACCACATGAAATCATCTATTTCTTCTTTTACTTTTTCTTTCTCTGCTCCATCTTCTAAACTAAACATTTTTGTAACTAAAGTATTTAACTCTCCACCCATACAGGCATTTGTAGCTATAATGTCTTGAGTTTTTATTATTTCTTGTAATTCTGTTTTAAAATTAGGAGTTCTTGTAATACCTTTATAACTAAAACTTCTTTCCCAAGCATTACTGCTTAATTTACATATATACTCATGTCCTTGTTTATTTTTAGCCAATAATATAAAATGATAGAATTTAATACTTTCTTTGTTATTTAAACTTTTGTTCATTTCGTTTTCATCTACTAAATATATTTCATTACCTAAAATTACTTTATAATCCTCCGGTATTTTCTTTTTCTTCTTTTGGTTAATAACGTGCTGTAAAGCTGTTACATGAGCTGAAATACTACAATGGTCTGTAATTGCCACACCTTTATTACCTAATTTAGCAGTAGTGTCTATTAGTTGATCCACTTTAATAACCGAATCTTTAAAACCTCTAGTATTACTTCCCATATCTGTGTGGTTATGAAGATGTACAAAATCTTTATCAGTTAATCTCATAACTTATCCCTCCCTTTTTCTCTATTATAACCCAATTTTAACTATTTGTCAACCATCTTTTGTAATATGTACAAATAGAACTGTATTACTACAGTCCTATTATTGCCCTTTAACACTATAAAGCTAATTTGTCTTTCTCATTCTCCACATATTTAAGTTATTAATCGTAATTTGTTTTATTGTCTCTTCTTCCACAATAACAGCTTCATAAGAATGATTATTAACTTTTAACACCATGCCTTTATATAACTTTCCATCTTCACCTTCATATATAAAATTATCTTTCTCCTTAAAATTTGGACATACTGTATATTCTGCCAATATTAAAACATCATTAATTGGAACAGTTATTTCTTTTAGCTCTTCAGGTTTCATGGTGTATTTAAAATCATTTCTGTTTTCATATTTGATTAAATATTTATTTAATCCAAAAAAATAATCATAAACCACATATCTCTTTTTAGTTATTTCATTTTGGACTACTGTTCCATTTTTTAATTTTAAAACTTCTTGAATATTCATTTTTAATCTCCCCTTATTTTAACTATTAATTTTACCATCTTTAGTAATATGTACTTTAGGACTATATTTTCTACAGTCCTAATCTAAATTAACTTCCCATTACTTCGGTAATGCTTCTCATTAAACCAATAAACGTAATTATATTTAATAGTGGAATTATTATTAACATTATTTGAATTAATTCTAAATTGTTGTACACAAAATCAATTATGCCTTCGACTTCTTCTTGAGTCTTACCAGTGCTTCTAACATCATCTCTTAGCTCATCTTCTATATTTACTTGATGTTTTATAATTTCATCTATCTCTTTTGATTCTAACTTCTGGTTCATTAGGTATCTGTATAATATCACTAACACAGTATCAATCACCATAAAAGATAAATAAAAGTCTAATTAGAAATTCAATCATATAAATCACTCCTTATCATCATAATTATATTGCTCTCTAATCCAGTCTTCCTTATTACAATAAGCATAATTACATATTCTATTATTCTTTAGTTCTGGATGCTCCTCTTTACATTTTTTACATTTATTTGATAAAGTTAATGGCTTCTTTAACAATATTTCCTTAAACCATTCATAAGTTTCCTCTTTATCCATATTAAAACATCTCCTTTTCTCTTTATAATCTTATTATAAACCATTTATATTCATTTGTCAACTAATTTATCATTAGTTCTTCCAATTCTTTTTCGTTTATATATTTAAAAGTATACCCCTTATATTTTTTATGACGTTGACAAGCATACCTTATGCTACTTGCTTTTAAATTTAATTCTTCTGCACACTCCCTAGACCCAAACCAATATTTATTTAATTCTTCACAATAAACTATTTTTGTTCTATAGTTATTTTTACCACTTACTTTTTCTTTCATCTCTTTTGTGCGACGTTTACCATAATTAGGATTTAATTCTCCTAGTTTGCCATACATAGGATGGTTTTCTCCTGCTCTCATTTTGGCTTTTTCACTCATTTTGTTTCTAGTTTCTTTAGATAAATTCTCCCTAAGATGTGATTGTCTATTCTTTTCTTTTGCTTCTTCTGTATGATGTTTACCATACATAGGATGTTTTTCTCCCACTAATTGACCTTTTTTGGTATTGCTTATTTTATTTTTAGTCTCTTCAGATAAATGTTTCCCATAATTAGGATTTTTCTCACCTTTTACATCTGCATGATTTTCTTTCATTTTTTGTTTAGTTTCTTCAGATAATTTACCATTTTCACCTCCTTCTCTGTTATTATATCCATATTTGTTACTATCAGTATTATAAACTTTAATATACATATACTCAAGTTTATTTAATTCTTCTTTAGAATATGCTATATCAAATTCTTCTATAACTTTAAAAGTATTAAATCCATATTTTTCTATTGAATTTAATAAGTGTTCATTATAACTACTTCTACTATCTTTACAATGTTTATGATATTTATATACTCTTTCTACACCTTCTCCTCCATATGGATATCTTCCCTTAAAACCTCTTTTATTAATTGTCTGTCCTATATAAAGTTTATTATTAACTTTATTTCTAATTACATAAATTATACCATATACTTCTTTTTGTTTTTTCATTAATATCTCTCTCCATTTTCTTTTAAAATATAAAGTTCATCTAAACTTTCTTTAGAATCTATAACATATCTATTTTCATATAGATAATCCCATATTTGTTCTCCATGATCTATTGGTGAACTTTTATAGTCTAATAAGGTATCCTCACCTTTAGTCCAATCTAAGATTACAGTAACCGTAAAATAATTGCATAATAATACATATATCTTTTTTACTTTATCAATATATATATTATATTCCTTCTTCGCTTTTACAACTTCTTCTGTATCTTCTTCTAAAGCTATTAAATCAGTTTGTATCTGTTTGTCTAATGCAATACAAACCTCATCTATATCTCTTTTTAACAATAGTTGCAGTTGTTGTTTGGATAGATTCATTCCCCCTAATCCTAAACCTATCCCATTTTCTAATCCTTTATAACATGATAATTTTAAGACCGATTTTTCTGCTTCATATAAAATACATTTATGAAGTTTATCTATATTCTCTTTGTTCTCATGATATCCATATAATACTAGACGTTTATTAAATTTATAAGTTATCCCATTCCATTCCAATGGCATATACTTACGTCCATTGTCTACGTCCTCCTTATTAAAACTCCTTCTCATTATTCCATTTAGATGAGTTCCATCTTCTGAAAAATAAGGAATAATCATTGAACCGTCATAGTAATTATATAATATCTCAAATTTGTCCAAAACTTCTTCATCATTAATACCTTCCTCATACCATGATTCTTCAATAGCTTTATCAAAATTTTTTAATATTGTTGTACAGTACGTTGGAAGAATTATTTCATTTTGTGTAGGTTTGTATGAATGCAACTTTAAAAATTCTAAATCTTTATTTTCGCTATCTCTTGATTTAAACCCTCTAAATTGCTGTCTAGTATTTTTAACTCCTTTGTAATTACAAAGCCATTTATAAGATTCTGAAAAGGATAAGCACAATACTTGACCTATTAGGTCAAAGATACTATAATTACAACTACATTGGCTATAACAATGAAATGTTTTGCTTTCTTTGTAATAATACAATTTCATAGAACTAGAGTTATGACATACAGCACTAAAGATAATATATTGTGAAGTTTCCTGACCCTTAATAGAATCAAACTCATTAGTTAATATGTTTACAATATCCTCATCTGTTATTAAATTCAGAAGTTCTGTTTTATCCATTAAGGGTTCTCCTTTCTATTTCTTTATAGTTATATCTAAAAATGGGACATGAGGTAGTTCTTCATAATCTACATTGCAAACTAATAAATCTATAAAATTCATAGTCCCCAAGTCTTGATAACCAAATATCTTTGTTTCTCCATTTGCATACTCTCCATCCCTCATCTTATAAACAGTATATACTATATTTGGAGTGATATTCTTAACCCATCCTTGTTGCTTCTTCTTTAATATAGGTTCTATTAATTTTAACTCTTTCTTAGTTGGAGCGAAACAAGTCCACCCTGCTGTTGCCTTTGAAGGAATTGCTTTACCACCCTTAATACATTGTTCATTTCTTGCTCCTTGTAAACCCTCTGCATTAGTTTGTGTAGAAGCCAAAACACTTATTTGGTATGGATTAGCTATGTTATCTTTTAAGAAAGAACTCAAATATAACAACACCATATCTTCTCTGACAGCTAACCCAACCTTTTTATTATATTCACTACCTAAAGCAGGAGTTAAGTTAATATAATCCAAAGCGAAACATACATATTCTCTTCCCATTTCTTTAGCTCTCTTATAATCTTTTTCAACTATAGTAGCTATATAATCTGTATCATAATTAGCTTCTTTGTGGATCATTAATTTCATTTGTTTTGAATACTCCATAGCCTTTTTTAATCTTTCTTTTTCCTCCTCTGTTAAGTCTTTTTGTTTCTTTTTAATTTTAGAAGTGTTTATCCCAGATATACAACTCAATATAATAGGTTCTACTTCCATGTAATTATCTAACTCTGTTTGTAGATAAGTGCCTATATTTCTACCTTCTGGATTATTTGGGTTTTCTATATAACACTTGTTCTTAAAATCCCAAATATAAGGACTACACATTAACACAAGCCTTTTTAACATCCATCTCGACTTACCCTGACCAGTTGACCTAGTTTCTACAAAATAACTTCCTGCTACATTACCTCCTGTAAGCGTCGACAAATATTTACTCTCTAGCGACATACCATAAATAGGCGACTCTTCAAGATACCCTAGTAAATCTTCTACTTCATCTCCAGAGTATCTAAAATCATCATTCACATTCTCAAACTCACATCTTGCTCCATATATTCTGTCATCTATTTCTCTTATCATATCATTACACGACATACTTTCAAATCGTCTTTGTTGCTGTTTTAATAATACCGTATCAATTTCATCTATGTCATATATAAATCTAATATCAAAACCTGCTTTTAAATAACTTCTTAAAAGAGTAAACTTTCTAACCACTTGATAATAATAATCTAAATTACTATCTATTTCTTCTTTACAAACTATTTGTAACCATTCTAAATTTTGGTTATTAGCTTCATCAAAAAATAATTTATAATAAATACTACTAGATAAAGATAAATAGCTTTCTATATCTCCTACATTAATACTCGTTGCTCCTTGGTAATACAAATTATATATACAAACAAATAATATTTTATGAGTTTTTATTACAAAATCATCTTCTGTCAAATTATAATTCTTATCTTCTAGCAGTCTAGGATTTTTACATAAAGCAGATAATACTTTAATGCTACTTTGTGGGTTATAATATTTGTTTATAAAGTTTTTATTAAATATCTGTTTCACTATTCATCGTCCCCCATATCTAAAGAATCTAAATCTATTTGTTTCTTAACTTTCGGTCTTGAGTATCTTGTAGTTTCAATTTTAATTGTTTCTGTTTCATATGTTTCTCTATCTTCATTATCAAAGATTTTACCGTAAAATTCTGAAGCCTTATCATAATAATATGGGATGAGTGGAATTCTCAACAATCCATTACTTTCATCATCTTCTATTCCTTCGATTTCTACTATATATTCATATGTTAATTCCATACCTTTGAATTGTAAACCATCTTCGGAATGATACTTTTTCAGCAATGTTATTACTGAAATAGGTAATTTACTTATATGATTTACCTTCTTTATATATTCATATAACTCATTCCAATCTAAAATTTCAGGAAGATAATAACTATCATAACAATCATTACAATAATGTTTCTTTCCCACTTTAGTCATCTGTTCTTCTGTATATTCACGTTTGCATTTAGAACATTTCATAGAAACACCTCCTTTATACTATGTAAGGGGCATAAAGCCCCCATTATATTATCTATCTAATAAATCTTCTTTTAGCCAATTTCTAAGTTCTATTAACCCTTGAAGATGTCTCTTAGTTACATCTCTTAATTGGAAACCATCCCCAAATAGTTCTTCAATCTTATCAAATAATTCATCTTCTTCTGGACTTTCTTCTGGTATTTGTTCCATTAATTCTTGGATTTCTTTTTTAACTGTTTCAAAGTCTTCTACTTCTGTTTCATAAGTTTTGTGTTGTTCTTTAAATGTTACTAATTCTGCTCCTTCTGCTTCAGCTTGTTTTCTTATTCCTTCTCTATAAGCTTTTATTAAGTTTTCGGCAGTAAATTCTTCTAAATAGGTGTCCATATATTCAAATCTTGTTCTCCCAAAGAATTCTGGAGTTTCATACATATAAGCTGAACTTGGAATTATATTACCCTCATCATCTACTCCGTTGCTTTCAAGATGGACTGTTATATCTGCCTTATTCCTAAATGGGTCAGTTGTCCTCCAATCACCCTTCATAATTCTTTTTCCATTCTTATCTTCCACTTCATGGAAAATAAGAACTACTGTATATCCCATTCCTTTTAATCCACTAGCAAATCTTTCAACTTCTACTTCATAATCTTTCCAACCAGCACCATGAGGTATTTCTGATATTTTGGTTTTTCCTGCATTAGAACATACATAATCTTGAGCCAACATTCCTAATCCTTCAGCTCCATCTATTATTAATGTTATCTCTACACCTTGATCCAACAATTCTTTAAATTCTTTCTTTTTAAACTTTCTCATATAAGAGGTTATATCGTTCCAAGAATTAACTGGTAATGCACCAGCATTGCTTAAACCATTAGTTCCATCTTCTACACATAAAAATATTGGATTTGGAAAGTTAGCACATTGCTTAGTTTTACCAAGAGAATTCCCCCCAGATATGATTATCATTTGACCTTGAAGAGAATCTGTTAATTTAGTCTTCTTAAACTTATCTCCAAATTGATTTTGCATTAATCCTAATAATTCATTACTAATTCCTATTCCCATATTTCACATACCTCTTTCATTTTTTATATTTACCTATTCTCACTCAGCTATATTCTCTGTAATTATTTATTTATATATCTTATTCAAATTTTACACAATTTCTAGCATATGTCTTTTCATTTATATTACAATTTCTAATTATACTTACATCAATTTCAATGCAACTGTATTTCCCTTTTAAACCACTATTAATTTCGCTATCAACCAAAGTGCTTCCATTTATATATACTTTTGTATTGTTAGAAATTAATTTACAATTTACCAAACAACAATTATAAAAACTTAACTTAGAAACATTATCTGCATCTAATAACAAGTTTTTCAATTTACAATCTTCAAAATTAATTATAAAATTCTCATCTTCATATTGTTTTAAATAATCAAACCCCAATAAATTAATTTCTTCATTTTTAAAAGTTAATATTCTCATAATACTCCACCTTATTTAAGCTATTAATGGAGCTAATCTCACTCACTCCAAGCTTCTCTGTTATTTTTAATTATTTCTACTTCCTAGAAGAATCCATTCCTTTTTCTATTTCCAGTAGGTCTACTTCCCATCATCCCTCTGCTAGTATTTCTAGTTTGAACTTCTTCTTCCTCTCCTGCACCATCTAGCATTTCTTGTTCTCTAATGTTTACTTCCTTTATTAAATCTCTCATTTCATCTTCATCAAATATATCTTCATCCACAAAGTCAATACCAGTTACTACATATTCGCTATTTCTTTCTGTTCTTTTTGTAACCTTCGCTCTACCTAAACGAACTTCTGTTCTAACTTCTACCTCTTTTACAGTATTTTCTACATGCCCTAGAAGTTTTATTGCATCGCCTTCTTGTACCTCGTCCAATACTGCTCCACCTAAGTCATATTCTTCTTCATTTTCAGTTGCAGGTAATACACCTACAGTATATTGTATTTCAACAATATCTAATTCACCCTTGTCTTGTATAGGAGTTATAACATTTAATACTGCCCTTCCAGTAGGTTCACCGTCTTTACCTATTTCTTCTTTTACATTTTTTACAATTCCGTCTACTTCAAAATCACAATATAAATTCTTTTCATTGCCATCAAATTCTTTTATATATACATTCCCTCCAGATATTCTAGCATTCTTTTTAAGTTGCCCTTCACTAACATATCTATTTGTGCTGAACTTAGGTGCATATTGCTTATTGTTATTGAATACACTTACTACAAGCATAGTAGGTTCTTCTTGAGCTTTGTCATATATAATTACTTCATTTTTATACTTACTATCCTTCTTCTTTAAAGCTTTTATTTCATCATTAGTTTTTAGTCCCCCAACTAACTCGTCCAATGTTGCATATAAATTGCTAACCTTCCCATCTTTTGTATATTTATCCTTATAAAGTTCAACTGTTACTGTAGACTTTGTTTCTAAATTTGTTATTAATTTAAGTCTTCCACTTATTGCTTCAACCTTATTTCCAGTAGCTTCTTTTGTTTCCTTATCCTTTTCGTCATAGCTAGTTGCTCTTACATCAGCACTTAATAAGATCCCTCTGATGTTCAAATTGTTGTTAATTTTACTAATTTCCATTCCCATATTCACATTTCTCCTTACTCACCTAATCTCACTCGGTATTTATTATTTTATTTTCCCTCTCTGTTACATTATTTATTATACTTTATTTTTATTCATTTGTCAACTATTTTATTATTCTTCCTCTTCTTTTACCATACTAGGTTTTTCAGGTCTTTCTGCACAAAACACACATTCTGGATCACCACAACCGTCAATTTTCCATTCATCACATACAGGACAATATTCTGCATCATGTTTTTTACAATACTCTAATGCATTCCCACATTTATCACATACCCAAAAACCAACTTCTCCGTCAAACTTACAATCTTTCATATATTCTCATTCCTTCCTATTATTTATTTTCTTCTTTATCTGGTTCACATACTACAACTTCATACTTACTTTCAGTCGTAGTAAAAACATCGCCATAACTACTTATAAAATGATTATGATTCTGTTCTATAACTGTATTCCCTTTTTCTGTATCAATATCTGATTTCATACTTCCTACCTCATTAGTCCTGAAACCCCAATGCATTCCATCTACAAAATGAGTATGTTTAGGTATGTTAATCTCAATTTTCCCATCTTCTGTGATTATTAATTTTCCTTCTATCTCTTCTGTCTTACGAACTTTTGACCCTATTTTTACTTCATGGTAATGTTTAATTATAAATTCCTGAGCTTCATATTTACTTGCAGTTGTAGTAAAAACATCACTACCACTACTTACATAATGATTATGATTCTGCTCTATAACTATATCACCCTTTCCTGTATCAATATTTGTTTTCATTACTCTTGCTTTATTAGTTTCAATACCCCAACGCATTCCATATACAACATGAGTATGTCTAGGTATATTAATCTTAATTTTTCCATCTTCTGTAATTATTACTTCCCCTTCTATCTCTTGTGTCTTATGAGTCTTCCCTCTAACTTCTACTTCATGGTAGTGTTTAATTATAAACTCCATTTTAAAAACCCCTCTTTAATTTAATATTTTTGATCTACTTTCACTCAAATCCTCTTTATCTCTGTCACATTATTTATTATAATTTATTTCTATTCATTTGTCAACTACTTTTCAAAGATAATTTGTTTTATATATTCACCTTCATCATTAATGAACTCTACATGGCATTTACTGGCGTTCTCTGCTTGAGCTAACTGAACATAATGTTCTCTTTTATTTTTATAATTCTCTTCATTGGAGAACTGTATAACCGTCTTACAGAACTCTGTACTATAAACCATCTTAATATCCTTCATTAACATCACCACCCTTCCTAACTTATTATAGTTACAACTTCTTTATCAGAATTTCTAACTACTTCTTCTAACTTTTCATCTGAAAGCCTTAGGTAAAAATTATATTCATTTCTCATTATCCGTTCTATTTCTAAATAATATTGATACGCTTCTGTGAGACTACAACTTCTATAGCCTACTGTATAAGTCAACATACCGTCTTTAATCTTATAAAATCTAACTTCGTACATAATGGCAACATCCTCCTAATCTTTATAATCTTATTATATATTACTTATATCCATTTGTCAATACTTAAATGTCTATGTACTGCTCACTATTAAGTGAGCTTATATTATATCTACCCTAATAAATATAATACTATTATATTAATAATCTTTAAATATTCTTTTCTACTAGAAGATTCTTCTGTTATCTCATTCCCATTATATAATATATCTAAAAATTCCTCTTTATTTATCTCACTTAGATTCCCTACATTAAATAATACTTCACCATCTTTTAGAACTCCTGTAACCATTTTCCCTTTAGGATTACTTATATCTATAAACTTATCGACTTTAGATATCAGCTCTCCATATAGTTTTTCTTCGTCTTTTAATATGCTGTCCCCATACATCACACTATTATCATGCATTTCACTTTCTCCATGCATCTCGCTGTTATCAAACATAACACTGCTACCATACATTTCACTACAATCATACATTGCACTATCATCAAACATTTTACTATCGTCATACATCATACTATTACCACACATCATACTATGACCATACATTGTACTATGACCATACATCATGCTATTTCCATGCATTGTACTTTTTCCACACATTTTACTGTACCAATACATTATAGCATAATCATGCATTTCTGTATAACTATGCATTTCACTATCACCACGCATAATGCTATAGTCATACATTTCACTATAATCATGCATAGTGCTATTATCATATATTTTTGCATTGTCCATACATTTAGCTTCATTGTATATCCAACAATTACCTTCTTGAGATAGATTGTCTTCACTACTTACCCATCCACCTAAGTCACCAGTCTTGACATCAGCAAAGTCTTTTAATGCTCTTATCCTGTATAAAGTTCTTTCCCCAAACTCCATTGTAATGTTAGTTAGTTCATATTTTCTACTTTCCATAAAATCCTCCCTTAGCCTTTATAACTTAATTATAAACTATTTATATCTATTTGTCAACTATTTACTTAAAGCTTCATATAAAGATTTAAATATGAATGTAGCACACACTATTAAAATCAAATAAATTATCATAAAAAGAATCAACTCCTTATTCTTTATAATTTTATTATACTCTATTTATTATCATTTGTCAATAAATTTATAATGTTTTTTAAACCTTTTAAATCATTATCCAATTCTATCCCTATCTCTTCCATGTCTTTTACTGGAATACTCTTTCTCTCAAGTCCGTTTACATACTCAATGAACTTATACCCCTCAAATAAAAATGTTCTTTCCACTCCTCTCATCTCTATAATAAAATAGCCTAATGCCCCATAATCCATTAACTCTTTTAACAAAGGCAATTGATAAGGTTTTATATTATCTAAAGGAAAGGAGGTTTTATTCGCACAACTTTTAGCTTCGATACAAATAGTTTTTCCACTCTTCAATATCCCATGAAAATCTAATAAACAATGGTATCCTCTTTCTTCTTGAGGAACAGGAAAAGCAGAAACTATCCTACCTCCTGCTCCTCTTATTAGTTTCATTTGTGTAGGTATTTTTACGATATATCCTACTTTCTCTTCCCTTAGCTCATCCAATACCTTCTGGATTCGTTGTTCAAAAGAAGCACCAATTTTATTGGAGTTCTTTCGTTTACCACTCTCTTTTTTTAACTCTACTTTCAACTCTATCTTTTTACCCATATATTCACTCCCTAAGCTCTGTATTTCAATATATCTATAATTTCCAAATGTTCTTCTCTTAATTTATTAGCTGTAGCTTTAACAAATTCATGTAATTCTAAATCTTCTTCAAACCAAAGAGATCTTCTTATACTAAATAAATTATATTTACCCTCTCTAATTATGACCTCAACTATCTCCTCATTAGATAGCTCTATAAAATCATGTCTTTCTAGTAGATAAAGTTTATTAATTAAATCTTTATCGTTCATATTCCTTCACCTACCTATAAATGCCATTCTTTTTTAATCTTTTCTATTTCATGTTCTATTTCTTTTATTTCTAAAGTTAACTCCAATACTTTTTTGCTCTTTTCTTTAATAATTTCTTCCTTCTGTTTTCTAACGCTTTCAAATTTTGTTCTTATATCTTCTTCACATTCTTCTTCACACTCTTCCTCACATTCTTCTTCAACTTTTGTTAAATCTTCTTCTTCTAACCATATAGCATATCCTTCATATGGTTCAGCAATACAATAGGTATTATTAATAATATTATCAACAAAGTCTCTATAACTCAATCCTTCGCTCATTTCTAACGAATCAAATTTCACTAAATACTTCCCAAAAGCATTTTCTCTCGTATCTATTCCAACTATAACACCAAGTTCTTCTCCAAGATAAGGATATCTTTTTGAAATAACCTTATCACCAATATTAAATTTACTCATAAAAACATCTCCTTTAATCTTATAAACTTATTATACATTAATTTTATTTATTTGTCAATACTCAAATGTCTATGTATTACCCACTTAATAGTGGGTTTATTATTATAAATGCCATTCTTTTTTTATTTTCTCTATCTCATGTTCCATCTCTTTTATTTCTAAAGTCATCTCTAATACTTTTTCACTTATCTCCTTAATAACTTCTTTCTTCTGCTCTCTAATTTTATCAAATTCCATTTTTATATCTTCTTCATGTTTATCTTCTTCACACTTTTCTTCATATTCATCTTCAACCTTTACAATTTTTATTAAATCATCTAACCATATAGCATCACCTTCGTATGGTTCGACAATAAGTTCTGGGTTATCTGAGAAGAGTCTATATTCCAATCCCTTGATTGAATCAAATTTTACTAAATATTTTCCAGACGCTTTTGCTTTTGGGTCTATCCCCACTACAATACCAACTTCTTTACTAGAATAACAACTGTCATTTGAAACAACCTTATCACCAATATTAATTTTACTCATACATACTTCCTCACTTTCATTTTCTACTTTTTCTAAATCGTCTTCATTTACCCATTCAGCATATCCTTCATATGGTTCACCAAGATAATTAGGGTCATTACGAAAAATTCCATACGCCCACCCACTGCATATATCTAATGAATTAAATTTTACTAAATACTTTCCGTTGCCAGCATCTGCTCCTATATCTATCCCTACTACAATACCAACCTCTTCTCCAAGATGGGGATAACCTTTTGAGATCACCTTATCACCGATATTGAATTCACTCATTTAAAAACATCTCCTTCAATCTTTCTTATTTAATTTCACTAATTTTCTAAACTTATTATAGTTACAATTTCTTTATCAGAATTTCTAACCACTTGTTCTAACATTTCTTCTGGAATACTTGGCTTAAAATAAAATTCTCCTCTATATAAACTACTCATCACTAAAAAATGTTCAAATGCTTCAGTAAAAGTATAATGCCTACTATTCAATACATAAGTTAATTTATCATCTTTAATTTCATAAAATCTAATCTCATGCATAATATCACCACCTATCTTAAATACAACTCTATCATATCTATAATCTTTAGATATTCTTCTGCTGTTTCATATTCATTGTGAATCTTATCTAAAAATTCCTCTTTACTTATTTCACTTTGGCTTCCGACATTATATAATATTTCCCCATCTTTTAAAACTCCTGTAATCATTTCCCCTTCTAAAGTATCAATGTTTATAAACTTATCTACTTTAAAAAATAATTCTCCATATAGTTTTTCTTCATCTTTTAGCATACTATCTCTGTACAATACACTACTATCAAGCATCTCACTACAATCATGCATTTCACTATCGTCAAACATTTTGCTATGGTCATGCATTTTACTATGGTCATGCATTTTGGCATTACCATGCATTTCGCTATAATCATGCATTTCGCTGTTATCATACATTCTACTATAATTATACATTATACTATTATCAAACATTTTACTATCATCAAACATCTTACTATTATCATGCATTTCAGCATTGTTATGCATTTCACTACTGTCATACATTGTGCTATTGCCAAACATTTTACTATCACCATACATTTTACTATCACCATACATTTTACTGTTATTACACATTTTACTATTATCATACATTTTACTGTTATTACACATTTTACTATTTCCATTCATTCTACTATTTCCAAACATTACACTATCATCATGCATTCTACTATTTCCAAACATCCTACTACCATTGTACATTTTACTATTGTCAAACATTCTACTATTATCCATGCACATAGCGTTGTTATACACCCAACAATTGCCATATTGCGATAAATTATTTTTATTACTAACCCAACCACCTAAATCTCCAGCTTCAACATCAGCAAAATCTTTTAAAGCTTTTATTCTATATAATGTTCTTCCCCCAAACTCCATTGTAATGTTAGTCAATCCATACTTTCTATTTTCCATAAAAACATCTCCTTTAATCTTTATAATCTTATTATAGATTACTTATATATATTTGTCAATACTTAATTGTTATGTACTACCCACTTAATAGTGGGTTTATATAATATCTATTTTGAAAAATATAATTCTATCATATCAATAATCTTTAAATAACTCTTTCTATGAGGATTCTTTTCTATTCCTCCACCCTCATTATATATCCTCTTTATAAATGTTTCTTTAGTTATTTCACTTTGACAACCTATGTTATATAATATTTCTTTACCTTTTAATACTCCAGTAATAATCCTTCCTTTAGGGATTGATATCTCTACAAATTCATCTACTTTAGACACTAATTTTCCATATAATACTTCTTTATCATGCATTTCACTATCTTCATACATTGCACTATTACCATGCGTTACACTATAATCATACATTTTACTGTTGTGATATATTTTACTACAGTCATGCATTTCGCTATGTCCGTGCATCTCACTGTCCCCATGTATTTCAGTATAGTCATGCATTTCAGTATTATCATACATTTTACTACAGTCATACATCTTGCTATTATCGTACATTTTACTATTTCCATACGTCTTACTATTACCTTCCATTATACTGTAGTCACTCATTATACTATTATCGTGCTTCTCACTACTGCCATACATTGTACTATTGTCATTCATTTCACTAGAATCATACATTTTGGCATTACTAAACATAACACTATTATTAAACATTCTGCTTTTATTAAACATTTTGCTACTATCATACATTCTACTATCGTTATGCATTTGACTATAGTCATACATTTCAGCATTATTGTACATTACGCTATTGTCACGCATCTCACTAAAATCATGCATCTCGCTATTATTGAACATTCTTGTACTACCATACATTATAGCATTATCATACATTATAGCATTATCATACATACAACTATTATTATACATACTCGCACTATCCATGCATTTTGCATTATTATAAATCCAACAATCCCCATATTGGCTTAAATTATATTCATTACTTACCCAACCTCCTAGCTCTCCTACTTTAACATCAGCAAAGTTTTTCAAAGCTATTATTCTATATAATGTCCTTCCTTCAAAAACCATTGTAATATTAGTAATTTCATATTTTTTATTCATAAAATCCTCTCCTTTAATCTTTATAACTTAATTATAAACTATTTATTATTATTTGTCAATACTTAATTGTGACATTAGTTAACAAATATAGAAGTTGATCATGTCACGCTATCATACTTTATTTTGGCATAATTATATCTATGTTATTAGATGATAATAATTCTATTACTTTATTATAATCTTCTTCTTTAACTTTTATTTTTTTATATTTTTGTTTTTTAGATTTTGTTTGTTTCCTATGTTCTTCGCCTTTTATTTGTACATGGTTTAAACTATTCACTACTATCCATTCTGGATTATTTCTATATTCTTCTATCCATTGCTGTTCAATATATCTTATTTCATTCTCCTCCATCCCATCACATATTTGAATCATCTCAAATATTGCACCTTGCTCCAACATATTTTTAGTAATTAATCTATTTCCTTTTTTTCTATGCTGTAAAAATCTCACTCTAAATCCTTTTACTGTAGAACCTATATAAATATTTCTATCTAAAGTTATTTTATATATACCAATAGAATTATCATACCGTTTTTCTATTTTATACTCCTTATACTCTTTCCGAGCATTTCCTATACATCTTTTGTGTTTTCCCCTATTATCTACAATCGGTAGGGGATTATTGTAAATGTTGTCAATTATTATTTTTTGACCGTCTTTATGAAATTCACATATAGAATTAAGTATTTTCAAATACTTCTTTTTAGTATCTCCTCCTATATTATTCCAATCCATTGCTTCACACAGTTCTCTCCAATTCTTATATATTTTTTGTTTTTCCAACTGCGTAATAATCTGCTTTGTTTCTTCTTCGTTCATTTTAATTTATTCCTCTCCTCAATCTTTATAAAATAGTTTATATATTAGATCCTTAGTATCAATATATAATTGATTATTTTTATCTACTCTATACTTACTAACTTTATAACAAAATCTACCTTCTATTTCACTTATCAATGCTCCATATTGTGCAGAATATTTTGTCACTTCTTCTAAAGTAATTTCTCCTTGTTCATATCGTTCTTCTAATCTTTTTAAAGCTTTATCATATCCATTAGCTTTCCAAAATTCTGAATACTCTTCATGAGAACATTGATACACATATCTATCCCCTTCAATCCATTCTATACAGAAGTAATATCCACCACATTTGGATATAATCTTTTCGTTAATCATAATCTTATCCCATTTATTTATTGTATTTACACTAACTCCACTTTTGTTTGCTATATCTTTTTTAGTTATTGGTTTATTACTATTCTCTGTTCTTTCTACAAAGTAACAACTGAAAGCTTTAGTATTAGTAGTTTTATATTTCTCCTTACACATATTTGAAAATTCCTCCTTCTCTGGAAAAGACTTCTCCAAAGTATAATAATTGTTTCTTCCTATTTTCTCTTTAGATATGAATGTATAACCTTTGTCATATAGTTTCTGCTCTAGTTCATTTGCTATTTCAATATTCCTTAGTCTTCCTAAAGATATCTTTAGTATATCTGCTAATTCTTGTCTAGTAACTCTCATAATTCTCTCCTCTCTAATAGGACACTTTTTTTGCATTCTCTATATATACACTATATAAACACCAACAAACGTGTCCTATTTATCTTCACCTATTATTATAAACCTATTTAAATCATTTGTCAATAGAAAATTTCTAGGGAATTTAATCCCTAGAAAAAACTTATTTCTCTTTTTAAATTCTCAACATATCTTTCACCATCCTTATCCACTTCAATTCTATTATCACTCAATATGTCATCTCCTCCTATTCCATACCAAAAATTCTTAAAATTAACTAATACTTGATAGCTCTTACAGTTGTAATTAATTAATTTAATTATATCTTTAAAATCTTGTTCATTTAATTTCCTTTTACTTCTTATATCTAAAAGGAAGTCTAGTCTTCTTGATTGTTGTAGTTTCGATAAAGAGATACGAGCTATCCCTGCACTTATACAGGACATATTTATTTGATTTAGTATTGTATTTGAGCTAACTCTAACGTCTGAAGAAGTGTTGGTGTAGTTTGTTCTTTTTAATATATATGAAGAAGGTATATATTCTATAGTAGAATTTCTTCTTGTCCCCATAGCTTCATAAGATTTAATTTCAATTAATTTTTCATACCAAGTTTTAAAATGAGGATAAAAAGGAATAGAACTTAATAAAATTCCATAGTCTTCATGGTTGTTAGTTTTTTCATATATATTTATGTACTCATCTTTTAGGTTTATGTCCTGTTCTTCTATATTTATTAGATCCTTACTCTTGTTACCTAATACTCCACCTCTAGCAAGTAGCAATGCTAACATGGTACTACTTAATATAGTCGTTCTACTCTCTAATATCCTCAAGGTATTATTAAACTGCTCTACTCCCAACATTCCCTTCATCAATTGCTGGATACTGCTATAAATTATCTCACTTGGTTTTATTACTGCACAAGGATTTATATTGATATACCCTTTGTCAACACAGTATTCACAATAAGAATTCATAAAGGAGAAAAGACTCTGTTTATAACCTCCACTAACTCCAACCATATTAATTAATAAATTTTCTATTTCTTCAGTATTAAAATACATTAAGTCTTTATTTAATATCTTTTCTATAGGTAATAAGTTGTTTAAATAATTTGATATTTGTGTTTCTTTAGTAGTTTCTAATGGATAAACCTCATCTAAAAATATTCTTTTATTTTCTATGTAATTAGTCATTTAAAATCTCCTCCTCAAAAATCTCTTCTGCTTCTTCTATTAGTTCATTTATTTTTACTTTCCTTTTTATAAGTGATTTTTCATCCCAAGTAGCTGATGACAATACTATATTATTAGCTAACTGAATAAATTTTTCTTCTTTAATATTAGCCTTATGTAGTTCATATAGGAACGTTAACCAATAGATAATAGAATTTATCTTTAATAAGCTAGAATTGTTTATACAACCACTCAAGTCTGTATAATATTCATCTACAATAAAACCTAAAATTTTTCCTAAATTTTTTCCCATATATGTCGCAATTTGTAAATTAAAAAAGAAATTTTTCTCTTTAGGAAGTAATAACCTTAGTGTATCTGTTATTAATGTCTTATAAAAGATACCATGACTATATATACATTCAACATATGTCGGAAAGATTTTTTCTTTTATAGAAGTAGGTAATTCCTTGATTAAAGCGTCAGTTAGTTTTGTATAATCATCTGTTTCAAGTGATTTAAGATAGTCTGTTGAAGTAGTCGATCTTTTAAAACTTTGAACTGTAATGCGTTTTGCTTCCTCAAGTGTTTTTATAGTAATTTTAACTATTAATCCCATATCACTAGGAATATCTTCCTTATTCTTTTTAAGTTTAGTTACTGCATTTACCAGTGCCGAAGTTCTATGCATCCCATCTGTAAGCTGTACGATCGTTGTGTCGTCTGCATTTATATCTAAATTTGGAGTAATAAATAAAGTTCCATTTTCATATTTTACATTTGGACTTTTTCCTTCCATCATTAAAACATTTAAAATTATTGCATCTGGTTCGTAAGTTCTATTCAACATCTCTTGCTCAATTTCTTTTACTGCATTTTTATTTAAACTAATTTCTTTTACTAAATAATTCTTTCCTAATAGTCGTATGCGTGGCTCTCTTTGAACTCTACGGTCATATATAAATAATCCATTAGTGAAATAGTCATAAAGCTTTTCAGCTCCTGCATATGTGACATAAGATGTGTCATTTATTTTAATTACATTTTCAAATTCCATCAATGATATTTTTTCTTCTTTGGGTCTTTGTATAAGCTCATAGTTTAATATTTGTCGTTCATTAAAATATTCTTTTGGATTTAATTCTTCATTTTTAAAATAGTTGTAAAAAACTTTTGCTACCATTATTAATTCTTCATCAGTCAAATCAATTACTTCTTTTAATCCATTAAATAAAGCTCCAGTTAAATTAGCATTTAAATTTTTCTTAAGTAGTTCTTGATTAAGTTCTTTGCTTAATAAAGCATTAGTTAAATTGCTTTTTAGTTTAATATCAATTGCTTTGATTAATTCATTTTTACTTTTCATAATATCACCTCTCTATTAATATTATAACCAAAATGATTATAAATATACATATGTAATAATATAAATAAAAATTTTTTATATGTCAATGTAAAAATTTTACTGTAAATGCAGTAAAAAGAAAAGAGGGTTTTTACATCCTCCAAATAAGATTTTTTCATATACATTTTTAATTATTCATCATCTTTACCATTTAAAAAACTATACTTTGAATTATTTCTAAAAGTTCCTTGATGTTCTTTAGCTATTCCATTATCATGAGTATATTTATTTTGATATGATAATCTTTCTTTTCTATTACTTACATAATAATTCCTTTTACACTCTTTACATTTACCTTCATATCCATCGTTATTCTTTTTTTTAACATAAAAATTTTTTTCATTAAGTTCTTTAAACTTCCCACAACAAGAACACTGTTTGTATAACTTACCATCTTTTTCTATAACTTTAGACCCTATATTTTTTGTATAAATAGTAGACCGTCCATTATTATTTATCATAATTATTTTATTTTCTTTTTCTTTTTCTTCCTTTTCTTCAGCATCAATAATTATTATTTCAAAAGTTTTTGCGAACTCAATTGCTTCATTATATTTTGTTATGCTTATATCTTCATACTTTGTTACATTAAATTGTCCTAATAAATAATCTCTATTAACTTTAAATCTCTCATCTCTTGATTTTAATTTAACTCCATAAGCTTTTTCACATCTAGTCATTATTATAGTTGATATTGCTTTAGTATGTGAAGACTTTAAACCGATAAACTCTTTTAATTCTTCTCTATCTTTTGCATATTCTTCAGCTTGTTGATTAATTATATCGCCTTGTTTATTAATAACTTCTGTTTGTTGCCCTACTATAGATACAACCGCATCAACTGTTTTACTCATTAGTTGCGACATTGTATTAACTTGCTGTTGTACATTTAATAGATCCTGTAATGTTACTCCAGTTTGTTTTTCTATTTCTTCTCTAGTACAATCTAAAGATACTAACCAATTTTTAAATTCATGTGCCATTTTATTATTGCATTCTGTAGCTATTCTTTTAGCTAACCAGCTACTTATATAAATATTATTTCTATTATCTCCGTTTTCTATTTCAAATAATATATCTTCTATTTCTTCTTTTATTTCTTGCATGGGATTTCCCATGTTCTTAATTAATTCAAGTTTTCCCTTTATAGAATTACTATCTTTTGATATCCATCTTGCGTATTCTTTTCCTTGTCTATTTTTAGTTGTTAATCCACAACACTTTGCAACGTCCACCAGATTTACCTTATCTTCATTGCTCCACCTTACCTCTTTAGATCCAAATTCCTTTACCATTATTTCATTCATTTTTATTACCCCTTTTCTTTATATTTAGATCGTGGCAGGTTTTTAGTCCTGCAAACAGTTCTTAACTTATAGAATTCCTATTAATACCTTTTCACCAGTGCTTATATTGGTTATTATCCAATCATAATCATTACTTTTATATTCCCTTATCTCTACTATGTTATTACCTATATATTTCATTATCTCATCAGATCCTATATATTCTATAGTTCCATCACTTAAACACTTTATAAAATTATCTACTCCTCCATTATTGAGGATCTCCTTTTTAATCCATGCTTTAAAACATAACTTACTCATAAACTTTATACCCCCAGATTATTTAATTTTATTTTAATCTATTTAAACGCCTGTATAAAGGCTTTATTTTTTAGCTTACTACTTATTCCCTTATTTTCATAAAACTTCTTAGAGAACCATATAACGCTGTATAATAGATTTTATGTATTTATATATAATAAAATACGCCTAAGGCTTCACCTTAAAATTAATGTGCTATCGCTGAATATAAATATGCCTTAGGCGTATTAATACGATATTAATATTTGACTATCCATCTGGAAGTAAATAGATCTTTCATATTTCAACTTCCCTTTTTATCTCATGTTTTAGGGCGTAGTATCCCTTCATTACCTTTAGTATACACCTTCAGTATTTACTTGTCAATAGTTTTTTAAATTATTTTTTAAATTATTTCCATAAGATCTGTGAGTATTCTATTATTTGCTTCTCTTGTGCTTCATTACGATAATATACACTTGATAACATATCTTGCTTATTATTACTCCAGCCTAACATCTTGCGAATTATTATTGGCTCTGCTCCATTAGATAGTAAAGCATTTGCTGTATAAGCTCTAAAACTATGTGACACTATATGCTTTTGAATCCCTAAATATTCTACTCTTTTATTTATTATAGTGATCATATCACTTCTTGAGATTTTTTTATTAGCTCCAGCAGAATTAAATAATAAATTTAATCCTGACTTATCTTTTCTTACCTTTAAATAGTCCTCCAATAGTTCTTTATTCTTTCCCACTATATAAATAGTAGTATCAACTTTACCTTTTGTTTCTGCTTTTGCGTATTCTATTTTATATCCTTCTTCTATCTTGATTAGTTTATCCATAGTTACATTCAATAAGTTTTCTATTCTCACTCCAGTACTAGCTAATACTGCTATAATAGCCTTATTCCTTTTTGAAATATACTCAAAATTCCGTTCGCCTTGTAACTTAATCCCAAAACTCTCTATTAGTTTTATAACTTCTTCTTTGGTTAATATGTCTTTAATAGTCTTATCGTTCTCTTCCATCGCTTCAAAGCCTGCAAAAGGATTTTTAATAATTATCTCATGTTTAACTAAGAATCCAAAATAACTTTTTATATTAGCTATTTTAGTATTCACTGTACTTCTTTTATATCCTCTATCCAATAAATATTTTCTATAACTAAAAGCGTCTTGAACAGTTATATTGTTAATAGTTGCGTCATTTAGTTCAATATCTTTTATTTGTAAATATTTTTGAAAAGTATCAATTGAATTATTGATACTTTCTATGGTATTTACTCTTTTTCCTTTTAAGTTTAATTCCTCTTTGTATAAATCTAAATAACTCATATAAAGACCTCCTTATAAGTTTAATATAAACATTATAAACAAATTGAATTTTTCTAATCTGCTTAATCTAAAGCCACTTAAACATTCTACCATTTCTATTCTTTCATTAAATTTTTTTAGCATATAAATATATACCTCCTATTAATTTATATATGTATATAGAGCCTTGTGTGGCTCTTACAGCTTATCAAATAATCTAGCATATACTTTATAATCGTGCCTGCTCATATCCTTAGAAGGACAATTTAAGTTATAAAATATTTCTTCCACCAGTTCATCGCTGGGCTTTTGTTTATTTAAGTCAATCCTTTCTTTATCTATTCCCAGATCATGAAGTAGTTCAATTATCTTCTGTACTCTACTTCTTATTGTAAATGGTGAAGTATCATTTTGAATATCATTAAGTAATAAATACAATAAGACATTCTTTTCTTTTAATGTGATCTTTGTCTTTTCTTTTTTCTTAAAAAAATTCATATTATCCCCTCCTTATTATTTATAATAAACTATTTTAATTCATTTGTCAATAGTTTTTATACAGTGATAACCTCTTTTATTCTGCTGTTTATCTTTTCCTTATCTTCTTGAGGTATATATCCATAGTAATCTGTTATATATTCTCTTGGAATAGTTGTAAGCTGTTCAAGTAAGCAGTTTGAATCATGCTTATTTCCTCTTTTATCTATTGTTTTTATATGGATATGTTGTTTTAAATCCATCCTTTTTAGTTTAGTTGTCAATGGTATTACGGATACTACAGAACCATATACTCCTATTAGTATTACCGGTCTATTACCTCTCTGTATTCCCTTATGATTGTTATGTAATGTAGCATAATATACATTACCCTTGTTTAAAAATAAATCCTTAACCATTTTTGAAACACTTCCTTCTATCTTATTATTATATTATAAGTATTCCCAAATGATTAAGGATTTATACATTTATTTTTAATTATTTTTCTTTAATATTATTACTAAACAAACTACTATATAAAACAACTCTGCTCTAATATTTCTAATTTATTTCTTTCAATAAATTCCCTCTGCTTTTTAGTTAACTTTTGTCCCTCTAAATAAGCACAGCATTTATATTCAGGAATTATCTGCACAACTCCAGTTTTCTTAAAGAACTTTATCCAGTCATTTGACCTGCATTTAAACAAATCGAAACAGCTGTTATGTTCAACGCTTCTCTCTATTTCTCCACAACAGTTAATTCTGGATCCAAGATTTATAGGAGTTCCATCTGATGTCAAAAAATATGTTTCTCTGATATCTTCAGCGACCTTCCCACGGCTTAAAAATAGTTGTTTAACCTCTGATTTTTTCATATATAAATCACTCCTTAATTTATCTATATATTATATATATGTATTAGTATGCAGTAATATTACTACATACTTTAAATTTTTTTATATTATCTTCTAGCATTTATATAACGTATATTATCCATTTTCCAAATATGATCATCTGGTCTACAGAAGTAAACCACATTCTGTCTTAAACTGTTGTCCATAAAATAGCCATACTCTGCTAGAAAATAGTTAGGATCACGTCTTAAGTATGGATTTTCAGAATTTTTGAAGTCATCATGGCTAATGATCGCACCGTATTGACTACCATTATTTAAACTCTGATTAACATATAAGGCTATTTCATTATAACTGCTTTGAAGTTGTTTGTCTGCAAATATTACCTCACCATAGCTATTTTCTATCATATTTAGCTCTCTAAGTTTTTCAGCTAATCTTACTCTATAACTCTTTATTAAATGTTTGTAAGCGTCCACACGAACGCCGTCTACACCTGCATTCCTTAATTGTTTTAAATAGTTAAATTGAGCGTTTACAATAGTTTCATTTTCTAAATTTAAAGCTGGTAGTCCGTCTAAGCTCATATGAGTTAGCTCATATTCACTATTATAATTACTTATATTTATAAAACTGTCATTGTAAAAATGTCTATATTCATCTGGCACTAAATAATATATATCATTCCCTCTTTCATTAGCTACATGGTGAAAAACCACATCCACTATTAGCTTTAATCCATTAGCATGACATCTATCAGCTAAGTTTTTTAAGTCTTCTTCAGTTCCTAAGTCATTCCCGATATCATAATTTATTGGTTGATATATTGCCCATGCGTTGTCTAAGTTCTCATGGATTTTTTCCTTTGTAAGCTGTAATGGGCTTGTTTGAATAGCTGTAAAGCCTTGTCTTTTTACCTCTTCTACTGGTATGTTATTAAGCTTCCACATCCATGCTTGAAATATAACTTGTCTTTCTTTCATAAAGATCGCTCCTTTTTATTTTAATTTATTTATCTTTATACTATATATATTCTACATTTGTATATTAATTCCTTCTTTTTTTCTAAAAGTTTTTTTTATTATTTGTCATTCCCACAGTTGCTATGTATTGCCCTTTGTAAAGGGCTTTTAAATATCTTTCTAATATATTATATTCTATATATTTATAAATATTCCTTTTAAATTGTTTCTAAAACTATTTTATTATTTAAATTGTCTTTTACTATAAAGTCATTTGTTGTGTCGCAGTATCTACTAAGAAATATTTTATCTCCTTTAATTCTATCTTGTAAATTTATTTCTTTTAAAGCTTGTATAGAATAATCTTTTTCTCTTATACTTATGTTATCGCTCCATAGAATCTCTATGTTACTATTATTTATTCTAAATATAGATTTATTACTTTTATTTATATAACCTCTTGCAACGTCTTTTTTTCTTTGTTGTTCTTTTGTTTCCTTAATTCTTTTTTTAAATTCTTTCATACTCAATTATATCATCTCCTTTTACTTTTTTAGCCATAGCCGTAACTATCATATAATTAGTTAAACACAAAACAAGTTTTAAATGTAACTTATTCCGTACAGGATAATGGCTAATAATTGATACACAAATATTATTATCAGCCTTTGTAATACTATCTATAAAGTAATCTTTAGACCTTATTAAATTTTTTACATGTTTAAAACCTATGCCCCTTTGTGACATCCTTTGGATAGCGTGAACAGATATTTTTATTTTATCGTTATTTCTTAAATGTTCTTCTAATTGTTTTTCAATATTAATTTTTTCCTCTTCTTTTAGTTCTTCATATCTTACTCTTTTTCCCTCCATCTTCATTCCCCCTCAATTAATTTTAAATTATTCTTATATTAATATATTCTCTAAACTTTTAAATATTCCTCTTAATCTTAAAAATTTTTTTCTTATATATTAATATAAGTATGTACAAGGGACTTGTAAAAGTCCTTTTTAAAAATATAATTCAAAAAATTTTTTTTATTTTTGGCTGTCGTATTCTTTAGCTGTATAGTATTTATTCCCCTCTAAATGACTATACATTGGTCTAGCTTTTCCGATCCCATTTAAAGATCCACCATTTTTCACACACTCTTTTTGAAAGTCTTTATCTTCATCCCTATACCCCTTATCCAATACACTCATTGCAAAATGAGTTAGTTCATGTATTAATGTTCTCTCAGCTTTTTCTCTATCGTTTAAGTTAAATAAAAACTTACTTAATGATATTGTATAATTATCAAAATAATCTTTTTCATAAAGTCCTGCAGATTTTTTATCTCTTAAATCTGTTATTTTAAATGTAACTTTATAATCTCCTAAATTAATACCATAGACCTTACGCAACCAAACTTCAGCATATTCTTCCATGTCTGTCGTAGTTTCTAGTTTATCATTAGCAGTAAAAGTATCTGTTATATCTGTTATATAATTATCTGGAAACTTATTTATTTCTTTAAGTGAAGTATCATTAGTTTTACAACTTATATTTGAGTTAAAAATAATTGTTGCTCCTATAATGTTAGTTAATAATAAAGATATTATTTTTTTCTTCATAATTATATATCTCCTTTTTATTAATTTATATTTTATGTACTATGGGGATATATCCCCATATTATATTTATGTTTAACATTGTTTAAATCTCCAATTATTAGATATTTTCTTTTGATCTGTAAAAAATATTTGATTATTTTTAATTTTATTTTTTAACTCTCTTTTATATTCTTTAAGCCTTTTTATATTTAGTCCTATTATAGTTATGTTTGCCTTATAAAAGCTATCTTGTACCTTATTGCTATCAGTTATAGCAAAAAGTTTATTCTGTTGTTGCTCTATTAAATACTCTATATTTCTAATAGAACTTATCTGCTCTCTTAATTCTTCCTTAGTGTATAGTCTTTCATATTTTTTCACTTGTTTAAATTGTTTTAAACTATTTGTAACCTCTTGTAAATCTTTTTCTAGTTCTGGATTATCTTCAAGGACTTGATCCCTTAGATTTAAAAGTTGAATCTGATAATTTTTTAATTCATAATATTTTTCCATAATATACATTCCCCTTTTTATTTAAAATATTTTTCTTATACTAATATTAGTATAAGTATGTATATTAGAGGGCTATCCCTCTAAATTTACTTTTATAAAATCTGCAACTTTTCTTCTAACAGTATCAACATTATTTTTTCTAAAATTTTCTCCAAACAATTTTATTATATCTTCTAAGTATTTATTTTCATATATTAGTTTAATATTTCCGTCTTTGGTTAATTTAAAAATTGCTATATTCATAATACCGAATCTATTATAAAAATTAGTTATACAGTAACCATAATTTTTATAAGTAGATATAAAACAGTCTGTTGTATTAAAGTAACGATCAACAGCATATCTAAAAGCTTTTCCCTCTAAAAATTCTTTATTGGTTGATTTTCTCATATATAACACTCCTTTAAAATATATAAATATTTGCTAGTTAATAACTAGCTATGTACTTAGGAACTTTTACAAGTTCCTATTTATTCTAATTTAATATATTTTTTTCCTAAGCTATTTTTAAAGTATCCATCAAGTGATATTATATTTTTAGCTTTTCTTATAATATTCTCTTCTGTATTATACTTATTGTATAATTTTAAATATTTATTATATCTGTTATCTTTAGTTATTAATAATTTATTTAATGTTAGTAATATATTTCTTAAATGTTCTTCCATTGTTTCCTTAGCGTATTCCTTAAATTGACTATACATAAATTTTAAGCATAAACTAAATTGAAAATGATAATTGACGTGATATAATTTAACAAATTTTTTAGTCATAACGTGAGCTTTTTTCATTATAGCAGATAATTCATTTTTATTTAATAACATAATAACACCTCATAAAAAATTTTTTTGCTAGTTATACTAGCTATGTATTAGGGATCTATTTAATCCCTATTTAAATTACATATATGTCATATTCTTTCCTATTACTTGTATAAACAGTAAAACAGTAATATTTAATAAGTGTGTTACTACTTCCATTATACTTAACTGTTACATTTTCCATTGAATATATTTCATTCAACTCATCTTCTGTTAAAAATTCTTCTTTTAAAAGTTCTGATAATCTTTTATTCATGTCAATAACTCCTTTTATTTTTTTCGCTAGTTATACTAGCTATGTATTAAGGGACTTGTAAAAGTCCCTTTTAAAAATCTTTTAAATAATATTTTTTTCTATAGTATATAAAATATTGTCCTTTTTTATCATGATGAATATTTACTTTTCTATAACTAATATCACGTTCCACATTATCTATATATTTTACATACTCTTTTAATGTAATAGTATCGTTGTTACAGTTAACCACTTCAATATAATTATAATTACTTATTTTCATATAAACAACTCCTTAAAATTTTCTTATTAAAATTTTTTTCTAGCTATGTATAAGGGCTTTAAGCCCTTTTAAAAAATAATATTGTATTATCATCCTGTAATGTATATGTTAGATCATGTTTATTTGTAATATAGTCAAGTATCATGCAATTGTATTCCTTATTAGCTATTTTATTATAACAGCCCTTAGAAACAATTATTTTCCCATAATCTTCATTACGATCTCGCTTACAGACTCTGTATATGTTTTCTTTAATAGTTGTTTTGAATCCATTGTACTGTTTTAATTCTTCTACAAAGTCAAAAAATTCATCAATAAAGCCTAAAAATATTTTTTTCATACTAAAAAACACTCCTTAATATTTTATTTACTAGAATTTTTTTCTAGCTATGTACTGGGACTTATTAAAAGTCCCTATTATTTAAAGTTTAAAATAATCTTGTGTAATTCTTCTTACTATTTCCTCATAAGCGAACCATGTAAGATCATTTTTTTCTTGTGTTGTAAATTTTTTTTGATCTTCATATATAACAGAATCGTAAATTATAGCATATATTCCTTTATTATCTTCATATACATCTTCATGTATATTTCCAGTATTATAATATATAAATTCTCTAAATAAGTTAATAATTTCTTTCCTATAACAATTGAAAAATCTTTCTGTCTCAGAGTAATAAACTAAACTCATGACGTTACCACCAGAACATCCGAACTCTGTTATATCTTCCATATGATATTTTAAATCTGAAGTACTATAAGCATTGCTTAGTAAGTCGTTTATAACTCTTTTTGAAAGTCTATCGCTAAACTCCTTTTCCTTTTTTAAAGAATTTAACGCTTTTTTTGTAAATTTTACATATTTCATAAAAACACTCCTTAATTAAATTTTTCTTATATTAATATATATTCTACAAACTTTTAAATATTCCTCTCGATATCTAAAATTTTTTTCTATATATTAATATAAGTATGTACTGGGACTTATTAAAAGTCCCTTTTATAATGCTTGAGTCATATGCTCTAATTGTTTTTTTATTTCTCTGTAGTCCCTTCCTTGAATTATTCCTAATAATTCATATCCATTATTTAAAGCGTTCTGTATATATTCTGTTTCAGGTTCATCTGAATATAAGCAGTGATTTTTATAATACACTGCTGAAGTTTCATAACCTCCTGAAATATGATCACTTGCAATGATCATTATTTGATCTCTTTTTTCCACTAAGTAATTTTTTTCCATATAAAACACTCCTTAAAAATTTTCTTGCTAGTTATTAACTAGCTATGTATTTAGGAACTTGTAAAAGTTCCTATTGTAATAATTCAGAATATTTTATAGCTATTCTATTTGTTATTTCTTTATAAGCGAACCATGATAGATCTTTTTTTTCTTCTTTAGTAAATCTTTTTTGATTATTATTACCAATATTAAAGTCAAGTTCTTTAACTAAGCTCAGTATTTCTTCTTTATAGCAATTGAAAAATCTTATTGTATCCATATAGTAATTTAGAGCATTAATATTTTTCATATAACAGCCATATTTTATTATATAGTTTATATGGTCTTTTAATTCTAATGTAGATAATCCAGTTGCTAGTAAATCATTTATAACTCTTTTTGAAAGTCGATCGTTGAACTCTTCAGTTTTCTTTAATTCATTTAAAGCTTTTTTACTAAATTTTTTCATATAAAACACTCCTTAATTATATAAAATTTTCTTGCTAGATTTTTTCTAGCTATGTATTTAGGGACTATTTAAAGTCCCTCTTTATAAATATTAAAGTAATGGTCTTCCAATTCACATATTGCTAAGAAATAATTACTATTTACGGTATCGCTTAGATCATAAATATAATCATTTATGAATGTCAATACATCATAAGATCCATAATGTTGCAGTATCTTTTCGCATTCCTTTTCTATCATATTATAATCCTTTTTGTCAACGCTATTTAACCTTTCATAATACTTATTATACATATATATATACTCCTTAAATTTTAAATTATTTGCTAGATTTTTTCTAGCTATGTATTTAGGGACTTTTAAAAGTCCCTTTTATATATATATGTTATTATCTTCTAATACATATATTATTTTATCTATAAGTTGCTTTTTAATATTTTCTTCTATAGTATCATTATATTTTAACTCCTGTATATATTCCCCACTTAATAGCATGTCGTGATCATATTTTTTATATATTTTTTCTATTGATTCTTTTATTTCTGTTAAAAATTCTTTATCTACTGTATATGGCTGTGACTGTAAAAAATGATAAAATAGTATATCGTCATAAATTTTCAAAGCTTTTAAAGTTTTTACTATCCCATATACAATATCACTGTTTTCGCCTTCATTGACTTTATAAAAATTATAAAGGTTATATAATTCCATAAAGTCCTTATTATTTATTTTTTTGCTATATTTCATAATAACAACTCCTTAAAATTTTATTTACTAGAATTTTTCTAGCTATGTACAAGGGACTTATTAAAAGTCCCTTTTAAACGTTAAATATTATATTATAATGATCGTCAATCCTGCTATTTTCTCTTATTAAAGAGGAAAACTCTTTTATTTTTTCCTCTTCAGTTTTATTTATTGGTTGCATTATATACCAGTGAAGATATACTTTTTCCTTTGCATCTTCTGTTAGGTAGTTAAAAGGTCTATTAAATTCTTTTTGAACTTGTTTTTTAGCTTCTTTATTAGCTTTTTCTATATATTGTGCGACTATTTGTTTGTCTATTCTTCTTAAAGGTAGATTTATTTTTTCTTCCATTATTTTACTACCTTCATAATAAGCGTATACTATAACTTCTTTAAACTTATTATTTTCTAAGCACCAATTAAAGCTTTTTTTCTCCATACCAGCGACTTTTAAAATAAACTCTATGTCATCTTGATCCATGTATAATTTTGAGTTATTTAATCCGTTTGTAGAAACATAACTTCCTATACCTCTAGTTTTTCCATTATAAAATTTTCCTATAAATGATAATGACATTGACATACTTAAAAACACTCCTTAATTATAAATATTTTGCTAGTTGATAACTAGCTATGTATTTAAGGGAATTTAATTCCCTTATACATTAGCATGACATTTTTTTACTAATATGTCATAGCTTTCTAACCACTTTTTAATTTTAGTTACTATTTTTTGTTGATCTTTCATTAATCTTTGTCTTTCCTCTAGTGTAGAATTGTCTATATTTTCAATTCCTTCAATGTTAGTATATAGATCAATTAAATAATCGTCAATTTCTTGAATAAAATCGCCATTTTTATTGTAACAGTCAATACTTAACCATGAATCAAGATAATTACAGCTTGATGAATAACCAGTCCAGATCGTAACTCTTATTTCTCTTAAATCATAGTCAAAATAATATTTATCGACTAATTTTATAAATTCTCTTTTATTCATATATAAAACACTCCTTAATATTTTATATTTGCTAGTTTATAACTAGCTATGTATTTAGGGACTTTTAATAAGTCCCTATTTTCTTAGCATCTTATAAAGTCATTTAAATACATTCTAACCCCCTTATAATTAAAGTAAGAGCCTTTATTTGTAGCATATAATTTATATTTTTTGCTTTCTTCTTCTATTGTTTTTTCCTTTACTTCAGAGTAATAAAAGAAACTAACGACTATTTTATCTTCTATTCCAGGATCTATACCATATTCGATATCCTTTACCATTAGTCCACTGTTTGCAGTAAAATTATAAACATATATATTTTTTTCCATAAATAAAAACACTCCTTAATATTTAAATATTTGCTAGATTTTTTCTAGCTATGTATTTAGGGACTTTTAATAAGTCCCTTTTTAATTATTATTCATGATCTGCTTTAAATTCAGCTACATTTTTAATTATTTCTTCCATTAAATTGTTATACTCATCTGCAAGACCTTCCATTAAATAAGTCTTTATTATTTCATTTGTTACTCTTGAGGAATTCTCAAAGAATTCTATTCTTATGAACTTGCAAAAAGTTTGAAAAGCAAATTTTTCTAGTGAATTATTAGTTTTTAAACTTTTTACTCTGTTTATATGATATTTATAAATATCATAACCTGTATAACTTCCATCTAAATATAATCTATGGAACCTGCATAAATAAGAATTACTCTTGTCATTAGAGTTTACAAACTCTTTGCATACCTTTGTTAATTCCTTTTTTTCTTGTAACATCTTTGTATTTTTCATATAAAACACTCCTTAATTTTAAATTATTTGCTAGTTTATAACTAGCTATGTATTAAGGGCTTGAAGCCCTTTTAAAGTTTAAAAAATAATATTGTGTTATCATCTTCCAATGAGTATGTTAGATTATATTTATTAACAACATAATCAAATGCTATAGAGTTACTAGCTTTATTAGCTATTTTATTATAACAAGCCTCAGTCATAATAATTTTTCCGTGATCATATCTGCGATCCTCACGACATACTCTGAATATATCTTCTTTTATAGTGGTCTTAAATCCTTTATATGTTCTTAGCTCCTCTATAAAGTTGAAAAATTCATTCATAGTTAATTTATTTACTTTTATCATATAAAACACTCCTTAATTTAAATATTTGCTAGTTAATAACTAGCTATGTATTTAGGGACTTATTAAAAGTCCCTTTAGAAATATATTTCTATAGCTCCATAGCTCTGGAATTTATAATTTACGTTGTATTTGTTACATATGTCTTTAAAGTTTTTCCATACTTTACTATTTGAATTATTTAACTTTTTAAAAGCTCTCATGTTGTAAAAAGTTATTAAAATAGAATCTATAAGACTTTCATAATCAACGTCAATCCCTTTTTTAAATTCTTTCATTCCTTTTAATTCATTTAAGATCATATTATATTTTTCCATAAGACACTCCTTAATTTTTTTATTTGCTAGTTAATTAATAACTAGCTATGTATTTAGGACTTGTTTAATAAGTCCTATGATTTAACAAATATTTTCTCATAAGCTCTATATTGCTACAGTTAACAATTAAATCATAAAGCATTCTTTCAGAAGTAGCAAAATTGTATATCTCATCATAAGACATTTTATTAATGTCTTCTATGTTAATATTGCTTATTTCTATATACTTTTGAGTACTAGGCTTTAACATGTTATACACTCCTTAATTTTTAAATATTTGCTAGATTTTTTCTAGTTATGTATTTAGGGACTTTTAATAAGTCCCTTTTTAATTATTTATATTCTTTTTTCTTTTGATCATAATATATAGATCCTGTATTTTTATTAAATTCAAAAGATCTTACGATTTTCTCTTTTTTATCAGGGCTTATACTGTTTAATTGTGTAGGTATATAGCCTGAATAAGTGTATCCACTTGTTAACCTCTCATACCCTCCTAAGTTCCTGAAGAACTTGCAAGAGTTAATAATATTTAAATAGTATTCCTTTGTAATATTTTCTTCTACAACTTCTGATAATTTCCATTGTGTACCAGCCTTATAATATCTTTTTTCTACCATTTTAATGTTCTTTTCTTCCATAATAAAAACACTCCTTAATTTAAATATTTGCTAGTTTATAACTAGCTATGTATTGGGACTTTTAATAAGTCCCTTTAGAAATATATTTCTATAGCTCCATAAGTTTTAAATTCATAATTAACGTCATTATAATCAATGACTAATTTAAATTTTTCAAACATTTTACTATCTTCATTATCTAATGTTTTGAAAGCTTTCATATTGTAGAAGTTTAAAAATATACTATCAGTATATTTCATATAGTCCACTGTAAAAGCATTTTTTAAACCTCTTATACTTTCAATTTCATTAATAATTTTATAATACTTTTCCATATAAAATACACTCCTTTATTTTAAAATATGTAACTCTTAACACTTAATAAATAAGTGCTAAGCCGTTAAAGTAGATCCTATGTGATATATTGTCAATTCCTATTTGGTTGAGACTAAAGTGGATCTACTATAGGAGTTTTTAAATCTATATTCAATTATCAAAGATCGCACACGTCTTCACAACGTCGCCATACCAATTTATTTAATCCCTGGAGTTATAGTATCGCTTCAGATAAATCTTACTTTACTAACGCATTTGTTACGCTACAACTTAAAGCAGTTCCTTTATAGTTATAATGTAGTAACTAACAGTACGATAATATCGCCATAACCTTACCTATTAAATAAATCATATGGACTTTTAAAAGATCATTTTGTCAGCCTCTTAAGTCTTCTTACTATATAATATTCAACATTACTGTTAAATATTCCTCTTTAGTAGAAAATTTTTAATTTTTTGATCCTTAAATAATATTTTTTAAATATTATTTATTTATCCTTTCTATACTTATATTATAAAGGATTTTTAAATATTTGTCAATACTTTTTTTAAAAATATTTTTTAATATTTTTAAGATCCTTTACATTATAATATATGAAGTATATTATTTAAATATTCCTCTTTAGTGGAAAATTTTTAATTTTTTAAAATGAGTTTTGAACCACTTAAATATATAAATGTTAGAGTGTTTACCTAACTACTGTAACGCCTATATATTAAGTTATTCATGAGTATCTGTAATTAGTGTATCGTTATAGCCTTTATGCCGTTCATATCCTGCACATGCATTTTATGATATTGGAGCTATAAGGATTTATGAGTAATTGTATTAAGTAATATTGTAACTAAGAAGATCAAACAAGCTTTAAAACTTATTTATTTATCTTCTATACTTATATTATAAAGGATTTTTAAGTATTTGTAAATACTTTTTTTAAAAATATTTTTAAATATTTTTAAAGTTGTTTTATAAATCCTTTATAATATATTATATGATATATAGGATCTAAATAACACTTATTTTAAAAAAACTTTTTAATAAACTTTAAATAATACCTATATACTATTATATTAACACTATAAGGCGTATACAAGTTTAAGGATCTTAAAGGCTTTATATACTGCTATACATTATTATAGTCCTATATAGGCCTTATACGCTACTATAAAATACATGCAAATGTTTATTTATCAGGATCTAATTATATAGTGACTGCTACAAGTCATATATAAGACATGTATAACTTATATAGATACTATTTACTTTTATATATACACTTATTTACTGTTATATGGATACTATTTATGGATCTATATACACTTGTTTACTTTTATATATACGCTCTATACAGATCTATATACACTTGTTTACTGTTATATGGATCTTATTTACAGATATATAAACATTGTTTGCAGATATATAAATACATTTACTTTTATATATACACTTGTTTACTACTATATAAGCACTGCTTAGTTGTATATGAGATCTATTTACTGTTATATTTACACTTGTTTACTTTTATATATAAACTCTATACAGATCTATATACACTCATTTACTGCTATATAAACATTGCTTAGTTATATATAAATCTATATACTGTTATATATACACTTATTTACTTATATATGGATCTTATTTACTGATATATATACACCTGTTTACTGCTACATAGACATTATTTACTTTTATATATACACTTGTTTACTTTTATATGGATCTATTTACTGCTATATATACACTTGTTTTCTGTTATATAAACATTATTTACAGATCTATAAACAACAAAATAGTATAATTATGTAAAATATTATAGTATACATAGTATTAATATGTAATGTTATATAGTTACATAATATAACTATGTAGAATGTAGTAAGATACATAATATTAATATGTAATATATAATAGTATACATAATATAATGTACATAATGTTATTATATAGTATTATATAAGGTCTTATATAGTATTGGTTAATATGGTATATGATACTATATAAGGTGATAAGTGGTATTATATACTATAATATATAATATTATATTATGAGTTTGTCATAACGTGTAATATAGTTGACGAAACGTGGAAAACGTTTGTTGAAACGTGTAATAAGTTAGTCGAAACGTGTTAAGTGGTATTTATAAGTGGATTAAGTGGGAAGGGATGAGGTGGGATATTGTAAGAGATAAGACTTGATATAATAACTCTTTATCGAGTATCGAATACCATTTTTTATGCATTGATAATCACTTTCAATTAATATTGATATGCATTCTCATTTGAACGTGTGTTTGATAATGATTATCAAACAAATGTTTTGATCTAAGATAATCAAACATTATATATAAATAATGTTCGACTAAGGGGTATAATAGTACATATGTTCGGTATAAGGGGCGTTGATATTCATTCTCAATTGCAATTAATTTTCATTATCATGCCCCATCAGTTAAATACACGCACCATAAATCCCCCTCCCAATCCAAACCCTACCCCATCCTTATAACCCCTACTCCATACCGTCCTCCTATCAACCGTCCTATCATCCACCAATCGTTCGCTCACCATCCTACCCTCCCCTTATTTCTCATAGTATTATTTCCTCCAATATATACCCCTATATATACCCAAATACCCCAAAAAAACACACCACATTCAAATTATATCTAACCCTAAAGCGAGTTTTTTATCATAAAATGCTCACAATTACCTATTGACAAATACTTAAAACTATCATATAATAAGCTTATCAAAGGGGGATGGTAAAATGATATATATTTATAAGGAAGAACTACTAATCTATTTTAAGAACCACTTAACTCTATCTATAGACACTTCTAAAAATAACTTCAAACTTTATCAAAATAAAATAACAGTTAACCATAAAACTTATTACTTTAAGCACATATCCAAAATTACATTAAAAGAATATCTAAATGAAGATTATGACACAGATACTTATAGAGAAAGAACTCTATGGGCAAATTGGAAAAGTGGTAAATAAACAGTTGACAAATAGATAAAAATAGTTTATAATAATATTATAAAGATCAAGGGGGAATTAAAAAATGAAAGATAGTTTTAATAATGAAATACAAGTAGGGGATAGAATCTTATGTATTGAACCAAGAGAAGAATACAGTCACAGAGAACTTCAAGTAGGTATTGTATGTGGAATTACAAAACAAGATATAGTAATTGACTTCTTAAATAGTGATTATTCTTCTATAGAAGAAATATTAGATCATTTACTTACTTGCATAAATCCTACAGAGGATATTTTTATAAAAATAGATACACATAAAGAAGTAGAATATAGGGTGGGAGATAAAGTATTTTACTACTTCCACTCATTCATCAATAAAGCTTGTTCTGGAACTATAGTAGAAAAACATTCTAATAGTTTATATACAATACAAAATGAATTTGAGTATATTCATCCAGTAGCAAGTTCAGAGATACTATTCCTATTGGAAAGAGATGATTGTGAGATAGAAAATGAGGTAATTAAAATTATAAAGATTAAGGGGGGTTTAAAATAATGAAAGATAGTTTTAATAATGAAATACAAGTAGGGGATAGAGTTTTATGTATTGAACCAAGGGAAACTAATATGCATAGAAAAAACCAAATTGGTACTGTAGCAAGAATAAATGGTGACGGAATAGTAGTTAGATTTGATTTATATAATGATAGGGGTAGGTGCTATCCAACTTTAAATATACAAACTGGTTATGGTAATCCTCTGTTTAGAAACCAAGATATCTTTATTAAATTAGAAACTCACACAGAAGTGGAATATAGGGTGGGAGACAAAGTATTATGTTATTGTGATATAGACAATGACCATCCTTTTGTAGGAAGGGTGGCACGAGAGTTAAATACTGGAGAATATGAAATAATAGATGAATATAGAAATAGTCTCCTTCTGACCAAATCACAAGTACTATTTCTATTAAATAGAAAACATTTTGAAGTTGGAGATGAAATAGTTGTACAAAAAAGTTCTAATTTTGAACTTTTATTTGGAGAAGGGTATAATCAATCAATTCCAGCAAGAGTAGATAATATAAATGAATCCCGTATTGTAATTGAAATGGATGACCCTTCAGTAGGATGGCAAGAGAATAACAACACTACTCATAGTTATTGGACATTAATAGATTCAAAAAGATTACTTCCTAGAGAGTTCTCTTACTCATTACCATTTGTTGAATATTTAAAACAACATCAATCTGAAATCTTTACTGAACAAATAAATTCTACAGAGGAAGATAGGGTTACACGACTTACAAATAGTTCCGAACAACTAGATCTTATGCCAAGAGGTAGAAGAGTATCAAATGAACCAAGGGTTGGACAAATTCTATATCCTCCTACAACACAAGTAACCCCTATGGAATTAAATAGAATATTATCAAACAAACCAACACATACTAAGTTAATTCATACCTATAATTATAAGCCAAGTGAAACACAGTTTTTCTGTAGTGAAGATGAAAAAGATAATGAAGATAATCTATATCTAGGCATTGAATTAGAAATATCAGGCTCTAGTCAAGATAGTGATGATGAAGAAGACGCTAGAGAAATATTTGAAATAATTCAAAAAAATAATGAAGACTCTGTATACTTTAAACATGATGGTTCTATCAATGGATTTGAGATAGTGTTTCATCCTCATACAGTTAAAGCATATAATAAATATGATTGGAAGGAAATATTCTCTACAATAAAGAGGTTAGGATATACAAATGATGATAAGAAAGCTGGTTTTCATGTCCATATATCACGCTCTTACTTTGGGAATACTACAGAGCAAAATGAAGCCTTAGCTAAAATGGTTTTCTTAATGTACAAATTTAAAGAAGAAATAGAACCTTTAGCAGGGAGGAAAGATTCTGAATATGCTACCTATAGTGCTAAAGCTTTAAAAAGGGTTAAGGAAAATGACTTGTTTGGAACATTCCGTTGGTATTGTGATAGTTGTGGTAAATATTCAGCAATAAATTGTCAGCATAAAGATACGTTTGAAATAAGAATTTTTGATGGAGTCACAGATAAAATAAGATTCATGGACATATTAAACTTTATAGAGAATTTATGTACTATAGTTAAATGTACTTCTATAACAGATATTACAAAAGTTAGACTGGAAGACTTTATGCCATTTTTACGATCAATAGAAGGATAGGTTTTATACCTATCCTTTTTATATAGCCTTATATGGTTGTATAAAAGCTTAAAATTTTAACTAAATACGAATTTAAAAAAGTTAAAAATTATGCTTAGAAAACCACTAAAATTTGTAAATAATAACAAATAATTAAAAATAATAAAAAATTTTAAAAACTCGGAATTGGTTTACATAATTTATGAAATTAATGTGTGTTATTTTAACAATGCACTAATACATAAAGTAAAAATCTTTTTTAAATTCTTCTATGACATATGTCACACCTTATACGTTAATATAAACGCTTTGTCTTTTTAGGCAAAGAATGAATCAACTAAAGTATTATCTCCTCTTATACAACCACTAAAGAGCGTATAAGAACGATTAACAAATGAGTGATAAATAATTTAAAATATTTTTTAAAAGGTATTGACATTAGATAAAATCTATATTATAATAATATCATAAAGAAGGGAATCGAGGAGGAGATAATATGAAAAAGTATATTTTAAACCTAACAAAAGAAGAGTTGGATATTATTAAACATTCTTTATCTATCGCTCAATTAGAATTAAACAGTAGAGCTAGAAATTCTGCTAATTTTGGTAATGCTAGAGCTTCTATAGCTTATTATGAAGAAGAGATAAAAGTGGAAGAATTATTAAAAGAATTAAGTAAATTAAAAGGAGAGGATTAATATGAAAAATATCTACGACCTTTATAGATATTATGAGCTTAAAAAAAGATTAGAAAAAATAGAAGAAAGACTTAATAGTGATTGGTATATACCTGAATGTATGTTCCATACCTTAGAAAAAGAAAAAGAAGATATATATGAAGAATTAATAAAAATGGAAAGAGAAAAGTTAGTATGAGAGATTTGTTTATTATTTTAATAATATCTTTATTTCCTATTGCAGTTGCTTTATTGCTACTATACTTTGGAGTTCAATAAAATTATTAAGGAGGATTAATATGAAATTATTTAAAGTGTATGTTATTGATGATACTGAAGAGTATTTAGAATTAGTAGTAGCTAGAGACAAGCAAGAAGCTGTAAATATAGTAAAGAATTTAGAACAATGGAGTTGTATTGTATATATGAATGTAGAGGAAGTTAAAGAAGTAGATGGATATAAAATAATATTACAACCTATAGATGTTAAGGAGGATTAGTTATGGCAGAAATAAAAATTTTTGATAACTTTGGTAGAGAAGTAAAAGATGGTAGTCTTATATGTATTGTAGGAGAGAAAAATCGTTTAGGTTTTGTTAAGATAGTATATGAAGGGATAAGATTTGATTGTGCTAGTGTGGGAACTGATTATTTGGACAATAAAACAATTATGATAAAAGAGGGAGGAATGGGAATATCTGGAATATATACTTATGAAGAACTAAAAGTAATGGACATTGTGGTTATAAGGGATGGAGAGGAATAATTTAAAAAGGAGAGGATTAATATGAAAAATAATGAACATTATGTGGAAGAAAAATAAAAAAAGAAGAAAAAAATAATAAATAATACTTGACAAATAAATAAAAATGAGTATAATAAAGGTATAAGGATTAACTTATACTTTTATTTTTTTATTAGGAGATGGTAAATTTTGTTAATTAAAAAAATTAAACGAATACTATTGAGAGCTTTTGCAATAGGAATTTTATTATTCACTCTTACAGCCCCTATAAAGGGTTTCTCAAGCAATACTAGAATATTATTAGACCTAAGTCATTCAGATACTATGTACTATTCAAATGGGCAATTAGTCAGAGATAATGGAGCTATATATAGAAACTATACAGAAAGAGAATTAACTAATCAAATTACATTAAAGGTTAAAACTATATTAGAAGAAAATGGTATTAATGTAGATTTAACCAGAAATTTTGATGGATCAATTACCCTAGAAGAAAGAGTAGAGAAAGCTACTAAGTTTGGTTATGATGCTTACATCTCTCTTCATGCTAATAGTTGTGTAACACCTAACACAGGAAGTGGATATGAAGCTTATAGCAATAATCAATATACTTTATCTAAAGAAATTATAGATGACCTTTCAGAGACATTTGGACTACCAAATAGAGGAATACAAGCTACTCCATATTACAATAGATTAATTCAAAACAGCACTCTTATAGAACTTGGATTTATTAACAATGATGTAGACAGAGAAATACTTGTAAATAAACAAGACGAAGTTGCTCAAATAATTGCTAATAATATTTTAAAACAATATAAGCCTAAAGCTGAAACTAAAACTATAGACACAAATAATGGTTCATTTAATATATTAATTAATTATAAATAGGAGGATTTTTATATGTTGAAGAATAAAATAATTAAATTACTATCTCTAGTGGGTATTATTTCATTATTTACTTTAGGAGGAATATTTTATACTAACCATGTTAAAGCCCCAGAGAAAACTACTATAGTCCATGAATACAAAGATAAATCAATAGAACTAGAACAAACAGTGATAAACAAAATAAAAGGTGTTGGAAGAATGGAGATAATGCAATGCCAAGTTGGGAAGAAAATAACTATAAGTAACAATTCTAAATTGAAATGGTTCAAAAAAGAAACCTCCATAGATTACAAGATATTAGCTCATTATTATTTAGACTTCTCTAAAGCTGATATAAAAGTAGAAAATAATATCTTAACTATACAATGTGACAAACCAACTATAGAAACCAATATTTTGTATGATTTAACTAAAGTGTCTACAAATAATGGATGTTTAACTTTTGAAGAATTGAAATTAACTCCAGAGGAACAGTTACAAATAGAGGATAGTCTATGTGCTTCTATAACTAAAGAATGTGAAGAAGAGATAGATAGTAGTAAAGATTATGCAGTTAGGGCTATTGATGGATTGGTGAGTAAGATAAATAGTGATATAATAAAAATAAATATTGTTTATAAATAACTATTGACAAATAAATAAAAATGAGTATAATAAAGGTATGGGTAGAAATATCTATATCTTATTTTATTGTAAGGAGGAGTAAAATATGAAGTGAGAAATAGTTATAATATGTAAATGATTTAAGGGAGGAGTTATTACTAATGGAAAAATATGTTTATATCACAGATATAGAGCAAGTTAAATTTTATATTAAAAATGGAATACAACCTTTAGAATTAACATTAAGTAAAAATGGTTGGATTTCTTATAAATATACAAGAGAGGAAACTAAAAACATATACACAAAATGGAAAGAAATTAAACAACAAAATATATGATAAAATCCCTTTGCACAAAAAAAGTTAATTTTTCAATTTTTTATAGGCAAAGGTAAGTTCAAAAAAATCAATAATATGAACTTTTTTTGTGCAACGCAAAGGTGATAAAAAGTTAAAAAATGCACTTTTCGTGTGTAGTAATAAATAATACTAGATTTAATGATTAATACTAGACTTTAATAAGTAATACACTACTATCGCCAGAATAGACGCTACGCTTACTATCTGTCGGGAGGTCTATTTTTACAACTAAATTGAGAGGAGTTATTTGAATGAAAATATATGATAAATTCGTAATTATACCTAATTGGTTAATTTACGATAAGAAAGGTGAGATAAATGAAATGATAAAAGAAGACAAAATAGGGAACGAATTAGTGGCTACAGCTATTTGGATATACTATAATAAAACTCCCTATAATGAAGTAGGATTTACTATCAGAATTCTCATGGAAAAACTAGGTATAGATACCAGGAAGAAAACCAATAAAGAAAAATGGATCAATATAGTTGAGACTTTAATAGAGAGAAAGTTTATAACTTGGGTTGAGAAACCAGAGCAACTCAATATAGATAGCATTATTAGAGTAGAAACTAATGATGATATAAATTTTGTTTTTGATGAAGAAAATAATAAAATAGATTATTGTATTCTTTCAGCAGATAAGGTTAGAAAAATATTAACATTGCCATATGATAGGATTACAATGTTATGTATGTATACTTTAGGAGAGATAATGGTATGGAAAAATTCTATAGGCACAAAATATATATATGATAAAAACCATAAAGCTGAAACATTTTATGGTAGTGCTGAAAAGTTAGGAAAAATGATAAATATATCAAGAAATTGTTGGGAAAAATATTCTAAAATATTAGATGAAGAAAAAATAATGGTAAATCAAAGTTATTATAAGGGGACGAAGAGAAATACCATATATGGATTTGATGTAGAAGAAATAAAACAAGGATTAAAATATGAAAAACAAGAAGAAGAAGTGGCTATAGAAGAGAATGAAGTAGATATAAAAAATACTCCAATAAAAAAACCTTTAAGAAGATCGGTGTTTTAAAAAATAAATTAGACTATTAAAGGAGAATGATGTGAAATGAAATTGAATAAAGAATATACCTATGGAGAATTAACTAAAGAAATATTAAATGAAGAACCAAAAAAAGGTGGGTCTAAAACTAAACAAATGAGACAAATTGAAAGTTTATATAAAGTTGAACAAAATGGGAGAAAATATATATTAGTTGAAAAATATGATACTCCAAAAGAAATAAAAGACAATAGAGGAAAAACTAAAAAAGATTATCCTCAATATGCAATAGAAGATAAATATGATAAATCAATAGGTGTTTATAAAATAGTTTTAGATAATCAAATATATATAGGTTCTACAAAAGTAGGATTTAGAGAACGTTTTATAGCACATGTGAGTAAATTTAATACACTGCCTACAAAAGAAATGCTAGACAATGGAGCAACATTTGAAATACTACAAATATGTAATGAAATGAGTGAAAATGAAATAAGACATATTGAAAATAATTATATAGAGGAATATAGAAATAACCCTAATTGGATAGTAGTAAATGAACGTAAAAATGTAGGCATAAAAGGTGAAGGATTTACCAAAGATAAAAGACAATGTAAAAATAATAAGCCTAAATATACAAAGGTAAGGATAAATAAAAATGATTTGAATAGAGCTATGGAATTACTCAAAGATAATGGAATTGATTTTAAGTTGTAAGGTCTATAAAATATATTATTAAATCTTAACTAAAAAAACTATTGACAAACAAATAAAAATAATATATAATAAAATCATAAGGAGGAGACAAATATGAGTTATTTTGAAGATTTTGAAGAATATAAAATTGGGCAAGAGGAGTATGAAACCGAAATTGAATTTGAGGAGTCATATAAATTTTGGACTACTAGAGAAGGGGAAGTTTTATTCATATATGACATGAAAACTTCTCACATAGAAAATTGCATAAGAATGTTAGAAAGAAAAGGTAGAACAGATAGTGATACTTATAACTACATGAAGAAAGTATTAAAGAAAAGAAAAAGAGGATTGTTTTTTAAAAAAACTATTGATAAATAAATAAAAATAATATATAATAGTGTAAAAAGCAAAGGCTTTATAAATAATGGTTATAAAAAGGAGATGTGTATTATGATATATACAAGTTATTTTGCTAAATTAAAATATCTACCAAAGGATATTGTACCTATTTCTATTTGTGGAAAATGTCCAGAATGGTACAAAGGAATACAATATAAAGTATTAGCTCCTAAGTATAAGTTCTTTATGGAGTGGAAAAAGAACAAAGATAATGATTACTATATAGAACATTTTCAGAAAGAAGTGTTAGATACCTTAGAAGTTGAAACTGTTGTAAACAGGCTATATGAACTAAGTGAAGGAAAAGACATATGTTTGCTATGCTATGAGAAGCCTAATGATTTTTGTCATAGGCATTTAGTAGCTAATTGGCTAAAAGAAAATAAAATAGAATGTGAGGAGTATAAGTATGATAAATAAGAATGATTTTACAATTTATAGAAAATATGAGGACGATGGAAGATATTTCAATTACAATTATGACATGATAATAGATAGAATATCAGAAGTTATTGAAGGTTTAGAAATTAAAGACAAAATAGAAGAATATATAAATGATTTAGAAGAAGTTGTAGAACAAATGATTGAACAATTTAATGAAGTTGATTCAAACTTAGATGATTTACAACAAGATTATAACGATTTAGAAGAAGAAAAAGAAGACTTAGAAAAAGAAATAAGATATTTAAAAGATATATTAGAAGAATAGGAGAATAGTGAAAATGGTAGAAAAGAATGATTTTACAGTTTTTAGAAAATATGAGGGAGATAGAAAATTTTATGATTATAATTTTGATATGATAAAAGATGAACTACTAAAGGCTGTCGAAGGTTTAATAGTTGAAGATAAGGTAATAGATTATATAGACGATATAGAAAATATTGTACAGCAAATGGTTGATGAATTAAATGACGCTAATTGGTACTTAAATGATGTTCAACAAGATTATAGTAGCTTAGAAGAAGAAAAAAATGAATTAGAAGGGGAAGTAAGATATTTAAGAGAAAGAATAGAAGAATTAGAAGAGAGAATAGGAGAATAGGAGTGATAAGACTATGAAAGACTGTGAGAAGTGTATCCATATTAATTTCACTGAAGAAGATTATGCTATTGCAGATTCAAAAGGCTTTGTTGTTGAACGCCTAGCAGAAAAACAATATGGGACTTTAGATAGAGTTCCTTTATGCATCCTTTATGGTAAGATCTGTGGTGGTTATAAACCTTGTCTGGCTTGTAGAAATGATAAAAATATAAATTATAAAGAAAGGTTAAAATAGTAATGAAGTACGAAAATAAAATATGGAAATTAACTAATGTAAATAAACTACCAAAAGACAAAAGAGGATATATAAGTTATCAAAATTGTGTAGGTTTTATTTTAAAATATGAATATAAACCATTAGGTCTAATATATGATATTAAAATATTAGATTGTATAAAAGAGAATAAAGATGGACATAAAATAGTAGGTAAGTTTAAACTATCATATACTTTTTTAGAGGGGACAGATTATGAGGAAGAGATAATTAGAATAAAACAATGTGAAAGTATGATTCATGGAGTTAGAATAGGAGACATTATCCCCTCATTAAACCAATGGAAAAAAGAGGAAGATTATTGGATAGGAATAAGTAGTAATGGAAAAGAATTTAAATTTAATACAAATAATAAAGAAACTGAGTATAAGATTTTGCATATGACTTGGTGTTTCGATAATAATGGCTATGTAAGTAGTTCCAAATGGAGAATTCATAGATTTTTATATTATAATGGAGATAAAAATGAAGCTACTAATAATAATTATATAGACCACATAAATAATTGTAAAGAAGATAATAGAATTGATAACCTAAGATCAACTTCCCCAAAAGAAAATAATAAAAATAAAAATACTAATAATAAATATGGTTTAGTTGGATTAACACAAACTAAAAATAAAAGTTGGTATTCTCATTTTATGTATCAAAAATGGATTATTTGTACTAAAAGAAAAAAAGAAAAGTTGGAAGCAGAGTTGGATAATTTAATAGCTCAAAAATATTTGGGATTTAGACACAATGAAGACCAGTTCTATAAAATAAAAGGACTATCAGAAGAAAGAATAAAAGAGGTAACTGATTTATTAGATAAGAAAATAGAAAACAACAAAAATAAGATTAAAAAAGAAAAAGAATATTCTTATGATTATATAGAGAAAGATAATTTAATTGGCATAAGAACATTTAAAAAAGATGGGACTGAAAATCCTATATGTTGGGTTGATAGAGATTTTGGTAAAATTAAAAAAGATGAATATGTAATTAATGGGACAATTGTATATAGAAAGGATGGATATTTTGTTATAAATATCAATAACATTTATAGAATTAATAACTATGTATTAATGGAAGAAAATGGTCTGCAAAATTATAAAGGATATAATTTTCATGTAGACCATATAAATAATAGACCAAATGAAAATTACAGAGATAATTTAGAAATAGTAACTATTCAAAGTAATATGATGAATAAAAAAGGTAAAGGTTACTATGAAGAGAAGCAGAAAAATAGAATCAAATATAAGGTTGGTATGTTTTCTAAATGGAGATATTTTGATTTATATATAGGAGGGCTAAAACAACCAGCATTTGATATAGAAAAAGAAGCCATTGTAGAAGTAAAACGTAGAAAAGAAATAGTTAATAAATATAGATTTAGAATAGGTTGGCAAGGCTCTGTAGAAGCTAATATGAAAGTGTTGGATGAAGTGATAAACTTTGCAGATGAACATGATTTAGATATTGATAGTGCTTATATAGTTTGGAAAGGACTAGATAGTTTAGAAAACATTAAAAACTTTTTAAAAACTATTGACGAATAATTAAAATTTTTATTATGGAAAAATAGGAGGTTATAAAAATGGAAGGTGTAAAAATACTAAGTGAAGAAATGATTAGGAATTTCGGAGGTGATACCTTATATCCCATTTGCTTACTTATAGGACTATCTCTTTTATTACCTAGTATCTGTCTTATTATACATTATGGGACAGAAGGAATTAAAGAAGAAGGTATTTATATAAGTTTTTTGGGGGCTATAATATTTATACTTTCTACTATAGGAAGTGTTGGAAATACTTATTACAAAAAATATATAAAAGTAATTCCCATAGAAGATAAATATTTTATAGATGCTAATAAATATAAAGTTGTAAAAGTTGAAGGGGAAATAATATATCTTGAAGATAATAATAAATATAATAAAGAAGGAGAGGTTATTGAATAATGATAGTTAAATGTAATTGTGATTGCAAATATTGTGAAGAAGGTATTTGTTCTAAAGAAGAAATAACACTATACGATACAGGAGAAGGAATGGATTGTGATGGATATGAACAATCAGAAAACAGCTTTCTAAATCAATTTGAATTTGATTGGTATTTAGATGATAATGATTGCAAGTATGTTCATGTAATATTAACCTCTATATTTTCCAGTTTAGGTAAAGTGGCTAAATATATGTTTGAAACTTATCCTTTAGAAAATATAGATTGTGATTACTATATATTTGATACTACTCTAGTTTGTGGAAGTACACATTCCGAAAACAGATTCATAATTAGCAAAGGAAAAGGAGATTTTGAGACAGCAAAGTATAATAAGAAATCTGCTTATGTAGAAAACTCATGTGAAATGATTAGAGATTATAAATTATATGATTGTGGGATATTAACATCCGTTCAACAAAAGATGATTGCTAATGGAATGAATATCTAATACATGGGTAAATAGATTAGAATTTGAAATAGTAAGAGCCACGTTTAATGGCTCTTATTTCTGTTTACATGGTATAAATGAGTTATTTATCGTCAACAGTTAGAAGCCTTTATATCGCTATTTACATACCCATAGCAAGGTCTCCTAGAAGCACAGTATGTATCTCTCCACTCTAATTATTTTCATATGCTAAAGTAAGCTTCTTGGGTTTGAGCATTCCCAACTAAAGATTGTTCACCTAATGTATTTTTTATGCAACGGCTACATTTCACCAGAAGTCATTTTAGTTCAGACTTCGCTCAAGAACAACCTATATATAAAAAAATGTATAGGAATTAAACTTAAGTGTTGACTTTCAAAAAATTTAGTGGTATACTAAAGATAACGGCAAACGAAAAATCACTCCTAAGTTAATTAACGATATTCAATTCTATGGTATAGAAGGAAGAACTTTTGGCGAGGGGCTTCCTTCTTGTAACTATTCTACTATGTATATTCCAATTTGTCAAATAAAATATTAATAATATTAAAATAAATATTGACAAATGGTTTAAAAGAGTATATAATAAATAATATAAGGGGGAATAAAGAATGATTAATGAATTTAGAGGTAAATATTACTTTTTAAGCAATTTCTATTCTTGTAAGGTAGAGTGGGAAGGACTAATTTATGAGAACAACGAAGCTGCTTTTCAAAGTGCGAAATGTATAAAATTAGAGCAAAGAAAGAACTTTCTAGGATTAGACCCTAGCTCTGCTAAAAGAAAAGGTAGAAGAGTTAAGCTAAGAGACGACTGGGAAGAAGTTAAAGATCAAATTGTGTATGAAATAGTGCTAAACAAATTTAGTCAAAATGAAGAACTAAGGAAGAAATTGATAGCTACTGGAGATGAATATTTAATAGAGGGAAATACATGGCATGACACATACTGGGGAGTATGCAATGGTAGGGGTAAAAACAAGTTGGGTAAAATATTAATGCAAGTAAGGGAAGAATTAAAGCTTGACAAATAAATAAAATTAGTATATAATAAAGTATGTAGATGGGAACTACATACTTTATTTATTTATTAGGGGGATTTTTATGAGAGAGGAAGAAATGATAAAACGATATAAAGGTATAGTAATATCAGTATGGAATAAATATTTCAATGATTGCACTGCTATAGAAAAAGAAGATTTGATTCAATATGGTTATATAGGGCTTATAAAAGCCTATAGAAGTTTTGATAGTTGTAAGGGAAAATTATCTAGTCATTTATATACCAACGTTTATAACGCTATGAAAACAGCTTTGAGGGAATATGGTAACAATATAGCAAGTAGAGAAGATAAGATGAATATGAAATATTCTGAAATAAAACCATTTTCTTACTATGAATATAATAAAGGGAGAGAACATATTGAAGGTAAAGATTATATAGAAGGAAAATTATTCAAAGAGAAAACTACTATTTATATGGAAGATAAAGAAGATTATACAGAGTTATATGGTTATATAAACAAGCTTACAGAACAAAAGAGAAAGATTATATATTTAATTATGCAAGGCTATAAAAAGGCTGATATAGTGAGTATATTAGGCATAAGATATAATCAGTATGAATCTATAAGAAAATCTGCTTTAGAAGAATTAAAAGGAATGTTAGAAGGAAAAGAAGTAAAATCTAAAGAGATAAAATTAAGAAAAGGAAATTGCAAGAATAAGGTATTTCCAAATTTAGATAAGGAAATAAAACTACAAGCTAAAGAGAAAGGAATGAAAGTTAAAGACTTTTGTGAAGAAGTTATTGGGATAAACAAGATCACTATAGAAAAATGGATGAGAGGGGATAGTAAACCAAGGGCAAATAAGATAGATATGGTTTGTAATAAATTGGAAAAAGATAAAGAATATTTATTCGGATAGGTATTGACAAATAGTTTAAATTGATTTATAATAATAGCTATAAGGAGTGGTAATAATATGATTAAGGAAAGAAAAGATAATGATTTCTTAATACAAAAGTTAAAAAATATAAAAGTGGAGAATGGAAATACAAAAAATGAAGTGATGATAGCTAAGCAAAAAATAAAAGATTTACAAAAGAAAGAAAAGAATATTAAAATTGAAGATAAAAAAGATAGTGCTTTAAGTTTATATAATAAGAATCAAACTGATATAGATATAAAAACAGATACCAAGGTAAAAAAACAGTTAGAAAATACAGTAAAAACCAAAGATTATTTTGTTTGCCCTGTATGTGGAAATGATATGTTTTATAAGGGTGCTTGTGGTGGATCGAGTCAAAATATCTTATGCAATAATTGTTATAGTGAAATTAATTATACTCCTTGTGGTTGCCAATTACACTCTCCAGATTCAGTAGATTTAAGTAGGTTATTATTCTATATAGGAAGTAAGAAAAAGGCTAAACAAAATAAAGAAGCATATAATAAAGTTATGGAGTATACTCCATTGTGGCAAAAGATATTATATTTATTTCATAGGTAAACATTGATAAATGAATTAAAATAGTTTATAATAGAGTTATAAAAGTAAGGAGGTAAATTAATATGAAGAAAGAATATTATAGTTTATATTTTTTGGAGGAAGGGAAGCCTAGATTTTATGGGCAAGGTGATTATTTTTATATAATGGAATTACTACATGACTATATTGTAACGTGTGATATTTATGGAGAAGATAGTATTGATTTTAGAATAAAGAAAACTTTTTAATAAAGTATAAAAGGAGTGTGTATTATGTTTATTGAAAAAAGTGAATATAAGAAATTACTTGAGGAAATTGAAACATTAATAAGGAAAAATAAAGAATTCGAAGATATTATTTCTGGATTGCGTAAGCAAATAGAGGAAATGGATCAAGAGCTAACTTTTAAAGAATTGCTAGAAGAAGATAGAGAGCATCAAGTTTGGATAAATACACATCCGTATGGAGTTGTTAAAAAAATTGTATTTACTGAAGAAGGAGAAGTAGTAATTAAATATAACTCCAACTCTCAAGTATATGTAGGGGAAGAAACTCAAGTAGGAATAGACGTGCATGATAAATTTAGAAGAGAAAAGTAAAATGTTAAAATAGAAAAAGTTATATAGGAGGAGAAAATATGAAGAAAGATGAAAATGATATTATTATTGTTATATGGTTTATTATGTGTTTTCTATTATTAATAATGTCAGCTTTGATATAGGAATAGGAGGGGTAAAATATGTTTAATGAAAAACAATTAGAATTTATTAATACAATAGAGGGCAAAGTAGCTTTAATAAGTGTAGCAGGAAGTGGCAAAACATCAAGTACAATAGAAAGAATAAAGAACATTGTAAAGCATGGAGTTCAGCCAGAGAAGATACTAGCAACCAGTTTTACTAAAGCAGGAGCAGAAGCGTTAGATAAAAAGTTGTCTAAACAAGGAATAAGAGGAGTTAAAAGTTGTACTATTCATAGTTTAGCTTATGGGATAGTTACTTCACAAGACCCAAGTAAAGCTAAAAAATTAATACCTAGTTGGAAAACTAGAAGTTGTTTATTTGATTTATATAAAAGTTTGGGATTGAAAGAAAAAGACTTTAAAGAACAAAATATAATTCAATCTATAAACATACAGCAAGGTCATATGTTAAGACCATATGATGAACTTATAGAAAGAGAAGAGTTTGAACTAGAGGAAGAATTAATCAGATATTTCTATCAAGGGTATGAAGATTATAAGAAACAAAATGATTTAATAGACTTCAATGATATGATATTTGAAGCTATAGATATAATAGATAAGAGAAAAAGATATCGGGGATGGGATTATGTAATTATTGATGAGAGTCAAGATATATCAGCTTTACAATGGAATCTAGTTCAAAAAGTATGTCCTAAGGGTAATATTGCTTTAGTGGGGGATTTTCAACAGGCAATATATTCATTCAACTCTGGAGATCAAAAAATAATAATGGATTACTATAAAAACTTTGATAATGTAAAAGTTATAAATATGAATACTAACTATAGAAGTGGTTCAGAAATAATTAAAAACTGTAATAGATTAACTAAGTATTGGTATGGAGATTATAAATACTATACCGAAACTAAAGTAGGTAGAGATAATAAAGGGTTGGTAGCGTATAAAAATTTTGATTCACCAGAAGAAGAAAGCTTGTGGGTATTTAAACAAATAAAAAAGAAAATTGAAGAAGGAACTTGTTTAAATGATATGGCTGTTATATATAGGAATAATAAGATGTCGCAACATATAGAAGCATTATTGAAAAAGTCTAATATAGATTACACTATTACTGGAGGAGGTTCTATATTTGCTTATAAAGAAATACAAACCATATGTGCTATTTTACGGCTTATAGAAAGTGATTTTAAAGATGATTTAGCAATGAATGACCTAGTAAAAGCAAGGGTTATACAAGCCTTTAAATTCCTACCAAACGCTGATATAGATAATATTAATTATTATTCTAAAACCAGTGGTAAAAGTTTATTTCAAAGTTTTTATGCTGATAAATATAGAAAGCCTTCCACTAGAGGACAAGTAATAACTGCTTTAGATAACATCATAGATATTGTAGATAGATTTGGTAATGATAGTAAAATAGAAAGAATACTAAAAGCTATTATAAGTAGATTTGAAATTGAAAAAATAATAAATAATGAAGACGCAGAAAATAGAGAAGGTAAAAAATTAGCTTTAGAGTTAGTATTAGATAAGTGTGGGAATATGAGATTAGAAGAAGCAATTACATTTTTAAGTGAAGGTGGAGATAGTAAAAAGAAAACTAGAGGGTTAGGTAAAAAGAAAAAAGAAGCTATAACATTAACAACTATCCACTCAAGTAAGGGACTAGAGTATGAAATAACTTATGTTATACAAGCTGATAAAATTGGGAAGTTGGATGATGACGGGGTAAATTTATATTATGTAGCAATTAGTAGAGCTGAAGAAGAATTGTATATATGTTCAACAGGAGAGAGTGAATTAATAGAAATAAGTAAAGGAGATATTATTTAAAATGGGAAAAATTATAGATAGGACTGGAGAAATAAATAAAAACACTTTTGGAACAGAGATGAAAATTATAAAATATATTAATAATAGAGATGTTATTGTTCAATTTCAAGATGAATACAAAATTATAAAACATGTTCAATATGATAATTTTATTAAGGGGATAGTGTCTAATCCTTATGACAAAACAGTTTATGGAATAGGATATTTAGGTGAAGGAGAATATAAATGTGGTGCTAAAAATAGTAAAATATATAATGTATGGTGTAATATGTTAACAAGATGTTATAATGAAAAACTTTGGGAAAAAGGTAAACATACAACATATAAAAATGTATTTGTATGTGAAGAATGGCACAACTTTCAAAACTTTGCCAAATGGTGGACTGAACAGTTGAATTTATATAAGGATATTAAAGAAGAAGAATTTGATTTAGATAAGGATATCCTAATAAAACATAATAAACTATATTGTCCTCAAAATTGCATACCTTCTCCAAAAAGAATTAATACCTTGTTTACCAAAAGCAATAGTAGAAGAGGTAAGTGTCCAATAGGAGTAACTAAATCTAAATATAATACTTATATAGCTAGATGTGATGTGGTTCCAAACGAAAAATATAGTAAAAATCAAATAACTATAGGGACATTCAATACTCCAGAAGAAGCATTTTATGCTTATAAACAATTCAAAGAAAACTATATAAAAGAAGTAGCAGATGAGTACAAGGATAGAATTCCTCAAAAGCTCTATGAAGCTATGTATAGATATGAAGTAGAAATTACAGATTAAACATTGACAAATAGATAAAAATAGAATATAATAATATATAAGGAGGAGATAAATATGAAAAAAAGATTAATTGATGATTTAGAAAAAATCTTTTCATATTATAAATCTATTTGTGAATCATGTGATTATGATTGTATGAAATGTAAATTATGTTCTTTAAATTCTAAAAAATCTGGTTATCGTTTTCTTTGTGACATAGTGGGAGAATTAATATTATCAATGCGTGAATATTATAAGGAGATATAATATGGAAAATATATTTACAGCTTTAATAGTTTATACCTATTTAGTCTTATTCTTATTGATATTATATAGTAAAGGAGAAGATGAATAATGTATGTTTTAAGTCAAGATGGGCAAATCTTAACAGATGGCACTTTAGAAATACTTCCAGAGTATTATACAGAACAAGAAATAGAGGAAACAGGAGTAGATGAGGAAGAAATAAAAGGATGGGTAATAGCTCATCCTTGCGAAGGAAGAATATTGAGAATGGGAACTTATGAAAGTTACGAAGAAGCAAAAAATGAAATGACAAAGATAGTAAATGCTTGTGGCAATGGTGAAAAAATATTTAAAATGTAGGTGATAGGTTATGATATTAGAATTAGAAAACAATAAGTATGACATTAAAGTAGACTCAAATATTTGTATAACACTAAGTGAGATTGCTTTTAATAAAGCTAAAAACGAAAATTACTTATGCAACCCTAAATATTTTACTAGCTTTGGTAGTATGTTTACTTATATGCTTACTAAAACTGTAAAGGATAAGTTAAGTGGACGTGAAAAAGGCTCTATAGAGAGTATTAAAGAAGACATAGATATAGCCAGAGAAGAGATTATAGGGCTTGTAAATGAGTTCTCAATGGATAAACTAATTAAGGAAACTGTTGATACTATAAACGGTAATAAAGAAAAAATGAAAGAAAAAGTAAAGATGAAAAAGAAAGACAATAAGGGGGAATAGTATTGAAAATTAAAAATATTTTTATAGATTTAGATAATACTTTAATAGATACTAGCAGAGGTATAGTAGAGTGTTGTAGAAAAGAAAATCCTAAGAAGAACATACCAGAATATGGGACTGTAGAATTAGATTGGAAGTTTAGCAATTATAATTTACCTAAAGATTATTGGAAGCATTTTGCTAATGTTAAAGCTTATAAAAAGGAATATATTATAGAAGATGCTATTACTACTTTAAAAATATTAAAAGATAGAGGGTATAGACTATTCGTTCTTACTAGAAGTAATATGGGGTTAGATATGAAAATGAGTAAATTACGGGAATACTTTCCATTCATGGATGGAGTAATATTCTTAGCTTCTTATGATTTTGAAGATAAGACTTTAGTGGCTAATGATGACGAAAGTATATTAATTGATGATAAGCCAGAGACCATGGTTGGAAGAAAACATGGGATAATATTTGGAGAATATCATTGGAATAAAGAAGCTAGAGAAAGTGGAGAGTATATTTGTGCTAAGAATTGGAAAGAAGTATTAGTACAAATTGAAAAGATAGAAAATGGGGGGAATAAAAATGTTTGAACCAATATTAGAATATATATGCCCTAAATGTGGCAATAATATTTATTCAGAGGGGATTGATAACGGAATAGGTTATGTATATCCTCCCCTTCATTGTGAATGTGGATGGTCTGAAATGTGTTCTTATCAAGATGAAGAAGGATGTAAACAATGTGATCAATATGAATATTGCTATCGTAAAAAATAATCTTGACAAATAAATATAAATAGTGTATAATAAATAGTGTAGTGAAGAACTACACTATTTGGATAAAAAATGAGAGGAATGATAAAAATGTGTATTATGGAATTAGGATTAAAAAATGAATTAACTATCGAAGATATGATAGAGGACTTAAATATAAAATTTGGGCTAACGTTTGAAATTGAAGAAAATTTTAGAGGTAGAACAATTGGAACTAGACTTTATGGGAAACATAGTCCAGCTAGGGTAGATATTTTAATTAATAGAATTAGCGATTATTTAAATTATGGAGATAATTGTTGGGCTGAAAAGTTAAAGATTAGAGAGATAGTTCCAGAAATTGGAAATGAATATGATATAGAAATAAGTTTTATTTAGGGGTGAGTATATGAATTATTTTGAATATTTAGATAAGATTCAAGATAGAGTAGATAAGTTAGAAATATTATTAATGAAGTTAGATATTGAAATAGGGTCTACAATTAATTCTAACGATGACGCTAATGTAGTATTAAATAATATGATAAGAGCAAATGAAATATTACAACAAATTAAAGAATTATGTAATATAAAATTCTAAGGAGGGCAATATGATAAAATGTAATACAGTAAAATGCAAACATAATAAAAATGGATATTGCACCAAAGAGTGGAGTATTGAGAATAATGATAAAGGTAAAGAAAGTCTATTTAATAAATTAAAAAATATATTTAAATAGGGGTGATTAATCATGGAATTAGTAATGTTGGGTGTATATGATATAGAACAAAATCTTAGCAAAATTAACTATTTAGAAACTATAGTCTTATTAGAAAAAGATTATGAAAAGAAATTACAAAAATATATGTTTGCTACGGTAGAAGTTCCAATATTACAAACACAAAAACGTTTAAGGGTTAATGTATCAAAGATACCTAAAGATCATATGACTAAAACATGGTTTAAAAAGGCAAAAGCACAAAACACTGGTGTGTATTTATATAAACAATTAAAAGATTTTTTTGGAGAAGAAATTGATGTTATTATAAATAGAGCTAATTTATATATTGATAATTTATAGGAGTGATAAATATGAAAAATAATAAAATTAAAAAAATAATTGTAAGCGTATTAATAGGTATTGGTATAGTAAGCTGTACAAGTGCTAATACTACAGAAGCTAAGAAGGAAGCAAGATTTAAAAAAGTAGAAATGGATTATGATGTTTTAAAAGACACAAATGTTGGGGTGATAGAAGATACCGATACAGGTAAAAGATATATGGTAGTAATTCATGAATCAAAAGTTACTGACCGTAGTTCTATGCAAGTATTAGAAATAGAGGAGTAATTAGGAGGTATAATTATGTATAGAATGGTAATAGTTTATAAACATGAAGAACCAGAAGAAGAGGTATTATTTAAGGATAAAGAAACTGCTGAATACTTTAGAGACTATTTTTATAAAGATGATAATATAGCTTATGTTAAAATAGATGAGATTGAGGAGGAGTAGGTAATGGAAATAGAAAGACAATGGCTATTTGATATTAATAAAGTGCCTGAACAGTTTCGTTTTGGTTATAAAGATATGGAGCAAAGCTATTTGAATTTAGAACCTGAAGTAAGATTGCGTAAGGAAACTTTAAGATCAATATTTGAATCCGACCCAACTTATTGGATAACAATAAAGGGAAACGGAGACCTAAGTAGGGAAGAAATAAATAAGGAGATAACAAAAGAAGAATATGAAGCTCTTAAAAGAATTGGTAATATAACAGAAGATAAAGTAATAAGAAAAATCCATTGGGAAATTTATATAGGCAAATATAAGTTAGAATTAAATATAGTAGATAAAGGTACAGAAAATGAATTTTGTTATGGAGAAATAGAGTTTGCTAGTGAGGAAGAAGCATTAGCTTTTGAGCCATTAGACTGGTTTGGAGAAGAAGTAACTTATGATAATAGTTATAAGATGAAGAATTATTGGAAGAGAACCAGATTAGAAAATGATTAAAATATGGGATAGTATTGAGGGGGTCAAAAATGAATAATTTTGTTGATATGTATGGACACAAAATTGAAGTTACAAAATGTAAAGATGGGGTAGAAATAAATATAACAGGTAAAGGTAATCATATGTTTGCAGTATTAAATAATTATAAGGCTCAAGAATTAGGCAAGGCTATAATTAATGCAAGTGGAGGATTAAAACTGTAGGTTTATAATAGTAAAAAGGGGTGGAGTGAATTGGCAGATAATAGGATAAAGATAGATAAGTGGATTAATGTAGATCAGCTTTCTAAATATACTCAAGGTAAAAATATTGGTTGTATAGATTGGAATGGTAACATAGGGAATAATATAGATTTTAAATATGGAGATATTGAAGGAACAGTTATAATAACAAAATATGATGGTAAAAGAGTTTTCTTCAAGTATAACGGTAATGAATATTCAGTTAGTAGTGGGAATTTTAAAAGAGGTAAAATAGGAGTTATATTAGGAATTGGTGGAAACACCAAAGAAATTATAGAGAAACAAAAGATAGAAAGAGTTGGGGAAATAACTTATAATAAATTTGATACAAAAATAGAAATTATAGAATATATTTCAGAAGATAAAATAAAAGTAAGATTTAATGATAATAAATTGACAGATAGATATACAAGTTATAGAGAATTTAAAAGTGGTAACAGACTATGTAGTGTATTAGATAAATCTATATGTGGTATTGGTTATGTTGGGATAGGAGAATACTCTCCCACATATACAGATATAAATGGCAATATTCATCCAACTAAAGAATATGATGCTTGGAGAAGTATGATAAGAAGATGTTATGCAGACTTAGAAAATTGTTCTAGTTACAAAGAAGTTATAGTATGTAAAGAGTGGCACAATTTTCAAAATTTTGCTAAATGGTATAAAGATAACTATTATCAATTTAGAGATGAAATAATGCAAGTAGATAAAGATATTCTAAAACATGGAAATAAAGAATATTCTCCAGATAATTGCATGATAGTACCTAGTTGTATAAATGCAATGTTTATAAAGAATAAATCTAAAAGAGGGGACTGTCCAATAGGAGTATATAAATATGGATCTAAAGAACTTCCCTATACTGCTCAATGTGCAGATATAGACTTAGGGAAACAAAAGAGGATAGGTCAATTTAAAACTAAAGAAGAAGCCTTTTATGCTTATAAAGAATATAAAGAAAAATATTTAAAAAGAAAAGCAGAAGAATTCAAAAATGAAATCCCCTTAAAACTATATAATGCAATGATAAATTACGAAGTAAAAATAACAGATTAATTATTGACAAATAATTATAAATGTTATATAATAACATTATAAAATAAGAGGGGGAAAATAAATGAGGGAATTTAAAAATAAAAATGTTCAAATATTATCCATAGAAGCAAAAGATTTATTAACCAAAAACTATTGTGTAGATGATAAGAGTTTAAGAAAAGGTAGCTTAGATTATTCTATGGAAACAGATGAGCTTAGAAACCTAAGCAAAAACTTAATAAAGGAAGATAAAAAGAAGGAACGCTATTATACTTATGGAATAATAAATGTAACATTTAAGTATAAAGTTCCTAAAGAGAAGCATGTATATACTGGTGATGTTTCAGAAATAATTAAAACTAAAGAAGGGAATGTATCTATACCAAAGTTTAGAATTAATAAAGGGGTTAGAACTGATAAATATAGATACGATAGAGAAGAAAGAGATGATAAAGGGAATTTGCTAGTAGGCTATTTAGATGCTAGAAGTGTTAAGGATTTAAGGCATAAACTATATGAAGATGGCTTTAAAATAACCATAAATGGGAAAGAGAAAGAATTTTCAAGATATAAGAGAACAAGTGGTAGTGCTAGAGTAGGTAAGTGCTTATTCATAGAGAAGAAATATAAAAAGAAAATGATTGATTGGTCATTTGCAGGGATACCTCATAAAGAAGGTCAATCTATGGACTGTGCAGGTATGGAAGCTTATATATCTCTTCCAACCTCTAGTTCTATAGGAAGGATAAAACTCAAGCCAAAAAATATATTATTAATAGATGATGTAGAAAGTGAATTTGAAGATACAGTAATGGCTACTTCATTTATAAATGAAGTTAGGGATGAAGAAGGAAATATAATAGACGGAGATTTAAGTACGGGAGTTGCAAAGAAGAAAATAGCTAATAAAATATTTGATGGAGAAAGTCTTCTTGAAGAGAGTGTATTTTTAGAGAATGGATATGAAGATAAAGCTATTTTACAACTTAGAAATAAAATGTTTAAGGGGATAGGGATAAGAAGTAGAATACAACAATTCTTTAAGGATAATAATATAACAGATGTGTCTCAATTAAATGGAAAAACTGTAGCAAAGAAGATAGAAGATATAAAACTAATAACTACTCCTTCTAGTGTTAAATATTTAAAATTTGGAACATTTGAAGATTGGTTAGATAATATAAGTGAAACTTGGGCAGTATGTAAATATGAAAAACCTCAACATCACTTCAATGGAATGGTTCAAACACATTATCAATTATTGAATACATTAGGGATGTCTTATGCAGAAATGCATGAATTTTTAAAACCTACATTACAATATATTAAATATTTAAAAGAAGATATAGCTGTATTTAAGTATCATTTAGGTATGAATCATTTTGATACTGAAGATGATATAGAAGAAAGAGAAGAATTAAAAACTAATATAGATAATAGAGATAGCTTTATAATGGGTGTCCTTGAGATAAATGATGATTTTATAAATACTAAAATGGGTAAACAATTTAGGAATGACAATATAAAAAGTTATATTAAAAATGTAAGAAAAGGTCATGTGTTGGTAAAAGGTAATTATAGTGTGTTAGTATCTTGCCCTTATGAGTATCTTTTAGCTAGTATAGGCAAATATGATGGTAGTAGTTTATTAAAACCTTATGAATGTTGTTGTAGTCACTTTGAAGAAGGTAAGGAATTATTAGGCGTAAGAAGCCCAGAGCCTACAATGAGTAATATAGTTGTAGTAAAGAACACCACGAATGAAATATTAGATAAGTATTTTTATACTAAAAGCGAACAAATATTCTTCTTTAGTGCAATAGGATGGAATATATTAGAATTATTGAGTTCAGCAGATATGGATGGAGACCAATTACTTCTTACTGATAATGATATATTAGTTAAATGTGCTAAAAGATTACAAGAAACTATAACTATAGACGGACAAACAATTAAAAGATTTCTAACATCTACAGACTTTACTCCTAAAAGTTCTATTAAAAGAAGATACTGTGCAGAAGATTTAGCAGATACTGATATAAAATGTAGCAGTAATAAAATAGGGGAGATAATAAATTTAGCACAAATGTTAAATAGCTTATATTGGGATTGGAAGTATAAAGGGAAATCTGAAAAAGAACTTATGGAGCTTTATAAAGATATTAGTAATTTAAATATATTAAGTTGTATAGAAATAGATAGGGCAAAGAAAATAAGTCCCGTAGGAGCTAAGAAAGAACTCGATAAAATAAGAGAAAAGTATTCTTTAGGAACTGGAGAAATAACTAGAGATAAAAAGAAGAAGATTGTTAAAGTAAGACCTAAATTCTTTAAATATCTTGATGGGGGAAAAGATTATAAATTTGAATGGTTTAATACTGGTATGGATTATTTACAAAAGATAATGGATTGTGAAAATAAATATAAAGAAGGTAGAGAAAAAGAAATATCTTTAATAGATATAGTTAATCCAGTAAAATCTCAAAGAAGGGATAAAGACATTATTAGAAGGATATATAAAACCATAGATCAATATAATTATGATATTAATTGTTTATTTGATTCTGATTATGACAATAAATGGGATTTATATAAAGAGAGAAAAAATGATCTATATAAAACATTAAATTCATATGATATTACAGAAAGCGTAATATATAAAATATTGTGTAGAATAAATAACGAAAAAGATTTTGCTGAATATACAAAGATAGGGAAAACAATGTTAGATTTTATTTATAATTCCAATAAAAATTTATTTTTAAAAAATATAAAGATAAAGAAAAATAATAAAATAATAATTAAAAATAATCAAGGAAATATAAATTTATATGGTGAAAAATATTTTAAAATTTAATTTTGGACACGCCACTTGGATAAAATAAACCTTTATAAATGGCTTGGTTAAGCCATTTATGAAATTAAATGAAATGGGAACTATGGTAGGACATATTGTCCAAACCTATATGCCCTCCGTTAGGGTATGAAGAACTTTCCTTAAATCCTTAATTTTCATTTTTCATATTTTCTCAAAACCTCTCTTCATTGGGAGCTACCCCCTTGCTCCCTCTGAAGAGAAGAGAAAGTATGAAAATGGAAATTCGGTTTTAATAATAAATCCTTGAATAATTTAAGAAAGGGGATTTACAATGTATAGATGTGACAAATGTATATGTATAAACTGTAAAAATTATTTTGAAAATAATGGGGATTGCGAACAGTGTCTTATGTGTGGAATATCAATTAATACTTCTGATAAAGCTCCACATAATGAATGTGATGATTTTGAACCTTATGAAAAAAATTAAAATAAACAATTTAATACTTGACAAACATTTATAAATAATATATAATAAAGACATAGAGATAAGGGGAGCATACATAACCAAGTAAGGAGCTTTTCATAAAACAACCTCCTATAAAAATAATTTCATCACCTCCTTTTTATTATAATATACATCCTTACTTGGTTTATTATAAATACATAGCCTAGAATTAGGCATTGTCTTCTATAGAAAATAGAAGTAAAACATAAAATATAAAAATGAAAATTAAAGGGGAAATGAAAAATGGCAAAGAAAATGATGACAAAACCAGAATACTTAGAACTAATAAAACAAGAATTAGAGGAAAGAACAGGGGAAAAGGTTACTAAGATTTCTATTGAAAGAGCTTTTGAAATAGCAGGTATTGGATTAGAAGTTATTGGAGCTAATTTAGATGTAGAAGAAAAGGCTGAAGTAATGGGAATTAAGATTGAAAGAGTTCCTGTAAAGGCTAGAGAAGGTGTAATGGAACGTCCTGATGGTGAACGTATACCTTTTAAAACTGAAGAAGGTAGTAAAGTAGTTGTTAAGGCACTAAAGGCTTTAAAAGAAGCGTAAGATAAGAAATAATAAGGGAGAAAAGAATTGAAAATTGCATAAGTGGTTAGACATTCATTTCTCCCTATTTTTTATTTTAAGGTGGGATTTGTTGGTGAACTTATTAATATGAATAGGCTGACCAATGAATAAAATAAAAATATAAGGAGAATTAAAATGGATTTGGAAAGAATAATAGAATTAATGAAAAGTGAAGATTATAAAGATAGGTTTAAAGCTGAATATTATCAATTAGGAGATAGGATTATTAAGTTAGAAAATATGTTAAAAAAATACAAAGCTGGAACTTTAAATTTCACTCCTTCTTGTGACTATGAGTTATTAGATAGCCAATTAAAGGCAATGAAATCATATTTACAGTATTTGATGATAAGAGCAGAAATTGAAGGTATAGATTTATAAAAATAAATTGCACCGAAAGGTGAGGTAGGGATTGAGGGAAGTCGAATGAGTAAAAAAAGAAAAAAAGAAATTGTATTAACGTGTCTAGGGTCTTCTATTCAACAAGTAACAGGTTCATGTTGGACTATAGAATTCCCTAGATATAATGGAGAGACTGGATTAATAGTTATTGAATGTGGATTAAATCAAGATGGTTTTACAACATTAGAACAATATAACGCTAATGAACGTATGTTAAATGGGATAGGTAAAGAAGTAGTTGAGAATTGTGAATATCTTTTAATAGGACATTCTCATGTAGATCATGTAGGAAATTTATCATATTTTAATGACGACAATGGTTTTAAGGGGAGAATAATTTCTAGTGAGAAGTGTATAGAAATTTCTAAACCATTAATTAAAAATAGTATAAACATTCATGAAGCTAATATAAAAGAACTTAGAGAAAAAGGTAAAAAGAAAAGACCTTTATATACTAAACCACAAATGTATCAAATGTTTGACCATATGGAGTATATAGAACAATCTAAAGAAATAGAATTAGATGAGCAAGTATCAGTTATCTTCCATAAAAATAACCATGTAGTAGGTGCTAACTCAATTAGTATATTTATTAAAGATTTAAATAAAAGAAAACATCATATATACTATACTAGCGACTTAGGTTGTCAATGCACTCAAGAGTTACATCCTTTTGTAGATAAATTAGAATATCCAACAAAGTGTGATGTAATGATTACTGAAGCTACTTATAGTGATTCTCAAAGAGGATTTACTCATAAGAAGGCTATAAAAGAAAGAGAAGAATTAAAGAGTTTAATAGTTGAAGGTCTTAAGAAATCTGAAGATAGTCAATTATTGATACCAACCTTCTCATTTTCCAGAACACAAGAGTTTTTAGTATGGTTATATGATAATTTTAAAAATGATAAATTCTTTGATAATATACCTATTATATTAGATGGAGTTTTAGTAGATGAAATAAATAAAGTATATAGCAGAATACTTGAAGGTGAAGACAAAAAGAAGTTTGAAGATGTAATGAGATGGCATAATATTAAAGTTAACACTTCTTTAGAAGGAACTAGAGCTATATTGAGCAAGAGATATAGAAGAATAATTATAAGTTCTAGTGGGTTTTTAAGTGGTGGAAGGGTGACTAATTACTTACCTTCCGTCGTAGAAAGTTCTAAGGATAGAATAATACTTTTAGGATATGCAGGAAGTGAAGATAGTCTTGCAGGAGTTTTAATAGACACTGAGCAAGGGAAACCTGTTAATATGTTTAATAGGACTATACTAAAGAATTGTGACATATATCAAATGAAAACATGGTCAAGTCATATGCAATTTGATGAATTATTAAAATTATTTAATGAAGTAAATACTCCTAAAATAATAGTTCATCATTGTGACAATGAAAATAAGGAAGAGTTTTGTAATAAGGCAAATGAATATTTAAGAGATAGGAATAAAACAACTAGAGTCATTGGAGTAAACAAAGGTTGTTTTGAATTTAAATTATAAAGGGGAATGAAAAATGGCAAAGATAGAAAATAAAAGGACTTTAAGTAAAAAATTAGATTTGGCTGGTATATTAAATATGGAAGAAGCCGATAATGTAATAGTAGAAAATGCTAATGAAGGGGATCAATCTTTTACAAAATTACTAGCAGAATTTGATGGTCTAGCTGTAAAAATTACTGTTCAATCAGTAGAAGAAACACCATTAGAACCAGAAGAAGAATAATTAAAAAATATTTTTAAAAATATATTGACAAATAGTTAAAAACATATTATAATAAATAATGTAGAGAGAAACCTCTCTACATAGTACATAATCAATTCTTCTCCAGTCATGAAGGCGAATTGGTATGAGGGATTAATTACATTTCTAGCTTATAGAAACAATATTAATGCCGAAGTGAAGTTTGATGGCGTATTTGACACTTAAAAAGAAATAAGCTTGTAGTACTACTAAAATATAAATAAAAACAATGTAATTATTAATCTCAATAATACTATCTTAGTAGTTTTAAGTAACTACCCATAATACCACAATTTGATTAATAATTACCCGTAATTGCAATTACGATTATACTAAATAATAAGAGGACTAGCACTCTTTTCCCATGGAGGTTGGAAAACTTTACCAGAAGCTCGTGGAGGGAAGTAAAATATAATCCATATGCAAGGCTAGAGAAATTATTTATAATCTATATATTCCCTGACTACTGGTCGGCGTATATAGATTATGAAAATACATACATAGCTTCTACTCATTATGAGAGGAGACTATTAGTTATATAACTTGTATGACATATGAGGGTTGTTGACCGACCGTCACAATAGACTAGAGGACGCTCTAGTCAATACATATTCAAGTGAGGAAACTTGAGAACTAATTGCACGGAAAATCCTTTATTTAATTAACTATTCACAAATAATTGAAAGGTAGTGGTATATATGCATTTACACAAAATCAAGTGTTGGAAATGTAGACATAAAAATGATATTAGTAAAATAATAGAAAGAAAAGAATATATTGAAATTCCTTACGACGATAAACGTGGTAATTATGAATGCATAGTATATCAATGTGAAGAATGTGGAGTAGATAACATTTATATGAAAATTAAAGAAGAGTAGCATAGGGGGATTTAAGGAATGGTTAAAAGGGGAGAAAACGAAAGTCTATTAAACTATTTTAATAGAATAACTAGAGATAGAAAAGAATTAAATTTAAGTTACGAACAATGGCAAGAATTATTAATAGGGGAAAATAAATATAGTTCTGAAAATTGTAGAAAAGCATATTATATAATAAATCCGTTATTAGAAATATTAGCTGAAGAAGAAAAGAATAGGATAGTTGAAGGAATAGAAAGTAAGGAAGAATTAGAAAAACTTATAAAAGCCAATAAAGAAGCTATATTGGAAAATGAAAAAATGAAAATACAATTTCAAGACCAAAGAAGAGAGTATCGTAAATATATTAGAGAGTCTGGAAGATTTGACCATTTAGTATCTGAACTAACCAAATCTGTAGAAGTATTGAACAAAGAGAAGCCATTATTTAATACTCATAAACAAAAAATAAGAATTTTAGAAAATAATGAAGCAGTATTAATGACTTCTGACTGGCATATAGGAGCTAATTTTAAAAACTATTTTGCAGAATATAGTATAGATATAGCTAAGAAAAGAGTAAAAGAATTAACAGAAAAGACAGTTGAATATTGTTTGGCTAATAATGTTTCTACACTTCATATAGAATTATTGGGAGACAGTTTAGATGGGGCAATTCATACTTCAGCAAGAATTGAAAGCGAAGAAGATGTAATTTCTGAATTAATGATTTATTGTGAAGTGTTGTCTGAAATGATTAATGAATTATCTATTTTTATACCTTATATAAAAGTTCACTCTATAATAGGTAATCATACTAGAATTACACCGAATAAAAAGGAATCTATAACTAAAGAGAATTTTGAAAGATTAGTTCCATTTTATTTAAAAGCTAGACTAACAGCCATAGATAATGTAGAGATTACCAACAGTAGTATAGATGATACAATAGATGTATATGAAGTAAAAGGGCAAACTATATTTTGTGTGCATGGAGATTTAGATAGTCCACAAAATGCTGTAAGTAAATTATCAGCAATGTTAAAAATATTCCCAGATGAAGTTCATATGGGACATTATCATAAACATTTTGAAGTGGATAATTATGATATGGAAACAGTAGTTAATGGGAGTTTAAAAGGGTGTGACAACTATGCTAAAGAAAAAAGACTTAGTGGAAGTCCAATGCAAAAATTAATGATTTATAATGAAGACGGAAAACTTTGCACCTATAAAATAAAATTAAAGTAGTTGACAAATGATTATAAATAGTATATAATAAAGTCATAAACAAAAGATAGTAAAATAAATTTTAAGGATTTAAGGGGGAAATGAATTATGGAAAATGTAACAATGGTAGATAACGAATATCTTCAAATGAAATCAACTTTAGCAAGGGAGTTTAGAACAATAGATTTAGATGAAGAATTTAATGAAATTTCTTGTTATAAGGTTAGATACTATTTAGAGAAGATTGAACAAGAAGATAAGGAAAACGAAATAGAAAATCCAGAACCTATAACAATTAGAATTAATTCATATGGAGGAGCAGTTCATGAATTAAATTCTATATTAAATGTAATAGAAAGACTTGAGAAAAAAGGATACCAAATTAATACTCATTGCGAAGGAAAAGCTATGAGTTGTGGAGCTTTTTTACTAGCACATGGAAGTAGAGGACATAGGACAGCAGGTAAATATTCAACAATCTTAATTCACCAGATGTCTTATGGAGCTAGAGGAACTACTTCTGAAATAGATGCTACTGTAAAAGGGTCTAATAGTATGAAAAAACTTCAAGAACAAGAATTATTTAATAGAACAAAAATTACAAAAAGAATATTAGATAAAAACACTCTTGGAGGAGATTGGTACATGACTTCAGAGGAAGCACTTAAATATGGTGTTATAGATGAAATAATATAACTAAAGGGGGAAAGATATTATGTGCGAAACAAATAAATTAGAATTAGGAACAGATGTGGCTTTTGAGGATATGACTGAAGAAGAAAAAGTAGATTTCTTATCACGTTGTAGTGACGAATATGAAGAAGAAGAAGAAAAAGAAAAATATCCATTGATAGAGGAACAGATGGAATTATTAGCTTTAGCAGAAGAAACAAGTAGATTATCAAATTTAAAAAATAACTATGAAGTATCTGAAGAAACAGCAAAAGATAAATTCTATAAAGATGGAATGGTAGTAGCAAAAACAATTACAGCCATGGTTAAAGAAATGGTGAATAATGGTATAGATTATACAAATGCAGTTCAAATAGCTAATAGTTATTTTTGTGTAATAAACGAAAAAGAAGCTATAGCAAAAATGAATAAAGCTAATAGGTAGGTGGATTCTAAATGCTAAGTAAAGAACAACATAATATTATAGTAGATAACATTATAGAAGGAATATCAAGATTAGAAGTTATGTCTATGAGTGAAGAAATTGATAAAGATTTTGAAGAAATAATAGATGACGTAATTAATTATTTAAGTCAAAAATATTATAAATAATGTTTTGCTGAAGAGCATGTAGATAATATTACGGAAGACGTAACGTCGTTAGCCCACAATTTAATGATTGTGGTATCACAAGTAATATATGGGTAGGTTAATACCTACCTAGTAATGTAGCCAAGGACTGTGACAAGCCAGTGAAAATACAGAGCCAAAAATATATTATTGAAACTATAGACTAGATTAAAATATCTAGTTTTTTTTACATAATTTTTCAACAAGGGGGCGAAAAAGTTAATGGAGTGGATAAAAGCATATAAATTTAGAATATATCCTAATAACCATCAAAAAGAAATAATTAAAAAAACTTTTGGTTGTAGTAGATTTATATATAATAAAATGTTAGCAATTCAAATTAAATCATATGAAGAAAATAAAAAAATATTTTCTAAATATGAATTAATGAAAAAACTACCTAGTTTAAAAAAAGAATATAAATGGCTCAAAGAAATAGACTCAACTAGTTTACAAACTACTATAGAAGATTTAGACAATGCGTATAAAAACTTTTTTAGAGAAGTAAGTAAAGGAAATAAACAAGGGTTTCCAAAATTTAAATCAAAAAGAAATCCTAAAAGAAGTTATGAAAGCAAATGTATAAATAATAACATTGAAATTAAAGATAATACAATAAAATTGCCTAAATTAAAATATGTTAAAGCTAAAATTACACAGACTGTAGAAGGAAAAATACTTAATGCCACTATTTCAAGAACTCTCACAGATAAATATTTTGTTAGTTTATGTTGCAAAGTAGAAATAGAACAGTTAGAAAATATAAACTCTAATATTGGGGTAGACCTTGGATTAAAGGAATTTGCTATATGCTCGAATGGAGAGATATATCATAATCCTAAGTGGTTGAGAAAACTTAATTATAGACTAAAATTGGAACAAAGAAGACTATCTAAGATGATAGTAGGTAGTAATAATTGGAATAAGCAAAGAATTAAAGTTGCTAAAATATATGAAAAAATAACTAATCAAAGAAAAGATTACTTACACAAAATATCAACTAAATTAATTAGAGAAAACCAAATAATTTGTTTAGAAGATTTGCAAGTAAGTAATATGTTAAAAAATCATAAATTAGCAAGTGGGATAAGTGAAGTATCATGGTTTGAATTTAGAAGAATGTTGGAGTACAAAGCTAAATGGTACGGTAGAACCATTTCAATTATAAGTAAAACATTCCCTTCTAGTCAATTATGCTCTTGTTGTGGATATAGGAATAAAAATGTAAAAAACTTAGCATTAAGAGAGTGGACTTGTCCTGAATGTGGTATAAAACATGATAGAGATATAAATGCTAGTATAAATATATTAAATGAAGGATTAAGATTAGTGAGGATGGAACAACCTTGTAAGCTTGTGAATGCTTAACACATTAGTGTTATCGAACAAGAATCTTTTAAAAGAAGTTCAAATAATGAGAAATATGAAAGGAAGTGAGAAATTGGCAGTAAAAAGAGGAAGACCTAGAAAAAATAAAGCTGAACCCAAAAAAACTATAGAGCAAATAGAAGAAGAATTGGGTCAAACTAAAGAAGAATTATCTGAAGGGTTCTGTATTATGCAGTATAGTGAAAGATGTAAGAACCAAGAAGGCAAAAGAAAACATTCTTTATTTTATACTTTAAAGCAAGGACAAGGAAATGAAGACTTCTTTAAGGGAATAGGTTTGATAAATAATAAGGAAAATTATAAAACTTATATACCTATTTGTAAAGATTGTTTAAAGGAGTATTGTTATAATGATAAAGGGGAAGTTATATTAGAAAGATTTAAGGCTTTCTTAATGATTGCCAATTTACCTTTTATAGAAGAGATATATAACACTGCTGTAACTTCTAAAATGGATACAATCGGTACATATTTAACTAGATTAGCATTACCTCAAAATAAAGAATTGAAATGGTTTGATGGTAACTTTTTTAAAAGTCCTACTATGAAGGTTAAGCAAGAAGAAGTAGAAGTTACTCATGATATGAAAAAACTTCGTAAAAAATGGGGAAGAAATTATGACGAAGATGATTTAGAAGTTCTTGAAGATTGGTACAGTGAAATTATAGAACAATGTGACAATGCTGAAGCATATGGAACTCAAGAAACTGCTAAGATGTATTGTAGAGCTAAAATGGACGTTGAATTAAAAAGAGCGAATGGAGAAAAAACTACAGACAGTGAAAAGGCTGTAATGCAATATATGGATAAATTAGCCATATCTCCAGATAAAATTAAGGCGAAGAAAAGTAATCATAATTTTGTAATTGAAATAGCTGATATAGAAGAAAAGAAACCTGCTGATTTATTTTTCAATAAACTATATAAAGATATAGATCAATTTGGTAAATATATTAAAAAGTTCTTTGCTAGACCAACTAAAAATCTAATTACTGGTAGTAGAGATTTTGACGAGGAATATAGGATAGACGACGAATATGAGAGCTATTTAGACGTTGAGGAATATGATGATGGTATTAATTTAATAGACGCTGAAGAATATGAAGAAATGATGAAGAAACAAGAAGAAGAAAAAGGTGATAAGAATGACTAAAAAACCTTTGAGTAAAGATGAAAAAAGACAAGAAAGAATGAGGAAGAAATTATACGAAAGAACCAAGAAGGAAATTGCACAAGGTAAATATTTTGAAAGTAAAAGAGAAGAGAATGTAATACATTGGTGTACTTTCTTTAGAAGAAATATTCATAGACTTGCAACTAATTATTTGGGAATAAAGTTACATTTATTTCAAATGGTGGCAATGTATTTAATGAACATCTCTCCAACTGTTGTTTTACTTTGTGCGAGAGCGTTTTCTAAAAGTTTTATAACAGCACTATGGGCTTGTTGCGTTTGTCTTTTATATCCAAATAGCAAGATCGTTGCCACAGCGTTAACTAAAAAGCAGGCTTCACTACTTGTAAAAGAAAAGATACAAAAAGAATTAATGAAAATGTCTCCTAGACTCGCCAGTCATATAAAAGAAATTAAGACGAGCCAGAATGATATAGAAGTTATTTTTGAAAATGGAAGTAGCTTCATCTGTTGCGTATGTGGAGAGCAGTCAAGAGGAATTAGGTCAACAGTACTTTTAGTTGATGAATTTAGATTGGTCGATAAAGAAGTACTAGATTCCGTGCTAGTGCCAACAGAAATAGCTAGACCAGTTCCTTATTTAAAACTTCCTAAATGGGAAGAGTATTTGGAAATATTACAAGAAGAACCTAGAGAAGTGTATTTAAGTTCTGCTTATTACAAAAGTCATTGGATGTGGAATTTGGTAAGGCAAACATTTCAAAATATGTACTCAAGTAGAAATGATGAAAGTATGAATGGAATGATCATCTGTGCAGATTATGAATTAACCATTCATCATGGTATAAAAACCAAAAAACAAATGATTAAAGCTAAAAAACAATGTGACGATATGACATGGGAAATGGAGTATCTAAATTTAATGTCTGGAGGAGCAGAAGGGCAATATTATACTTACGACCTAATAAATCATTCACAAGTTTTAAAGAAAGCTTTTTATCCATTAACGCTTGAAGAGTATTATAATTCTAAACAACCAAACTATAATAAAACTGAACGTTTTGGTTATATTCCTAAAGAAAAAGATGAAGTTAGAATTCTTTCTATGGATATAGCAGTAGCTAAATCTACTTCTAAAAAGAAGAACGACTTTACGGATATAAAGGCAATTAGAGCCACTAGAAAAGATGATATTTATATTAGACAAGAAGTTTATTCAGAAGGACATGAAGGTGTTCCAGTAATTGAACAAGCTTTATATCTAAAGAGATTATATTTTGATTTTGAAGCAGATTGGATTGTACTTGACGGACGTACATATGGTATAGATTTAATTGACCAATTAGCTAGACCTACATATGACCCAGAAAGAGAAATAACTTACCCTGCTATGAAAGTATTTAATGAAGATACTCCTTCAGCTAAAGATTTGGGAGATAGATGTAAAGACCCTAATGCCATAGCTTGTATTTATGCTTTTATAGCTTCAAATGAAAGAAACCATATTATGCATACTAATATGAAAGATGCTTTATTGAGTGGTAAGTTTAAGTGTTTAAAATCTAATTTAGTTGCTAAAGACGAATATTTAAGAGGTAGAAAAGAATATATTTTCGCTGATGGTAGGGAAAAAGCTAGACTAGAAGCTCCATATATATATTCAGATATGACTTTAAACGAAATGATTTCTCTAAGTAGAGATGAAACTAAAGCAATGATAACACTAAAAGAACCTAATACTGGTACAAAAGATAAATATATTGCCAGAGCTATGGGTAATTATTTTATAACTAATTTCTTAGAAACAAAGTTAACTAAAAAAGAGAGTTACGATATGGAAGATTGGTATAAAGTAAGTTTAGTAGGAGGTTATAAACAAACATTTAGAATTTAAAATAGGAGGTGAATGATTTTAAATGGCTAAAGATACAATTGAGATTTCATCTTTACAAGAAGGTGAATCAAGAATATTAACTAAAAATGGTAATGGATATACTGTAAGCAAAATAGAAGATAATCCAGATTATTTAGGTGAGTACGCTCAAGCCCATGTAAGCAAGGATTTAGTATCTGAATATAATAAAGCTCTTGAAGAAGCTTTTGAGAGTGCTTCTTATAAACAAGGTGACTTATCCCATTACTATGATATGGTTGCAAAAGAAAAAATATATTCACAGAGCTTTGCTAAAGTAGACTTAGAGAGGTTATCTCATTTAAGTGAAAATGCTCAAAATAATTTAGATAAAATATTAGAATTAAATTCTATTATTGAATACTATATTAATACAGATGATTTAATTGGTAGAGTTATAGAAACTGTAGAGAATAACACTAATAAAAGTTATACAATAAAGAAAAAAACTAATACTACCGATACTATGATGACTTCTATAAAGAATTTTTGTGAGCAAATAGATATAGGATATGTAGTGGGAGAAGTTACTTCCAATACTTTTTCCAAAGGAACAACTATTATGTATCTTATGGGAGATGTTCAAAAAGGATGGCATTTAAGTTTTTACCCTTTGGGTGTATGTGAAATAACTCCTATAGAACAAGACCACGAACCTTTAGTTGTTATGAATGTAAGTAAATTGGTTACTGGTATTCAAAGAGGTTTGAGTAAATATTTTACAGGTGAAAAATATCAAGGAATGATTGAAAATAAAATATCTTCTATGTTAAAAGAAAACTATCCACCAGAAGTCTACGAAGCGTATACAAATCAAGAGCAATATGCTCTACTTGATAATGAAAGATGTAGTGTGGTTAGAGTTAATAAGGGTGACGGTCTAATGGGATTATCCCCTATAGTAAAGGGTTTAAAGGCTGAAATAATGCTAGAAACAATAGATGCTGTAGATAGAAAGAACCTTATTGATAGAGCTAAGAAAATCTATTTTCAAAAAATGAGAAAAGAATGTCTTGACAAAGATAATAATAAGATAGGTAATTTACCTAATATAACTGGTTTTCTACAACAAAAACTTATGTTTGCTATGCAACAAGAGGATGTTATATATACTGCACCTCCTTATACAGAAAGTTTAGAGATACTTGAACCAAAAGTAGAACTAACTCCTTCAGAGAAAATTATGGAATACCGTAATCGTTTATTAAGTGCTTTAGGAATATCTTTTATTAGTGCTGAAGATGGAAGTAGCTATACTGTAACTAATTTAAATTATTCAGAGTTATTGAAGAGTATAAATAAAATTAGTAAACAATTAGAACCTATATTTAATAAATATTTTAAATTATTATGTTTTGAAAAAGGATATAAACTAGACAAATGCCCTACTATGGAAATAGAATCTACTGAATTAATTAGCATGGAAAGCAAGGTCGCTTTAATCAATACTTATTATACTACATTAGGTTTAAGTAGGGAAACTACATTTAAGGTATTAGGAATAGATATAGATATAGAAACTCAAAGAAGAAAGCAAGAAAATGATAAGGGACTGAATGACATATTTGAACCTTATCAAACAAGTTATAATACAGCAGGCGACAAAATAGGTGAAGAAAAAACTGAAACAGAAAAGAATATAGAAGGTAAGAATAGCAATAATAGTAAGAGAAATGCTGATGCTAATAAGCGAGAAATTGACCGTCAGAGAAGAGAAGAGAAAAAGAAGGAAACTAAATAGGAGGTGGTAAAAATGGGAAAGATAGAGCCAAAGATTATAGAATTAGAACATTTACCTCATAAGAATAATAACATAAATTGGAATGAATGTAAGGGATATGTTTCTAAATTTCAATATGGAGAAGTTATAGGAGAAATAAACTATTTACAATATGAAAATAGGAAGATACATTTTATATATAATGAAAAAGAGTATGCTATGGGGACTTCAGATTTAAAAGCTGTAAAATTAGGTTCTATAGTTACACTTCCTAAGAAAGAAAAACCTATAAAAAAGCAAAAGAAAAGAGAAATTCCGAATTATATAAAAACTATAAAAGAGAAATATATAATATATTTAAAAAATAAAGAAGATATAGACAAAGAAGATATAACATATGACACAGAATTAGAATGCATTTGTCCCAAATGTGGATATGAAAAAATATATAAAGCAGGGGTTTTAGCTTGTCTTGGTTTTAATTGCAATGGTTGTTCAACAGGTTTTACTTATCCAAATAGATTTTTAAATTGTTTATTAAAAGAAATGAAAAACAATAATCTAATAAAAGATTATGAATTGGAAAAAACTATAGGAAATAAAAGATATGATGGATATATCCCTTTTTTTGAGATTATAATTGAAATGCATGGAGAGCAACATTATAAGCAAAGTGGGTGGGGCAAGAATATTAGAGATGAACAAGAAAATGATAAATATAAAAAGAGGTTAGCTTTTAAAAATGGTATTACAGAAGATAAATATATAGAAATAGATTGTAGGGTGTCTGATTTTAATTTTATAAAAGAAAGTGTGTTAAAAAGCAATATAAATAATATTTTTGACCTATCTGTTATAAATTGGGATAAAATAGATGTTGAAATAGCTGAAGATACTTTATTAGAAGATATAGTTTCTTTATGGAATAAGGGATGTTGTATTAAAGAAATACGAGAAAAACTAAAAATAAAATCCAAAACCACGATAAGAAAATATTTAAAAATAGGAACTAGAAAAGGTTTATGTGACTATAATACAGAAGAATCCATGAGCAGAAGCCGTAAAAAAATGGAAAAGAAGAATAAAATTTATTGTGAAACTAATGATAAAATATATAATACAAAAAGAGAATTGATTGAAGAATCTAAAAAGGAATTCGGTGTCAAAATAAGTTTAAATTTAATAAATAGAATGCTAGAAAGACCTTTTGAAACAGATATAATTAAAATAAGATATGTGGAAGGGGGTGAAATGGATGAATGAAACAATATATTTAAGTAGTAATTATAACATATCCATTTCTGAATCTGACCATCCAGATTATTATTTAGTAGATTTTATATTGTGTGATTTTGATTTTAATGGGAATGGAGTAAAACTTAATAGAGATACTATAGAAACATGGATGGATACTTTAGTAATGAATCCAGTAGTAGGAAAAATACAAGGCTCTGATTTCACTACTCATCAATATAAAAATGGTAAATTTGGGACAGATGCTTTTGGAGTATTTGAAAGCGTTAGAATTGAAAATATAGAAGGCAAAGAGTATCTTATGGGAACTGCTAGAGTATGGAAGAGATTTGAAAAAGCTTGTTCAATATTAACACAAAGATTTAAAAGTGGACAAGGTTTACATACAAGTTGGGAAGTGTCTGTTTTAGATTCATCTTTGGATGAGCAAGGCAGAAAAATAATAAATTCTGGTATCCTATTAGGGCATTGTCTTTTATCAAGAAAAACCCCACCTGCATATGATTGTTCAAGAGTTATAGATGTTGCAGAGCAAACTTTAGAAGAACAATTTATAGAGTTTAGCCAAGCACTTCAAGAAGATATAAATAATATTAAAGGAGGAGAAGAAATGGAAAATGAAAATTTCATTTCAAAAGAACAACATGATACAGAAGTATCATCTTTAGCTAAATCTATAGCTACTAAAGAAGAAGAAATATCTTCTTTAAAAGCTGAATTAGAAAAAGTTAAAGCAGAACTATCTACAAAAGATACAGAAATAATTAAATTAGGTGAAACTATAAATTCACAAAAAGAAACTATTGCAGAAAGAGATAATTTAATTTCTGAACTAGAACCAGTTAAGGCTGAAATGGAAAGATTAAAAGCTGAAAAAGAAGCTAGAGAATTAGCTGAAAAACAAGAAGCTATGAAGTCTTATGTTATTTCAACTAAATATTTTACTTCAGAAGAAATCGAAGCTAATGAAGAAATGAGAAATGCTATAGCTGAATTAGACGAAGCTAAAGTAAATTCTTTAATTGCTAAGAAAGTAATCGCTGAAGCAGAAAATTCAAAAAAGAAATGTGCAGAGGAAAAATGTCCTAAGTGTGGAAAGAATCCTTGCGAATGTTCTAAAAAGAAATGTGCAGAAGAAGACGAAGAAGCAAAAAAGAAATGTGCAGAGGAAAAATGTCCTAAGTGTGGAAAGAATCCTTGCGAATGTTCTAAAAAGAAGTGTGCTGAATTAGAAACTTCAGAAACTCATATAGATATTAACCTATCCGATAATGGAGAAGGTAGTATAAAAACAACAAGCATAGCTAGTTTACTAGCTAAGAGAAATAAAAGATTTTAATGTAAAAAGGAGAAATGAACAATGTTTGAAAAAAGAATGACACATCCAATTAAGAAAATTCCTGCTGATTATATTGCAGGAGAAGAATTAAAGATAGGTATGTTTGTATCTATCAATCATGTTACAAAAGAAGTAAAGAAGGCTACTACTGCTAAAGAAGTACAAGGAATTGTTATCAGAGGTTCTAAGGTTTCTTTCAGAAATGCTTTAGGTATTCCAGAATCAATATTTGATGAATACCAAGCAACTCTTCCAAAAGGAATTAAAGTAGGTGTTTTTCCTTTTGAAGAAGCTGAAAGATTTGCAACAGATGTAGTAGATACTGCTATAAAAACAGTTTTAGATAACACTAGCCAAACTTTAGCTCAAAAGAGAACTGCATTAATTGGAAAAGAATTAACTGTAGTAAATGGTGTGTTAAAAGAAGCTACTACAGGTAATACAGTATTAGCTGTTATACACATGGTAGATTCAGAAGGATTTAATAATAGACCTATGAATGAATCTAAGTTATTAAATTCTGAAGGAGATAATATAACAGATTTATATGCTATGAAAGAACACTTTGTAATCTCTTACACAATGGTAAGACCTTACACAAAATAATTGGGATAAAGGAGAGAATAACTAATGTTTGAAAATATAATATTATCAGAACAAGAATCAAATATTTTTGAAAAATTCGTTGGTAGCGAAAGAAACGGATTAGGTATGCAATGGGCTAGAAACGTTGCAGAAAGAAAAGAATTATCAGAAGAAGAAAAGGAATTTTCAGCTTTAGTAGAAAACAAGATATTAAAAGCTGATAGATTTGGAAGTAGAGTAGCTAAGGAAGAATTAGCTCAAATAGCTTTAATCGTTGTTGAAAATGATTATGCTGATTATCCATATGAAATTGTAAATGCTTTATTTGATACAACTTCTATTGGAGAATTTGATACAATAATCCAAAGAGGAAGAATTAAGAATACTTTAAAAGTATACGAAACTGCACCAAGAACAGGTAACGTAGAATCTAACTACGTTGACTTCAGCGAAGGATATGTTCAAAGAACACATCTACAAGCTGAAATCGAATATAAGATGGAAAATCTTAGAAAACAAGGTGCTGTAGGTTTCGCTGAATTTGTAATGATGTTACAAGAACAAATTACAATAGCTAAGTTTAAGGCTGTATTTGATATGGTATTAAAATTAAAAGCTACTCCAGACGCTCAAGGAGCTATTACAACTTCTTTATTAGATGATATCCAAGAAGCTGTAACTGCTAACTGTAAGAACGGAGTTCCTGTAATCGCAGGTCTAACTTCTAATATTCAAAAGTTATCTAAGGCTTATAGAACTGCTTACGGATCAACTTTTGACGACGCTACAAAGTCAGACATGATTAGAAATGGTGTATTAACTATGATGGACGGTATTGGATTTGCAGTATGTAGAGATGCATTAAAAACTGCTGATGGAGAAACTATTCTTCCAAAAAATAAGCTAATTGGTATTGGTGGAAAGATCGGTACTTTCTTTACAGCTGGTCAAGTAAGAGTATATCCACTTGAAGATGGAAATAGTGAAGCTATTCATTACAAAATTACTGGTATAGAATTAGGAATAATTGTAGACCCAGAATTAGTAAAAGATAAATTAGTTATTGTTAATGTAGAATAATTTTAAACTAAGGGGATAAAATCCCCTTGGTCTTTATATTTAAAAATTTATAAAAGAAAAAGGGGAAATGAAAAATGAAGGATAATGATACTTTAATGATATATAATGATTTTAGCTACAAGGTATATTTACCTGAAATCAGAAGGGGAGATTTTGATGTTGTTTTACCTGCTAGACAAGGTAATGACATTGAAGAAGTAGAAGTTACTTGGGAACAAGTTAAGTTTTGGGCTAAGAGACTCGCAAGACTTTTTAGAGAAAGAATAATTAGATTTTCACCAGAAAATGATATGGCTGAAGAAGATATATTAAAGGAATTAAGAATAACAAATTTAGAAAAAACTAGAAAAGAAATATGGGAACATATTTTAGATAAAGGGGAAGATTTTATAAATTTTGTTGTAAATTGTAGAGATATAAATAAGTTAAGAAAATATTACGGAGAATTAGTTTACCTAACAAATACAAATAGCTATCCTATACCAGAAAAGAACAGATTATATCTTAAAGGTAGGATAGAAGAGTTAGAAACAGGAGTGGTAAATAGTGACCTAAGACCTTCTCCTATGGAAGATGTTTTAAATATTTTTGCCCCTGTTGAAGAAAATGTAGAAGAAGAAGTAGCTCCTATAATTGAAACAAAAGAAGAACCAAAAACTGAAGCAAAGAAAACTACAAAAAAAACTACAACAAGAACAAGAAAAACAACTACTAAAAAATAGTGGGTGATTTAATTGAATACTGAATTTAGTGAAGTATATGATCTGTTTGAAACTAAAATGCAAAACCATCCCGACTATTTTGAAGTTGGGATTGGTAACCAACTTACAGATAAAGAGATTATAAAAATTATAAATAAAAAGAACTTAATGATAATGAAACAAGCTTTACCTGTTTTACAAAGAATGGTGAACAAAAACCAGCCTGTGAATTTTTTAAATTGTGATTACGACTCTGAAGAATTTAATTTTGAATTACATTATGATGAAATTGAATTAGTTGCAGAGTGTATGAGATTGCAAGTGCTAGAAAATGAAGGAGTAAAATTAGCTGAAACAAAATTATATGTTAAAGGTGATATAAAAACCTATTCTCCTAATGAAGGTAGAAAAACATATATGAATGATTTTTTAGCTGAATACAGAGCTTCTTTTGAAGGCAAAGTAAATAGTTATAATTTGATAAATAGAGAAACAGGTGAATACCTATATGGATATTAATACTTTAAAATTATTTAAAAATATAGGTGTTTATGGAAAAAGTAAAATAGATAAAGAAATATATAAAGGAATTAAAACCTATAACGAAGCCCTAGATAACATGATATATGATTTTTATGTCAGAGTAGGGTCTAAAGAAGCTAAAGATATATATGTTAATTTTGATTATAGCAACCCCATTAAAGGATTAACTGGTTTATCAAAAAGACAAACTGCTAGTGCAGACATGGAAACATATTTAAGAGTATTTCCTAATACTTTAAAGAGGGGAGATTATGTTCAATTTTCTTTTAATGAATGGGATAATTGGCATGAGTCAATATATTTAATTACTTCAGATGTAGAAAGAGAAGAAGTTAATGATAAAGTGGTATTTTTAAAATGCAACACTTCTTTAAAATGGCAAGGGCTAAAAGGAACTTGGTATGAGAAATGGGGATTTCCATGTGTAAGTAGTAATGACTCCTACGGGTCTAAAACTCTATTAACTAATGACTTCTTATCCTATCAAGATACTAAATTAAAAATTTTAGTACAAGCTAATGAATACACTAAAAATATTCAAAAGAATTGGAGATTTATGTTTGGGGGTTCGGATACGGATATATTTGAAGTAATAGATATTACTAGATCTTTGGAACAAGGTATTATAACATTAATAGCTAAGAAAGTAGAAAAAATTTCTGAAGATAATATAGAAATGAATCTAGCTTATAATGAAAAAGATACCGTGTTAGATAAGGATAAACCAGATATAATCTATCATATAGATGGAGAAGAAGTAATACCTTTGAATGAAACTAGAGAATATTACTTAGTAGATAATAATGGAGTAGCAATAAATTTAACAGGGCTAACATTTGAAGTTAATGATAAAACTTTAGTAAGTTTGTCCAAGACTATGAAAAGTATACATTTAAAATGT